>JACQZL010000274.1 GCA_016213865.1 Candidatus Rifleibacteriota bacterium
CGGCCAGCGCCTCGAGCGCCTTCTCCAGTTCGCGCCGAGGAATGGGCACGACCCAGAACAGCTTGGGGGAGGGGTCGAAGCGAACCCTGACGGTCTGGGTCGAGACGACCTGCGGGATGGCGTGCAACCTGAGGGGAATGCCCTTGAAGTCGCAGCGCACCCGGACCCGCTCGCCCTCCATACGCACGCGGAAGTCCTTCAGGTCGGGCCGGTGGCGGGCGGTCTCGCGTTCCAGGAAGCGCGTGAGCCGCCAGTCGGGCAGGCCGGCCCGCAGGTAGCGCAGTTCGAGCTGTCCCTGTTCGCCGCCGCGCCGCAGCTCGAGCAGCACCTCCCGCACCTCGAGCAGCTCCTCGACCATGACGTCGTGGAGCGAAATCATGTGGCCCTTGCCGGTGGCCATCCGGGCGGCCGCCTGGCCGACCCGCATGCCGGTCAGACCGGGCGTCACGATCTGCACGCGCCGGCGCATGCCCTCGCGCAAGACGTGCGCGCGGGCGTCGGCCGACATCGTCAGCGACCGGATGTGCACCGGCATCCGTCCGAGCACGCGGGCGGCCCGCTCGAAGTCGCTGCGGGCCTGGTGGAAGTCGGCCAGTTCGAGGTAGTTCTCGGGCTTCTCGGGGTGCTCGTTGATGACGCGAGCGAGCTGCCGGATGACAGCTCGCTCGCTTGCAGTGTAGTAACCCCGCAGGTCGAACCAGTCCCGGAGAGCGGCCCAAGCTTCGGTGATGAAACCGGGAAGCACGATCCGCCTTCCGGGCCCCGCGGGCCTAGTCCTCTTCTTCCTCGACCACGCCGGCGTCCTTGATGATCTGTTCGGCGACGTGAGCCGGCACTTCTTCGTAGTGCGACAGGGTCATCGTGTACTCGCCCCGGCCACCGGTGATGGAGCGGAGCGTGATGATGTACTTGTAGAGTTCGCCCAGCGGGACCTGGGCCTTGATGATCTGCTTCCTGCCGTCGGGCTCCATCCCCAGGATGCGTCCGCGCCGGCTGTTGAGGTCGCCCATGATGTCGCCCATGTTGGCCTCGGGCACGACGACCTCGACGTTCATCACCGGCTCCTGGATGATCGGCTTGGCCATGAGCGCGACCTTCTTGAAGCCCTTCGAGGCGGCGGTCTTGAAGGCCATTTCTGACGAGTCGACAGCGTGGTATGACCCGTCGAAGACGGTCACCTTCAGGTCGGTGACCGGGTAGCCGGCCAGGATGCCTCGGACGAGCGCCTCGCGAACGCCCTTCTCGACCGCGGGGATGAATCGATTCGGGATCTTGCCGCCGACGATGGCGTCGACGAACTCGAAACCGGCACCGGTGGGATTGGGCTCGATCCTCAGATGGCAGTCTCCGAACTGGCCGTGACCGCCCGACTGCTTCTTGTGCTTGCCCTGGCCCTCTCCCTTGCCGCGCACCGTCTCGCGGTAGGGAATCTTCGGCTTGCCGGTCTCGACGTTGATCTTGTAACGGTCGCGAAGGCGGCGTACGAAGTTGTCGACGTGGAGTTCACCGGTGCCGGAGACGACGAACTCGCGCGTGACTTCGTTCATCTCGGCCTTGATGAAGGGATCCTCGGCCCGGAGCTTGCTCAGGGCGTTGGACAGCTTCTCGGTGTCCTGCGCCGTGGCCGGGTGGAGCGCCACCGACATGTAGGGATCGGGAATCTTGGGATCGGGGAAGCGAAGCATGCGCCTGTCGCTGGCGACCGTGTCGCCCCAACGAAGCGTGCGCAGCTTGAGGAGGGCGCCGATCTGGCCCGGGCCCAGGTCCTGCGCGTCGACTCGGTCCTTGCCTCGAAGGCGCAGGATGGCGCCGATCTTCTCCTTCTCGTCGCGAGTGGCGTTGGCCACGACCATCCCCGACGATAGCGTGCCCGAATAGACGCGCACGATGCACAGCTCGCCGACGTGCGGCTCGACCAGCACCTTGAACACTCGGGCGAGCACCTCGTCGCCGGCGTTCGACGAGACCTGGACCGTGTCGTCCTTGCCGGCCACCGGGACGACCACCTTGCGGTCGGCCGGGGAGGGCAGGAACCGGACCATCATGTCGAGCAGCGCCTGGATGCCCGCGTTCTTGAGCCCCGAGCCGGGGATGACCGGCACCAGCTTGCGCTGGAGCACGCCCGCTCTGAGGCCCTGGAAGATCTCGGCATCGGTCAGTTCTTCGCCGTTGAGGTACTTCTCGATGAGCGAATCGTCAGCCCCCGCGGCGGCCTCGAGAAGCGCTTCGCGGTACTTCTGCACGATGCGCTCCATGCTGGCGTCGACCGGGCCCTCGGTGGCCTTGCCCGACTCGTCGGAGAAGGTGTAGGCCTTCTTGGTCAGGAGATCGACGTAGCCCTTGAAGGTGGCGGCGGCGCCGATCGGGACGGCCAGCGGCACGAAGGTCCCGTCGAGGTTCTTCTTCAGGTCTTCGAGGACCTTCTCGAAGTCGGCGTTGTCCTTGTCCATCTTGCTGAAGAAGCAGACGGCGGGCAACTCGTAGTGCTTGCAGGAGTTCCAGGCCTTCTCGGTCTGGGGCTCGCAGCCGGCAGTGGCATTGACCACGATGGCGGCGGCGTCCATGTCCTGCATCACGACGTTGACCTCGGGCAGGAAGTCGACGTAGCCGGGGCAGTCGACGATGTTCAGCTCGACGTCGCTCCACTCGACGGCGATCGGCACCGCGTTGATCGAGATGTGACGGCTGATCTCGTCGGGATCGTAGTCGGTACGCGTGGTCCCGTCGTCTGTCTTTCCCATCCGGCCGATCACGCCCGTGTCGAAAAGGATCGCCTCGGCGAGAGAAGTCTTGCCGGAGCCTCCGTGTCCGATCAGTGCGAGCGTCCGGATCTTGTCCGGTCCGAACTTAGGCATCGAGTGTCTCCTCCCAGCCCGCGGCCTGCAACAGTGGACAAGGCGGAAAACCGGCAGGCCGCAACCGGCGTCGCGCTCGCGCTAGCATAGTGGAGGCAGACCCGGAAAGCAAGCGCTTGCGCGAGCCATGATCGCGCCGAAAGCCCGCGTCAGGCTGCGTCCGGCGAAACGTCCGCCAGTTCGGGCATCTCCTCGGCCACGACGACCAACCGGTCGCCGGCGGCGAACGGTCGCTCCATCGGCGGGTTCACCAGCACCTGTCCGCCCGATTCGACGCCGAGGACGACCGCGTTGGCCTGGCGCTTGACCGCGGCGAAGATCCGCCCGAGCGGCAGACCGATCCAGGTCGCGGGCAGCTCGCAGGTGTGAAAGGTGCTTCCCTGGTCGCGGGCCAGGAGGTTGCGCACGGTCCGGGCCATCCCCCGGTTCAAGCAGGCCATCGCGAGCATGTTCGCCTGGATGGTGGACCTGACCAGCACCTCCTCGACGCCGGCCATCCGAAGATGCGTCTCGTTGTCGGCGTTGAGGAGTTCGACGGCGCTGTAGATCTGAGGAGCCAGCTTCTCGATTGTCAGGGCGGCCAGCACCGTACGGGCGTCACGATCCTGATCGCTCCGGTCCACCACCCTGTCGGCCAGCAGTACCACCGACGAGGCCCGCGGGATCCCGGCCTGTAGCAGTACCGAGACTCGCGTGTAGTCGCCGCGCAAGACGTAGATGTGGTCGTTGGGCAGGCCGGCGAAATCCAGCTCCTGTTCCTGCGGGAACTCCGCGGCGATCACCACGGGCCTGGGCTGCCCCGGATCCTGCTCGAAGAGGGCTCGCAACAGGGTGATTCCCGAACGGTTCCAACCGCAGACCACGACGTGATCGCGCAGTTCCTCCAGGGTCAGATCCTTCTCGTCCATACGCCTCCTCAACCTCTGGACCATCACGGCCGACGTGATGCCGGTGAACACGGCGAAGACCGTCATGCCCGACATCACGACGAAGATGGCCAGCAGCCGGCCCGTGTCTGACGCCGGCACCGCACTCATGTCGCCCGTGCTCAGCAGGAACACGCTCCACCAGAACGCCGACCTGGGCGAACGGAAGACCTCGTCGGAGTTGGCTTCCGTCTGCATGATGCCGACCGTCGCCAGGAAGACCACGGTGGTCAGGAACAAGCCCAGCAGGAAGTACTCGCCGAAGTTGTCGACGAACGAGCGAGACAGCTTGCGGCCGCGCCGGTGCAGCACGAGGCCCGCCCGGAACAACCGCAGCAGCCGCAAGAACCGCAGGAACCTCAGCGGCCGCAGGATCGGGAGCACCGCCAGCAGATCCACCCAGTACTCGCGCAGGTAGTCGCTCGCGCGCTGCATCGAGAGGTAGCGCAACAGCAGTTCGAGGGCGAACAGGCCGGTGAACGACTCGCCGATCAGCTCGAGCCAGGGCAACAGCGGATCCTCGCGCGCGACCATCGTCTCGAGCACGATCGTGACCACCGAGGCCACGATCAACACTGCGACGGCGAACTCGACCCTCTGATCGCGGAAGAATCGGGCGAGCAGCTCCCGGTGGGGCCGGCGGCCCCCGGCTGGCTCGCGGCCGCTCGAAGGCGCCGCTCGTTCTTCCGGATCTCTCACGGCAGGTCGCTGGTCACGCCTGGACGGCAGGGCGGGCGGGCCGCCCCAGGAGGCGCCGGACGCGAGGGCTCGGGGGGCTCAAACACCCTCGCCCATCCTCGAGAGCAGCAACTCGTCGGCGGCCCATTTCGGGTGGACCTTCACCCAGAGCGACAGATCGACGGGCCTGCCGAAGAATCGCTTGATGCGCACGCCGGAGAGCCTGCGGATGCGGGCGATCATGCTGCCGCCGGCGCCGATCAGGATGCCTTTCTGGGACTGCTTCTCGACGAGGATGTTGGCCTCGACGTGAATCGGGTCGAGGTTGCGGTCGACGCTGACCAGTTCGACGGCGCAAGAGAAGGGGATCTCCTCGCGCGTGACCGCGTAGAGCTGCTCGCGGATGAACTCGGTGATGAGGAACTCCTGCGGCTTGTCGACCACCGTCTCGGGCGGATAGAGCGGCGGGCCCTCGGGCAGCAGCGCCGTCATCACCCGGTCCAGTTCGTCGATGTTGGTCTCCTCGGAGGCAGAGATCGGCACGATCTCCTTGGGCTCGAAGACCTTGTAGAACTGATCGAGGAGCGCCGCCACGCGGCTCGAGCCGATGCGGTCGATCTTGTTGACGGCCAGCACGCGCGGGGTGTTGACGCCCTGCATCAGCACGGCGTGGGCATAGCGGTTGCGCTCCAGGTCGGGGTGCACCGCGTCGACCAGGAACAGCAGCAGGTCGGCGCCCGAGAGCGAGTGGGTGATCTCGCGCCGCATGAACGCGCCCAGCCCGCGTCCTCGCGCGTGCCAGCCGGGCGTGTCGACGAACACGATCTGGCGTCTCTCGTCGGTCGAGATGCACCTGATGTGGAAGCGGGTCGTCTGCGGCTTGTAGCTGACGATGCAGGGATCGTTGTCGAAGAAGCAGTTGACCAGCGTGGACTTGCCGACGTTCGGCAGGCCCAGCACGGCGACGAAGCCGGATCGGTAGCCGGGCGCCGTGCCGAAAGCGGGAGGCGCGTCCGAGCCGGGAACCTGGGCCGGCTCGTCCCGGTCTTCGTCCGTGGGGTCTTGCTGCGGCGGAGAGTCGGGGAGGCGGTTGTCGTTGTCGTCCGGCATCATGAGGTTCTCGGGATACGGGCGCAGGGCCGGTCGGCCCCATCGCGTCGAACCCAGTATGCCTTAGCAGGTGTCAGGAGTCAGGTGTCGGGTGTCAGGAGGGGAGGGGTCAGGGGTAGGGGTTGGGGGTTAGGGGCTGGGGGTTAGCGGAAGAAGGCGC
>JACQZL010000275.1 GCA_016213865.1 Candidatus Rifleibacteriota bacterium
CCCTACGACATCGCCGAGCTGCTCGCCCGGGTCAAGGCCATCCTGCGCATGCGCGAACTCCAGGACCGGCTCGTCGCCGAGGGCATCGAGAAGGCCCGCCTCGAGAGCGAGGTCCGGGACCTCAGCCAGAAGCTCGCCGAGAAGGGTGAGCCGCCCGACCTCGTCGCCGGCTCGCCCCGGATGCTCTCGGTGATGAAGCTGGTGCAAACCGTGGCCGACACCGAGGCCCACCTGCTCATCACCGGCGAAACCGGCACCGGAAAAGGCCTGCTGGCCGAGACCATCCACCGGATGGGGCCCCGCAAGGCGGCCCCGTTCGTCAAGGTCGACTGCTCGGTCCTGACAGGCTCCCTGCTCGAGAGCGAGCTGTTCGGCCATGAGAAGGGCTCCTTCACCGGCGCGGTCAAGACGCGCGAGGGCCGCTTCGAGCGTGCTCACGGCGGCACCATCTTCCTCGACGAGATCGGCGAACTGCCGCTCGAGTTGCAGTCGAAACTCCTGCGCGTCGTGCAGGATTCGGAGTTCGAGCGGGTCGGCGGCGATCGCACCCTCAAGGTCGATGTCCGGATCATCGCCGCCACCAACGTCGAACTGGAGAGAGCCGTCGCCGAGAACCGGTTCCGCAGGGACCTCTACCACCGCCCCAACGCGATCCCGATCCGCCTGCCCTCGCTGCGCGAACGCCGCGAGGACCTTCCCACGCTGGCGGCCCGATTCCTCGATCGCTTCGCCGCTCGCAACCGCAAGCCGGTGCCCACGCTCGGCCAGGAGGCCATGGCCCGGCTGCTGGCCTACCACTGGCCCGGCAACGTGCGCGAACTGGAGCACGTGCTCGAACGCGCGATCATCCTCACGACCCAGCAGGTGGTTCCCGCCGAGGCGATCCTGCTCGACTTTCCCGCGCCCGCCGCCGCCGCGCCCAACCCGGCGGCCGCCCCGGCCACCGGCCCGCTCTCGCTCGACGAGATCCAGCGGCTCCACATCACCGCCGTGCTCGAGCAGACCCGGGGCAACAAGAAACAGGCCGCCGAGATCCTGGGCATCAGCCGCAACACGCTCTACGAGAAGCTGAAGAGCTACGGCATCCCGGCGGGGCAAGAGGGCTGAGCGGCCGGGCAGAACTCGGAAGCCCTCTCGGGAGCTCCGCTCCCGAACCCTCGCCAAGGGCGAAGTTCGCCCCTGGACCCCCCGGTGACTGAAGAGAGCCTTGCTTGCGCTAGCAGCTCAGAGTCCTGAAGATTGACGCTCAGGCATCTTCTTCGCAACCTCCGAATCCGACTGCCGCATCGCGTCATCGGCCCGCGCTCCGAAACACGAAGCCGGCCCCGAGGGGCCGGCTTCGCCTGCTTGTGGCAGTTAGCCTTGACGCGTCAGCTGACGGTGTCGAGCGTGTTGGCCACGCGCTGGAGCATCGAGTTGACGTTGGTGCCAGTCGCGTTCAGAGCGGCGATGGCGACCACGGCGATGAGACCCAGGATCAGGCCGTACTCCACGAGGCCCTGGCCCTCTTCGTTGCGCCGGCGAATCATCTTGACGATCTTCTGCATTGCGAACCTCCTGTCCACACTGTTCTCGGTCGATGGTGCCGTCGACTTAAGCCAGATGTGTGCCAGAAGTCGGCGCGCCGATCGTCCGCCCCGCGGGACCGAGCCGCTCGATCCCGATCAACAGAGGATTCCAGACCTCTCGGCTCCGGAACGACGGGCTCGCGGAGCGAGGACTCTCGCCGGATCCGGAAGAGGTTCAGGCCCTCGCGTCCAGCAGACTCCTGGCCCGCCCGAGGCAATGGGACCGCGATCCGGACGGCCGGACGACCTGCCCCCCACCGCGGCGCGGTACAGTCACCACGACCTCGTTCCGGCCAGGCCGCCGGAATGGACCCGGGGCCGACCTCTTGCGAGGCCGGCCCCGGAGATTCAACGACCAGAACCGTAGCTTCAGCTGACGGTGTCGAGCGTGTTGGCCACGCGCTGCAACATATCGTTGACGTTAGTACCCGTCGCGTTCAAGGCGGCGATGGCGACGACGGCGATGAGACCCAAGATCAGGCCGTACTCGACCAGACCTTGCCCCTCTTCGTCCCTGTTGCGGAGCAGCTTTCCGAGCTTCGTCCCTGACCTCCCATGCCCACGATTACCGATGAACGGAGCCAGTGACCTTGCCGGGTCGCACCGGGCCAGTCAGCAAGTCCTCGGCCGGGAAGCATGCGACGAGAAGGAACTCTCGGCCACGGTCGAGCGAGACCATGACTTGCCCCTCCTCCACGAACGCCCCCGAGCGATTCCCCACCACCTGTTCCCAAAGAGACCTATGAGATCAGGGGCCGACCTCTTGCGAGACCGGCCCCTGAATTTCCACTAGTGGAACTCTAGCTTCAGCTGACGGTGTCGAGCGTGTTGGCCACGCGCTGCAGCATCGAATTCACGTTCGTGCCCGTCGCATTCAGAGCGGCGATGGCAACGACAGCGATCAGACCGAGGATAAGGCCGTATTCAACGAGGCCCTGTCCCTCTTCGTCCCTCTGGCGGAGCAACTTCTTGAGCATCCCTGCCTCCTTTATGGGGTCGTCTGGTCCGGCTGGACCAATTCAATATGGTACCGAACGGTTGTGCCCTTCGCAATAACTTTCTTTCGAGGTTTCGTCAACCCGTTCATCTCTGTGCCAGACTGCGGATCACGAGAACCAGGAGCGTGAAAAGCATGAAGGCGGCCACCATGACGGCCCCGACGGCCAGCCCGTTGGCTTGCCACCACTCCTTCTTCTTCAGGAGTTCGAGCAGCTGCGGCCACAACTCGCCCAGCGTCGGTTGAGGGGGCGGAGGCGGAGGCGTCGCGGGCACCGTTGCCCGCAGCGTCGAGGTGGTGAGTCGGGCCGCGGTCGAAACTCGCGACCTGGGGCGGTCGCCCCGCTCCTCGGCCATCCACTTGTCCATGAAGCTCCGGGCCTTCCGCAGCTTGTTGACGAAATCCTCCACCGCCGGGTAGCGATCCTCCGGACGGCGCGTCAGCGCTCCCATCACGATGTCGGCCAGCTGCTGGGGCACCTCGGGCCTCAGCTCCTTGATCGAGCGCGGCTCGCTATTCATCTTCTGGCTGACCAGCTGCATCGTGTTGCCGGAGAACGGCGGCTGACCGGCGAGCATCTCGTAGAGGACCGACCCGGCCGAGTACAGGTCGGAGCGCTCGGTGGCCTCGTCGCCCCAGGCCTGCTCGGGGGACATGTAGGCCGGCGTGCCCACGAGCACCCAGTCCTTGCTCTTGCGGGCCTTCGCGCTGGAGCGCTTGGCGATGCCGAAGTCGGCGATCTTGGCGTTGCCCTCCGCGTCGATGAGGATGTTGTCCGGTTTGATGTCCCGGTGGACGACACCCTGCTCGTGCGCGGCTTCCAGCCCCTCCAGGACCTGCACCGTGATCGTCAGGGCGTCCTTGATCGGGAAGTTGGGCGTCTTGCGGATGTGCTCGGAGAGCGTGATCCCCTCGATGTACTCGAAGGCGATGTAGGGGTTTCCCCCCTCGATCGAAGCCTCGTACACCTTCACGATGTTCGGGTGCGACAGCCTCGCGCAGAGCTGGGCCTCTCCCAGGAAGTTCTGGATCGCCTTCTCGTCGTCGAAGCTCGAGGCGTGGATGACCTTCACCGCCGTCGAGCGCATCAGCGAGCGGTGCACGGCCTTGAAGACCATGCCCATCCCACCCTCGCCCACCTTCGCGAGAACCTGGTACTTCTGCAGGAACTCGGTTGAAAAGCTGGGCTGATCCATGGCGCTACGCCCGGCACGGGTCACGGCCGGGAAGTGTCTGGATCCTAGACCCTTCGGGCCCCGATGGCAAGCCGAAACAGCCGCCCCGGGCCGCTACTCGCGTGCCCCTCCGCCCGCCCCCCCGGTTGACATGCCCGAGCCTCGGGCATAATGAGCCTGGCGGACACCCCGTAGAACCAGAACGAAACCGTAATCACTGAAACTTGGATCTGATACCATGCACCGATCATCCGGACATGATGCCATCCCTCGGCCAGGAAGGGGGTGAATCATGCAGAAGGGCGTGAAGATTGCACTCCTGACCCTGTTGGTGGCTTTCGCTTTCGGGGTCTCGGGCTGCCACGAGCACAACCGCCGCGTTGGCTACCACACCGACTACGATAACCACTACTACGGAGCCAACCACCCGAACGAGTACTGGACCTACTGAACCGCCCCGCCCCGCGGGGCTCCGGCCGGCCGGCCCCCTGTTGGGGACAGGCCCCCGATCACTGGAGACGACGATGCGAAAACGCGCCATCAAGCTGCTCGCGCTGGCCCTCTTCGTCACGAGCGTGGCTCTGACCAGCGGGTGCTTCTACGTCGAGCACAACCACCACTACGACGACTACGACCACTACGGCTACTACGGTCACAACCACCACTACTGAGACGGTCTCATCCCCGCCCCGGTAGGCGGAGATCAGTGACGGAAGCCGGCGGCCATCCAGGCTGCCGGTTTCTCTTTTCCCTCTCGAAGAGGGAGTCCGCCCGCGCTCAGCTCCCCTTGAGCGCGTACATCGGCTGACCGAAAGGACTCGGCTTCAGCCGGAAGGTCGACAGATCCGAGACCGCGATGCCCGGATACTCCTCACGCATCAGCTCGGACACCGCCTCCCTCGCCTTCATCAGGATCGCCGCATCGCGCGCCGGCTCGCTGATCAGCGGACTGCGCAGCGTCACCTCGAGCAGCAGTTCGTCCTCCGAGAGCAGGCAGGCCCGGAAGCTCGTGCCGTACTCCAGGTTCGAGAGGACCCGACCCACTCCGTCGTGGATCAGACCCTCCATCGTCTCGGGGAACTCGCCGGCCAACGCCGGGCCCGCCAGCACCAGGACCGCACCCAGGATCAGCTTCAGAATCCGCGCGTGTCTCTTCATCTCTCAGGCAGTCCCGTGGGGCCGGCTGGCAATCTGATGGACGTTCGAGCGCTTCCGGGCCCGCGGCTTCTTGGCGCTCGCGGAGCTGGCCTTCCCGGCCGTGCGGAACGACTTGCCCTCCGCCGTCTTGCTCCTGGCCGACTCGCCCGCCGTCTTCCGCCTGGACCTGGAGGAACTCCTGGCGGTCGCGGACTTGTCGAGCGAGGCAAGCTGTTGCAGCAGATCTTCCGACTGACGCTCCAGCTCCTGGCGCTCGGCGGACTTCGAGTCGCCGCTCAGGCGGCCCCGCCGCTCCTGCAGATACTTGTAGAAGAGCTTCAGAGCGACGACCTTCTCCTCGCGGCTCAGACTCTGGTCCTTGGCCACGGTCCTGGCGTAGTCCTTGACCGACACATCGGTGACCAGCCCTAGCAGCATCCGGGAGAGGCTCTGATCGGCCTCGGCGACGACCGGTGACGGCGGGATGTCCAGGCTCGCCACGATCTTGGCGGATTCCGAGGCGCGCGCCCGTCTTCCGGTCGCAGCGTCGCGACCCGCGCGACTGGCGCCACGTTCCCGCTCCTTTCCGGCCGTGAGCTGAGACTCCAGCGCGTCGTTCGCCCTCTCCTGCGATTCCGCTGCCTCATCGGGATTTCCCGGGATCGGCGTGCCGTCCGGCCAGGAGACCGCGCTGCGGTCGATCCAGCCGATGGCCTGGCCCTGGCCCGGGTCGATGTACAGCCGGAGGTCGCTCGAGAGTTCCGGGATGATCAGAATGCCATGTCCGCGTGAGAGCAACTGCGGCCGCTGAGTCACGTCCGAGCTGTCCAGCACCAGCGGAGTGTCGCGGTGCAAGACCGCCTCCATCTCCTCACCGCTCGCGCCGGAGGCCAGGCCCAGACCGGCCAGCAATCCAAAGATCCAGATTCGATTCAGCATGCGGACACGCCCTCCTGCAAACCCATGGGCAAGGTCATGGATCTCTTCGACAGGCCGCGAAATCTACTTGAGCTGCTCCGCGCGAGAAGGAAGCGGCGGCGGCCGGTTCGAGGGCCGTTCAGGAGCCTGCCCACCCGGGGCGTGGGCCCGAGGAGCCGCAGCTCGTGGGGCCGCGACCAGGAGCCTATCCAGGAGCCCTGGCCGTGACGAGGCCGAGCCTAGGACCGCCAGCCAAGGCCGCAGCAGGCCGGGGTTCTTCGATAGCTCTAAGC
>JACQZL010000276.1 GCA_016213865.1 Candidatus Rifleibacteriota bacterium
CGCGGGGACGCGGATGGGCGCACGTACCCGTGGGGGGACGACGCGGCGGATGCAGGCGGCCGGTACCGGTGCAATCATGGTAACCTGACGACGTGCTGTTCGGCGGACACGGCGGATGGGTACGAGTACACGGCGCCGGTGGGCAGTTACGGCCCGGGAGCGCCGGCGCCCCGGGCGGATGGCAGTTCGCCGTTCGGGGCGTTGGACATGGCCGGGAACGTGTGGGAGTGGTGCCGGGACTGGTACGACGCGGCGTACTACGGAACAGACATATGGAAGGACCCAATAGGTCCGTTGACTCCACAGACGTACCGCCTGTTCCGCGGCGGCAGTTGGTCCGTCTACGCCGACTACTTGCGGGCCGCGTCTCGGGTCAGCACCACGCCCTCGAATCGGTACGACGACCTCGGGTTCCGCCTGGCTCGGTAGTGTTCGTGTGGGCGCCCAGGATATGGGCCTTGGCTATTGGCGCATGGGCCATTGGCGAACGAATAACCTGAGACTCCAGACTTCGGCGCGAGCGCAGCGAGCGCCGGGCGCCCTTCGATAACCGAGCTTCGCTCGCTACTCAGGGTGGTCGGAACAGGGAGAGACTGACGGCTGGAAGGGATCTGAACGAACGTGAAGCGGCACCGGAACCTGTTCGACAGCATTGTCGCCTCGGAGAACGTGTTGCGGGCCTTCTGCAAGGCGCGTCTTGGGAAGCGATACCGGCACTGCCTCGGGCGGGGGCAAGCCCCGCCCCTACGTGCTCGTCACCGCGCTCCAGTCGACGGCTGCACCGTGCGCGGGTTCGCCCCGGCGTCAAAGCGCCCCCACGTCCGCGTCGTCCTTCTTCACCCTACGTAGGGGCGGGGCTTGCCCCCGCCCGCCACGTCTGTGCCGCCTGCGCGGTAGACTTGCTCTGCGGACGCCGCCACCTCTGCGCTGTCTTCTTCCTCTCGACGTAGGGGCGGGGCTTGCCCCCGCCCGCCAATCGCGGTCATGCAGATGCCCTCACTTCCGGTACGCAAGAGGATCCGCTTGCCTCGCGTTCGGTATGGAGACGCGGGCGTTGCTTGCTCCGTGACCATCGTGGCCCGGGAACGCCGCCCCGTCTTCGACGACTGCCTGGCGAGAGAGGCCGTCGCCGTTCTTCGAGAGCATGGCAGCAAACGGGGCGCGGCGGTCTTCGGATTTTGCATCATGCCCGAGCATGTCCACCTGGTTGTCCAACCCGGCCCGGGATGCGACCTGGTGCGATTCGTGGGCGAGTACAAGAACCTGGTCCAGCGGGCGTGGTGGGCCCAGGGCCACTCGGGTCTCCTCTGGCAACGCGGATTCTACGACCACTTCCTGCGCGGAGAGGAATCGTTGGAAGGAGTCGTTGCCTACGTCCTGAACAACCCCGTGCGTCGGGGGCTCGCTTCTGACTGGCGAGAGTACGCCTGGTGTGGCTCGCTTGCCCTCGATCTCGGCTGACGTTACGTTGCGGCCGCGAAGCGGGCGGGGGCAAGCCCCGCCCCTACGTGCTCATCGACATGGCCGCAGTGGCCTTCCGGCTGGGGGGCCGCGAAGCGGGCGGGGGCAAGCCCCGCCCCTACGTGCTCATCGACATGGCCGCAGTGGCCTTCCGGCTGGGGGGCCGCGAAGCGGGCGCGGACAAGCCCCGCCCCTACGTGGTGATGCGGAATCCTGACGTTAGGTACCCGGGTGACAGATCACCCACGCGTAGAGCATGCACCCGGCTCTCCCGAGCTGTTGATCCCGGGTCTTGCCCGGGTGTAGCCTGCGAGTGAAGCCGAACAACCGGCCGGGACATCAGAAAGGGGTCCACATGGGCACCAACACCGGGGCTGCGGCGCGACTGGCACTCACCTTGCGGGGGGGGTAAGGCGCGCGGGCCGCTGTAGCGCGTTCCTCGTCTGGCTGGCATTGGCAGCGCTGGCGACCGCCCAGTCACCCGATCGCCTCCTGGTCACCAACGTCACCTCGGACAACGCGACCGTGGTCTGGTTCTCGGATGCGATCGAGCTGGGGCTAGTCGAGTTCGCCGAGAGCGTGAGCGACCTGGCCGCCCGCACCGGCACTTTCCGGGTCGCCCTCGACGATGCCGGGGCCTCGAAGGTCCACCAGGTGACGCTCGGAGAGTCGGCCGTCTTCGACAACCGCAACTCGAGCGGCCGTCCGTCCCTGGCGCCCGCCAAACGCTACTTCTTCGACGTGGTGTCGGGCAGTCGCAGGTACGACGGCGACGGCAGCCACTACTCCCTCGAGACTGCCGCCGTGCAGGAGCCACGGCTGCGGCTGCCCGAGCCGGTCGTCGTGCCCGTGACCGTGGCCGGTGGCGGAGCCGTCCCCGAGGCGGTGCTCCTGACCTACCGGCTGGAGAGCGGAGGCTCCGGCTCGCAGGATGGCTCGGGTTTGATCCTCTGGGGCAAGGGGCGGATCCTGGACCTGGCCCAGCTCCTGAATCAGGACTGCACCGACCCGTGGACCTTCGAAGGGACGCAGGACCTGGTGCTGACAGCGAGTGCGCCGGGCGTCGCGCAGACGACCACCGCGCGGCTCGCCGTGACCGCCGACGGACGCGTGAAGCGGCCTGCCGCGTTGGTCCTGCCCCGGGACGGAGGGTGCTGTTCGATGCCCGGGGCTCGAAGGCCCCCGCGGGCGGCGGACTGCAGTACGCGTGGCAGCAACTCGAAGAGCCACCTGCCCTCGAGCTGGGATGCCGCGGAGTACACTCGCTACAGCTCCGGCCCGGTTGCCCCGGTCATCTACATCGACTGGTTCGACGCCTATGCCTACCACGCCTGGCGGGGCTCCGACTGCCGACCGAAGCCCAGTGGGAGTGTGCTGCCCGAGGCCGAGACGGTCGCGTCTACCCGTGGGGGAACGGAGCGCACGACGCCGGCGGGCTCTATCGGGCCAATTGCGCCGGCGACGAGGACGGCTTCCCGAACACAGTCTCGGTGGGCAGCTTCGGGCCAGGTGCAACGGCCCCGCGGGCAAGAGCATGTCGAGGAGCCCGGGTGTTGCCCGCACCCAACGCAGTCTGGGCGGAAAGACGCAACGCAACGACGCGGAGATTCAACGGGACGCCGTTCCTTGCGCCTTGGCGCCCTTGCGTCCTTGCGTTCGGTTACCTCGGCCTACTCGCTTCGCGCGCGCCAGGCCTGATGCGAGCTCCCATCCTCCTGGCGGATCATTGTCTTTTTTCGCGCGACCGCTTGACGTTCCGAGGTTCGTCCTTAAACTTATTCCATCCACGGACACCCCGACAGAAAAGACCGGGCCCCAAAGAGGGTCCGGTGGCCGTGAAAGAGTGAAGGAACTGGAAGAGAGGCACCTGGGTGCCTCTTTTCCGGCGCTCAGGTGTTGTTGAGGACCGGCGCGGGGGTCACGGTAAAGCCCGGTTCCACCACCGTGTAGGCCACGAACAGGTTCGTGTCCGACGGGATGCGCCCGCTGGTGTCCCGGCTGGACGAGCGGCCGGAGATGGTGAAGCCGAAGGACCCCGACTCCGCGCCCGGCGGGACCCGGACTTTCAACTGCGTGGTGGCGCTCGGAACTTCTATCTCGGTCGTGCCGTTCCCGTGGAAGGTGAACTTGGCGTAACCGGCCGGGAACTTGAAGCCCTGGCCGTGGACGGTGATGACCGTGCCAACCGTCCCGGAGGCCGGCGTAACCGAGTTGGCCGGCAACTGGCTTGTCTGGCGGTTGTCCGCCACGTTGGCCAGCGGATCGACCGCCGGGAGCAGGGCATCGGTGTTGTTTGCGCAGCCGCCCAGGAACCCCAGGAGGACGACCAGACAGGCAGGCAGGATGCTGAGCCAGGCCCTGAGGAACCGAAGGACCCGACCGACTCGGCCCTGACGCCGTCTGGGATGGCTGCCGGGCACCAGGTTCTTGAGGCCTCCAAGCATCGCTGTTTCACCCCGAGACTGTCAGCAAACCCGGGGTCACGACGATCTCGCGAATCCTCAGGTTGCAGCGCTGCATTTCCGCGAACTTCCCGATGGTCGCGACCGGGTTGAGGCTGCCCGCCACGACGTCCATCAGGAACGCCGGCAGGTGCAGCCGCCCCACGCTGACCGAATCGGGTATGAAGTGGACTTCCTTGTCTTTGCGCGCTGCCAGCGCCCCCTTGAGCCGAAACGACGAGGCGAACAGGTCTGTTCGGATGCGTCCCGAGAGCACGACCTGTCCTTTCTGGAGCTCCAGTCTGGGCGGTCGGTCCTTCCCCAGCCGCTTGTTGCCCGCCAGCAGCCAATTGAGGCCCGCCTCGGGGATCGCCACGGTGTAGCTGGCCTGGGCGGCCGAGAAGACCCGGATCTTCCCCGTGGTCCGCAACAGCGGCAGGTCCAACGCGAAGTCCTGGAGGTCGACGGCCGCGGACTGCACGGGCATCCCCTTGACCGTGGTGGGCGAGAGTTCCAGATGGAACTTGGAGAACCTGCCCTGCAGCCCCTCCGCCGGGCCGCGGGTCTCGATCTCGATGGAACATGGGGCATCCGGCGGAAAGAAAGCACGGACAGCCTGCTCGAGCATCTCGGCCGGGGCCTGCTCGTGGCGCGCGGCCCAGGTCGTCGACTCGCCGGAGCTCGACGCCGAGCCGACGCCGGCCATCGAAGACAACAGGGAGGCCGGACTCGACAAGGCCTTCGGAGCAGCGTCGGGCATGGGGAGAGGGGTGGCTGCCCCTGCAGCCGCAGCACCTACGGACGCAAGGACCAGCAGCCGAAACGACCGGGCAATCAAGAAGGACATGTTCTCCCTCTCTCAATCGGCTCGTCCCGGTCCCGAGATGAGCACGGCGTGAGGCACCGGTCAGTCGAGCCACGATCCTCCGCGCAATCTGGTCCGGGAAGGTAGAAGCGGCTTCCAGCCGCTTCAGGGCTCCGGCAACCACACCTCGGAAGCGGCAGGATGCCGCTTCTACCTTGCGAACTGTCGGCCCCAGACG
>JACQZL010000277.1 GCA_016213865.1 Candidatus Rifleibacteriota bacterium
CATCCCTTGGAACCCGCGGTGATTGCGGGGTCCAGGGCCGGCTTCCCAGGTTTCGCAAACGCTCCCCCGAAAACCTGTGCAAGCCGCGGCCCATCGCGGCATAATGAGCGCCCCGATGACACCGCCGAAGGTCCTTTTCGTCCATCCCGAGCACGCCACGTCGTACTGGGGCTTCCAGTACTCGCTGCGCCTCTATGGCAAGAAGGCGATGCACCCGCCGCTGGGGTTGATCACGGTCGCGGCGCTCTTGCCGGGCGATTGGCCGGTACGGCTGGTCGACATGAGCCTCGAGCCGCTGACGGACGAGCAAATCCTGTGGTCCGACTACGTCTTCACGGGTGGGATGACCAGCCAGGCCGTCTCGCTCCTCGAGGTGCTCGAGCGCTGCCGGAGGCTGGGCAGGCCGACCGTCGTCGGCGGGCCGTTCCCGAGCGGCCACCCCAGCCGGCTGGGCGAACTGCCCACGCACTGCGTCCTCGACGAGGCGGAAGTGACGCTGCCGCGGTTCCTGGCCGATCTGGCCAACGGGACTCCGCAGCCGATGTACCGCTCCGAGGTCAAGCCGGACCTGACCAGGACCCCGCCTCCGCGCTTCGACCTTCTGAAGCTGAAGCAGTACGGCGCGATCGACATCCAGTTCTCGCGAGGCTGCCCGTTCAACTGCGAGTTCTGCGACATCATCACGCTCTTCGGCCGCATGCCGCGCGCGAAGACGCCCGAACAGACGCTGGCCGAGTTCCAGGCCCTCTACGACCAGGGCTATCGGGGGCCGGTCTTCCTGGTCGACGACAACTTCATCGGCAACAAGAAGGCTGTGAGGGCTCTGCTGGAGCGGATGATCCCCTGGATGCAAGAACGCGAGTACCCTTTCCTGATCACGACCGAGTCGTCGCTCAACCTGGCCGAGGATCCGGCCTTGCTGGATTCGATGCGACTCGCGGGCTTCAAGCGCGTCTTCCTGGGGATCGAGACCCCGTCACTCGAGGGGTTGCGCGAGACCCACAAGCTCCAGAACATGCGCCACGACATGCTGACGGCGGTTCACACGGTCCTCGACCATAACATCGAGGTGATGGGAGGGTTCATCGTCGGCTTCGACAGCGACGCCGACGACATCTTCGACCGCCAGATCGAGTTCATCGAGCGCGCCCACATCCCGTGGGCAATGACGGGCGTTCTCGCCGCGACCCCGAACACGCAGCTCTGGACCCGGCTCGAGAAGGAGGGGCGCCTGCTGGGCTACCACTCCGGCGATCAGTTCGGCCGCACCAACTTCGTGACCCGGATGGATGCCCGAAAGCTGATGGACGGCTACCTGCGCATTCTGCGGACTGTCTATGCGCCGCGGGCCTACTTCGACCGGGTCCTCGCGGTCGTCGATCGGCTGGCCCGGGCGGGCCACCCCAACCTCCACAAGAAGCTGATTCGCCCTGGCCAGGTGATCGTGATGACCCTGGTCGCGATGGTGGTCCAGGGCCTGCTGTCGAACTACCGCGCTGCGTGGTGGCGTTTCATGGCGACGGTGGTCCGTCGCTACCCCTCGAAGTTCGTCGTGGCGCTGCTCAACTCGATCGTAGGCCATCACTTCATCCGCCTGACCGAGGACATCCTGGACCAGGAGCGCACGGGCCGCCGTCCGCAGCGCGTCGTGGGCGAGCTGGACCGCGGCGCCGCACGCCCGTAGCTGGAAGGCAGCGGATGGGCCGAGACGCGGGCCGCCTCGTGTCCCGACCGTCGCCTGCTCGACGTCTCGAAACGTCGCTCGATTAACCGTGGCCGCCGGCCAGAATCCGCGGTATCTTGGGCCCGCGAGGGTGTGGTCGAGAAGGTGCATGGAAGTTACAAACGCCAGTCCGGATGCGGCCAAGCTTGCCCTGGTACGCGTCGGGACCAGGGCGATTGTGGTCAGTTGTGGGCTCGATCCCGTGGTCACCCTGGACCGCCAGGGTCGGGTCGTCTACCTGATCCGGAGGGGGCGGACCTACCATCGCGGCCTGGACGGCACGATTGTCGAGAAGACCCTCACCGAGGGTGGGCTGCCAGTGGCCCGCCTCGTGGCGGGGGCGAAGGTCCGCGAAAGCCTGGTGGCCGATTGCTGCTTGACCGTGGATGACGTCTGCGGCGCCGCGGTGCGAGGTTTGCGGGGGACGGCCGTCCTGGGCCATCAGGGAGTTGCGGATCCGCTAACCGATCTGCAGGCCTGGCTCGAGCACCGCTCCATCCGCACGGCCGCGGACCACAACCTGGACACGGAGCGTTTCGGCGAGGTCTACGATCCCGTGCCGGTGCTGCCCCCGGACCAGTACCTGGCCCTCGTGCTCGAGGCGGCCACCGGCTGCCCCTGGAACGCTTGCCGGTTCTGCACCCTCTATGCCGGCCGCCACTACAACGTACGCAGCCCTGCCGAGTTCGCGGCCCACCTCGAGAAGGTCCTGGCCTTTATCGGCGCGGGCCTGTCGTACCGGCGCTCGGTCTTTCTGGGCGACGCCAGTCTCTCCCGGATCCGGCCGGAGACCCTGGCCGATCGGGTCTTTTTCGCCAAGACTGCGCTGGCAGCCGCCGGCAGCTCGGAGCAATGGAGCTTCCACGCGTTCGCAGATGCCTTCACCCCGGCGGCCTGGTCGGCCCACTCTCTGTCCAAGCTGGTGCCCCTCGGCTTTCGCCGGTTTCACATCGGCGTCGAGACGGGGTGCCAGGCGCTGCTGGATGCCGTGCACAAGCCCCAGTCGCCGGCCAAGGTCGTCGAGCTCTTCCGCAACCTGAAGGCCGCCGGGTTGGCCGTCGGTTGCATCCTGCTGGTGGGTTTGGGGGGCCGGGCTTTCGCCGAGCGGCATACCGCCGACACTCTCGCGCTGGTCGAACGGCTGCCCCTCGACTCCGAGGACCTCGTCTATCTCTCGCCGCTGGCGGGCGACACGACGGTCCACTACTCCGGCGGCGCCTTCAGCGAGCCCCTGAACCCGGTCGAGCTTTCCGCCCAGGAGGCCCGGCTGCGCGAGGGGCTTCGCGTGCTGCGCGGAACCAGGCGATTCCAGCTCGCTCGCTACGATCTGGAGCAGTTCGTGTACTGAGCGGCCGCTCACCCTACTCGATGCGCCGGAATTGCGGAGCCGGCCTGCGCTTGCCCTTGACCACGATCGCGAGGTGATGGTACTCGCGCCGCCTTCCGTCTTCCGTTTCGTAGTCGTGCCAGCGCTTTTCCAGCTCGCCGTTGGACAGGTAGCCGACCGAGCCATGCATCGACGGGTCCTCGATGAAGACCACGTCGTCGTTGTAGCCCACCGCCACGCCGTAGTGGCCGTCCTCCCACTCCTTCGAGTAGTCCTTGCCGGCCGGCTCTCCCCAGGCCTGAAAGTCGAGGATGACCAGGCGCCCGGCGTCGAGATGGTGCCGCAGCTCGGCCAGCGTCATGCCTTCTCGCATTTGGGCCCCGAGCTCGAGCTTTCGCAGTCCCTTGACGATGGCTTTCGGGTGGGTGCCCTCCTTCATGGAGGAGCCCAGGAGCTCCCAGTAGTCCGCCTCTCCCTCGGCGTCGCCAAAGAAGGCGCACACCACGGCCTGGACGGCAGCCGCGCCGCAGGAGGATGAGTTCATCTGGCGCACGTCCGGAACACCCCGCAGGAATCGCGTGGGTATTGGCGAAGGCGACCTGGCCGCGGCGGTCGACGCAAGGCCGAGGAAGAGGGCGGCAAGAGTGAACCAGCGGTGCATTCCAGGCTCCTTTCCGGGGCTCACCGGGACAGCTCTTCCATGAGCTCGCACGCCAGGCGCAGCCCGTCGCGGAAGCTCTCGAGCGACAGCCGCTCGTCGTCCCCGTGGGAGCTGGAGCGCTCGTCCTCGGTGAGCCGGTAGTACTCGAATCCGTACGCCTGGATGCCCAGGGGCCGGTAGAAGGTGCTGTCATTCGAGCTCAGCATGACGAAGGGGACGACGGGGACACCCGGGTCCCGCCGCGCCGCCACCTGGGTCAACGCCCGCATGAAGTCCGAGTCGACTCGAGAGGGGCCGGGCCGGGGACCGTCGCTTGCCGTGTCTTCGAGTCGAATCGTCGCGGTCGGGTCCGCGAGCACGCGCCGCAGCTCGTCCTGAAAGGCCTTGGTGGGCGTATCCGGGAAGAGGCGGCAATCGAGCGTCATCGACGCCTGGCCAGGAATCGTGTTGATCTTCTCGCCGGCGCGCAGTCCCGTGAGGGACACCGTATCGCGCACGGCGGCGTTCACTTCGGTGTCGAGACGGGCGATCGCATCGAGGAAGGCCGGTGAATGGGCCGACGACGCGAAGTCACCGGTCCAGCCGGGCAGGCCTTCGAGCTTTCTGTCGCGCAAGAGGAGGCGGACATGCTCCTTTAGCTCGGGCCGGAGCCGCGGAGGAGTGCGCCAGCCCTCGAGCCGTTTCGCCGCGCGGACCAGGCGGTTCACGGCCGAGTCCGGATCGGGTTCCGAGCCGTGCCCGGCCTTGCCGGAGAACGTGACGGTGAGCCACAGGGGGATCTTCTCGCCAATCGCCACCAGATAGGCGACGGGTCGTCCCCCGGCCCGGGCGCGGACCTCGCCGCCCTCATCGATGAGGAACTCGGCGTCCCGGATCAGTTCGGCATGTTCCGCCACCATCCGCCGGGACCCGAGCGAGTCGCACTCCTCGTCGGCCACGGCCAGGAAGACGAAATCCCGCGACAGGGGACGGCCCAGTCGTGCCATGTGAAGCATCGTCATCAGGTCGATGATGCCCTTGCCCTTGATGTCCACCGTGCCGCGGCCGACCAGGTGGCCGTCCACGACCTTGCCACCGAACGGCGGGCTGGTCCATCGGGCAGGAGCGGCCGGAACCACGTCCATGTGGTGGAGCAGGATGACAGGCCGCTTGCTCCCCGTGCCGCGCAGCCGGGCGATGAGGTTCGCGCGTTCGCCACCCAGGTCGAGGATCCGGGGCTCGAGACCCTCCTTCTCGAGGACCCCGGCCAGGAACCGGGCCGCCGACATCTCGCGGCCGGGAGGGTTCGTCGTGTCGATGGCCAGGTACTGTCGGAACAGGGACTCGGCCCGTTCCAGGAGTGCCGGAGTCGGGCCGGCCAGGGCGGCAGCCGGCGCCAACGCCAGGAAGAGCACGAGGAGCCTCGAGGCAGGGCATGGGCGCATGCCGCCATCTTAGCATCCGAGAACCACCGCCCCGGGTGAAGCGGAGTCCCCGAGGTCGGCGTCTAGCCGCTCGCGGTCGCCGTCCGGGTAGGTCACCTCCGCCAGTCAGTCCAGCGACAGCGCCGCCAGGTTCTCGGCCCGGTTGTAACGGGCCCGGAGCGTGTCCGTCGTCTGTGACCCGTGCATGTCGTAGCCGCCGGGATCGCTGGCAACGAAAGGAAGAAGCTGGACTGGCCGCGCGAAGTGTTGAGGCGCTGGCGGGAGCCCTCGAGCCCGCGGAAGGGTCCTCGTCCGGCTCGGTTTATGGCCGCCCCGGCAAGCGCCAGAGCCACTCGAATTCGTCGACCCAGGCGACCCCGGCAAAGGGCTTCGACAGCTCCGGTTGCTCTCGAGAAGCCGCCAAGGCCCGGCCACCTTCCATTTCGCTGCCAGGTTCTCGCCGCGGAGAAACCACAGCGAGGGGGACAAGCCGGCTCGACGGGTCGAGGCGGCGGCGAGCACCGTACGCATCGTGGTTCCCTGCGGCTCGCTGCCCCGGTGCCCGCGAGCATCCTCAAGGCGGGCCTGGTTGGGCGAACAGCTCAACTTCCGTCACGGCACATACCCGAACGCCACGGTCGTGCCGTCGTCCCGCCCGCCGCCGACGAGCTGACCCGCCACGTTCCAGGTCCAACTCGTTGGTGTCGTTGCTCCCGCCTGGGCCGGACCGAGGCACGCAGCCCGATGTCAACGTCATCTTGTGTCTGCCCAGCAGCCCGCGGTAGTCCCCCCGGCAGGCGCCCGCGTGCGGAGCGCGCGGGCCCGAGCTGACGGAGTCCTCGACACGTCACAGGCAGGCAGATCCTCGCTCAGCCCATTAGCCGCCGTGAAACGTCACCTCCGCGACACTCACCCCTATGAGTGCTTCATTCCGTGGGAAGGAAGCTCACTGCGACAAATGCCCGTGTTATCGAATCACGTTGAAAGGCGGAGCCGATCGGCGAGTCCAGCAATGGGATGATATCCGGGTCGTAGCTAGCAATTGTGTTCACATCGTAGACAGCGAGATTCTCGGGATCATCTAGGTATGTCTGCGACTCCAAACCCGACAGGAAGCACCAACCGCTGTCCCATTCATTGTGTGGCTCCTGCCGATACATGAAACCAACGCTGTACCCACAGACGACGATCATGTCCGTAGCCAAGCATGCGCCGAAGCCGGTAACCAGCTGTCGGATCTTGTGGGAAGGCAGTCTGAACTTCTTGAAAGACAAAGCTCGCTCCATTTCCTCTTCTTACTGGGAAGCGCTGTGTTACCAATCGGGCGGCTCGAAGCGGTGGCATCGATTAGACAGTGGCTCTTCGAGTTGGTAGAGATGTGGGTCGTTCATCCGTTCGTTGAACTCCTGTTGCGAAAGGCGGTCCTGCTCCACCAAGGACCTCTCTCGACGAAACTCGTGTTCCGGCCGATGACCGATGTCAGGCCGGCCGTCGATGGGTCGCCTGGTATTCGGGTCAATCGGCCTGCCATCAGGCGCTCTGGGGCTCTGCTGCCAGATCCTGTCGACTGTAGAAGTCCGCAAAGACGGTCTCCGCAGTCGCGGAGTGCACAGGGCGGGCTTCGGTCCCAGGGGCTGTGGAGAGGGGATGGGCCGATTGAATCCTCCTGTCATCGGGTCTATCCCACTGTTGCCGGATACGTTCCAGCTTGGGCGGCCGGCGCGGATACTGCCACCTCCGCCGGATCCTCCCCCCAGGCCTAGTTCAAGGGGGTTGCGGTGGAGGATGATTGGTCCCGAACCCCTCGCATCCAGCCCCGTCGGGTCCGTCCACCTGAGCGGGGTATTGGCGACATACCCATACAGGTTCATCCCCCCGCAAACCCGATGGGATCCCCGCTCGCAAACCTCCCCACTCTCGGCGCGTACCACCGGTTGCGCAGGTACACCAGCGGTGGCGCTTCCACGGCGTCCCGTCCCGTGAACCCGAAGCTGCCCAGAGCTGCCGGCGCGGGCGGCCCGCGAAGTTGCCCGTACGCGGCAAACGACTGCGTTGCCAGCACGGCCCCCGTCAGAGTCACCAGTGCCCGCACGCTTCCCAGGTGGTCCTTTACCGGCAGCGACAGCCAGTCCCCGGTGGCGGGGTCGACGTGACCCAGGAAGTCGTCCAGTCCCTCGCCGTGGAGGTGCAGGCGCGCGACGCGGTTGGC
>JACQZL010000247.1 GCA_016213865.1 Candidatus Rifleibacteriota bacterium
ACCCTACTTCGCGTCTTCGCGTCTTCGCGTGAGATTCGTTTTCATACCAGAAGTGAAAACGGGCCATAGGGCTCTGGACCGTGGGGTAGACCGCACCCTCCTTCGCGTCTTCGCGTCTTCGCGTCTTCGCGTGAGATCCGTTTTCATACCAGGACGCAAAGAAGGTCCTCTTGATCAGCACTTCCTGGCGTGTTGCGTCCTGGCGTCTTTGCGTTTGGTCCTCTCTGCCCCATGATCCGGGGACGCTCCCCGAGGCCGAGCCACCTGCACCCGAAGCCGGGAAGGGCAGCGCGAAGAGGTTCCGCGCCTCTTCCCTGGTGCGCCCGGTCTCTTCGTGCCCTCGTGGTCAAGGCCCGTCGCGGGCCTAGGCCGGCTTGAAGGCCGAGAAGATCGCCCAGCGCCACCGGTCCCGGATCTCGGTCTCGGAGACCGTGATGCCGCGCAGCTCGACCACCTCGGGCGGGGCCTCGCGGTAGAGCCGGAAGACCTCTTCGCTCTGGGCCCGTGCTTCGGGGCTGTCCATCCAGGCGCAGATCGACTCCCAGAGGAAGTAGTCCGTGACCGTCAGGTTCTGGAAGCCCGGCCGGTGGATCAGTTCGGCCAGCACCTCTTCGACGAAGAAGTTGCGCGCCAGCGGCTGCTTGGCCCGGTTGACCTTCTCCCACCAGGCCGCGTCGGTCGCGCCGTAGGGAATCCGGTGCGTGAGCAGCAACTGGCCGCCGGGCTCGAGGACTCGGAACATCTCTCGAATCGCCTTCGCCGGGTCGGGGACGAAGTGCAAGGCCTGCCGGTTGACCACGAGGCCGAACGAGGCATCCGGAAAGGGCAGCGCCTCGCAGGAACCCTGGTGGACCTCGTCGAGCCTCTCGCGGGCGGTTTCGAGCATCTTCGCGGTCAGGTCGAGGCCCACTCGCCGGCCGACCAGACCCTTGAAGGCGCCCCCCACGGCCCCGGTCCCGCAGCAGACGTCGAGCAGCACGGCGTCGTGTCCCACGCGGCACTGGTCCACGATCGCCTCGAGCATGCCCTCGTCTGCGATCCACGCCGAGACGTCGTCGTAGATGGGGGCGCGCTTGGTGAACTGTTCCTGGATCTTCTGGTCGCCTTCGGCGGGGTAAATGGCTGGAGCGGTCATGACGCCTCGTTTCTCACAACTCGTGAACCTGGATCTCCTGCCACGCCGGCTTGAAGCCGGACAGGACGACCCAGCGCCAGCAGTCCCAGATCTCGCCGTTCTCGCGGACCTCGGCGGGGTGGACTGCCGTGACCTCGGGGGCCACGGTGCTATAGAGGTTTCGGATAGTGTGCCGGGCCACCGGCGGAGTCTCGTGGGTGTCGATCCAGAGGTCGATCAGCTCCCAGAGGGGGTAGTCCCGGGCCGTGAGGTTGCGGAAGCCGGCGGCCTCCATCATGTCGCGCAGGTCTTCCTCGGTGTAGAACCGGGTCGCGAGGGGTTGCTTGGCCCGGAAGATCTGCTCCATCCACGGCTTGTCCACAGGGCCGTACGGCACGATGTGGCCGTAGAGGATCTGCGCCCCGGGCCGGGCCACGCGGAACATCTCCTGGACGGCCTGGCCGGGATGCTCCAGCAGGTGCCAGGCCTCCCGGCTGATGACGACGTCGAAGGTGTCGTCCGGGAAGGGCATCTCGTACACGGACCCCTGGTAGCAGCGGTCGAGCTTCTGCACGGCCTGCTCGAGCATCGCCTCGGTGAGGTCCAGGCCGACGAGCATCCTCACGCGGTCGCGGAACGCCCCGCCGACGATGCCGGTCCCGCAGCAGACGTCCAGCAAGACCGAGTCCGGCGGCATCTGGCAGGAATCCACATAGGTCTGGAGCAAGCCGGGATCGGCAATCCAGCTCGCTGAGCGTTCGAAGGTCGGGGCCCGGAGAGTGAACTGGGACTGGATGCGCTGTTCCATAGGGGGCCCATTGTAGGGCACCCGCCGCCCGGTTGCCAGCGCAAGAGTCGCAGGGAGAGCGATGCAGACAAGTGGGGGGCCGCATCACTGCGAAGGCACGAGGAGACCGAACCCCGAAGGCACGAAGGACGCGAAGAGCGGCACAAAGGGCTTCCTTCGATCAGGCCTTTCTTCGTGCAGTCCTTTGGGCTTTCGGGTCTTCGTGGTTCTGCCGCCGCTCACGCCTCCCCGCCAGCAGCACCGTTTCAGGCCGGCCGCGGCCGGCGATCGGCCAGCCAGAGCGCCACGAACAGGGGGAAGAGCGCTGCCGCCGCGAGTTGATAGCCCGTCAGACCGAGCACGAGTCGCGGCTCGGGCCGCAGGATCTCCGTTGCGAACCGGAAGCCAAGGTAGGCCAGTAGGTACAGCTTCATCAACTGTCTGGGAAAGAGCCCCCGTTGCTTCAGGGCGGCCAGCGCCACCGCCGCGGTCAGGTGGAAGACAAACTCGTAGACCTGGGTCGGATGGCGGTGCACGCCGTCGCCGAAGTCCATCCCCCAGGGCAGTGCCGTGGGTACGCCGAAGCAGCACCCACCCACGAGGCAACCCAGGCGACCGACGGCAATCGCGGCCGCCACGGGGACCACGAAACTGTCGCCCGTCTTGAGCCGCAGGCCCAGCGACCACTTCGCGGCCTCGACCCCGAAGTAGCCGCCCACCAGGCCGCCCAAGATGGTCTTGTGCGTCTCGAACAGGGCCACTCCGAGTGAGAGGCGGTCCGCGGCCAACAGCCAGAACGGGAGCTTGGCACCCAGGATCGCGCCGGCCAGCGCGGCCACCGAGAGCGCCCGCCGCTCCCGCGTGGTCAACGGCAGTTCGTGCTGCCGGTCCCGGCCCAGCCACCACGCCGTCGCCAGCGCGCCCAGCATCACCACCGGGTAGGCCAGGGAGGAGACGTGGCCCACCGCGGCCGTCACCCGCCGACCTTCACTTGCCGACCGCCAGGCACGTGACAGCCAGGACCATGATCAGCAGGAGGAACAGCCCGATCATCGTGAAGAATATCGTGACGGCCTTGCCGGCCACCCTCAGAACGAGGTCCAACACGCTCAGCCTGCCGTCGTCCAGGTCCTTACCCTTTGCCCCGCGGCCGAACAACGGCACTTCCGAGCAGATCGCCGGGATCAGCACGAGGGCCAGCAGCAGGCCCGGACCCGATAGTGCCAGCACCCCCAGGACCAGCACGCCCATCGCGGCCAGCAGAATGGGTTGAGTGCGGTTCAGGTCGCGCTGCGAAGAGGCCTGGGACGAGTACTCGACCCGGGTGGCTGTCCGGCGGAGAGGTTGCGGGGCGACGAGAGCCTGGACTTTCCTGGTCGGACCCGCATGGTCGAGGGACGTCTCGCAGAGCCAGCAATTCGGTGGCGTGAGCACGAGAGCGCCGCAGGCCCGGCACCGGCGGGGCCCGGGCGCGGCCCCTGCTTGGTGGCCGCCGCCCGGAGCGTCGCTCCCCGGACGCGTGTCGTCGGGCCGCTCGTTGCCCGGGGCGGCAACGGGCTCGGGCCGCTCATTGCCCTGGGTGGTTCTGTCGTCGCTCATGCCGCGCCCCCTTCCCCGGCGGTCGGGCTTGCCGCGCACTCATCGGCCAGGTTGCGCATCCGCCGGATCGTCTGGCCCAGGCACAGGCCGGTCATGGCCAGCGCCAGCAGGAACAGCACCTGGTGGTACCGCGGGACCCGCAGCGCTTCGCGGTACCACCGGGCATTCGCGAGCAGGACGAGGTACCCGAACATCGAGGCTCCGGTCGCGAACCGGACCAGCGGCGGGTCGAGCCGCAGACCGGCCAGGTTGACCAGGTAGAAGTAGCCCACGAGCAAGGGGCTCCTGGGCCCGTCCGCCAGCAGCAACACCGCTGTCATCAGGCAGATGTCGCAGGCGGTCGACAGGACCTTGAGCTTCGAAGGGAACACCTGCCTCCGGAGGGCGAGCGAGACGAGCCAGGCGAGCATGATCCAGACGACACAAAGGGCCGTCATCGTCGTGTGAAACGAGGTGTCCACCGACGCAACCTTCGGGTACTGGAGGACGCCCAGGTCCACGCCGTGGTAGTTGGCCAGCTCGACGAGGTAGAAGGCGCAGACCGCCAGCACTCGCAGCAAGTTGGCCCGGGCCTCGCCCTCGAACTCCTGCCAGCGCCCGGCGATGAGCCGCCTGCGCTCGTAGTCGGGCCCGACCGGGTCCGGGCCTGGCTCGGGTGCGGCGCGCAAGCCCGCATCGCCAGTGGCGTCGCGGCCCGCCTGGGCGGTGCCAGTGCGTTCATCGGTCTGCATACGCGTTCTCCTCTGCCGAGTTTCGCTGCAACCTTAGCACTTCTCACGCTCTCGGGAGAGCGTCGCGCGCTCCCCGTGCCTCGTCCGAGAGCGGCCAGATCCACACCAGGAAGACGACCATCAGGAACGCCTCCAGCACTTCCTCGAAGACGGTCGTGAAGACGACGTTCGGATGATAGCCGTTGATCAGGCCTATGCGGAACATCGCGAACGAGAGCGCCCCGAGCCCCAGAGAGGTCAGCTTCCAGGCCGTGTCCCCGAGCTCCCGCAGCACCAGGACCCACCCGGACGCGGCCAAGAACCCGGCGGCCGCCAGGGCCGGAAAGACCAACTGCTGCAGGACGCAGAGGGCCGACGTCCGGTCGTAGGCGTACCCTCCGACGACGCGCCCCATGAGACCGGCCGCCAGGTAGGTACCGTGGACGATCGGCGTGGTCAGCATCGTCATCCCCGCGAGCAAGCTCCCGCCGCAGAGCAGCAGGACCGGAAACCGCCCGCACCGCATCGCGGCCCGGCAATCGATCGGCTCCATCACGCATCCGGGTCGGGCCGGGCAGTCGTGGCGCAGACAGCCGACACGACGCCATCCGTGCCGCACCAGCCCGTAGCACCAGAGCCCGAAGGCCAGCATCATGCAGACGTCGTGGATCGCCTCGCCCCCGAAGGTCATCCCCTTCACCACGTACACGTCGCGCGCGCAGGTCAGCTCGCCGGCGGCGAAGACCGCGGTCCCGAGCAGGACCATCCGGAAGACGGCGACGTGTCGCAGGGTCCACAACCGGCTGAGGAGAAGCCCCGCCAGGAGCAGAACCACCGGCTTCAAGACGACACCCTGGACCCAGTTGGCAATCAGCATGGCTTCAGACACCCCACGGGGCGGCCCACGAGATGGCCAGCCCGGCCGCCGTGAACAGGACGTAGACCGTCAGCGCGTACAGGAAGAGAAGCTCCTTTTTAAAGACGCGGCTGAGCAAGAGGAAGCTGGGCACCCCCACCCCGGAGGCCGCCATCATGAAGGAGAAGACCACGCCGGTGTCGGCCCCCGCCGAAAGGAGGAGCTGGCCGATCGGGAGCAGCATCCCGAGGTCCGCGTAGAGCAGTCCGCCCAGGAGGACGACCGCCGGGATGGCCAGGACCGGCTCGTTCGAAGAGGCCACGAGCAGCTCTCGCGCGGGCATCCAGCCCTTCAACAGCGCAGCGAGAACGGCGGCCACGACCAGGACCGGCAGCAGCGAGCGCAACATCCCGGCGTACTGGCGGTTGACTTCCCCCAGGGTGAAGCGAGTCGGCCCGTCCTCGGGCAGATAGAGGACCTCGATCAGATAGCGTCTGAGCCCGGAGTGCGAGAGCAAGATGCCGCCGAGCACGGCGATCGCGAGACACGCCCCGACATAGAGCAGCGTGAGCCGCCATCCGAAGAGGGCAACGAAGAGGGCGACGGCGGGCGGGTTGACGGTCGGAGACGCGATGAGGAACGAGACCGCGCAGCCCAGCGGAAGCTCGCTCTCGAGGAGGACCACGAAGACGGGGACCGTCGTGCAACTGCAGAAGGGGGTGACGGCGCCGGCCAGCGCCGCGGCGAGATACCCCGAGAAGCCCCGCCCCTCGCCGAACCAGGCGGCCGGGTCCCGGCCCTCGAGGCGAGACCTGATGAAGACCGCGAGAAGGACGACGACCCAGTACAGGACCAGCATCCCCCCCAGGAAACGGAAGAAGTAGCCCCAGTCGAAGCTGCTCACGGGGAGGCCGGCCGCGTGCCCGGGCGATGGAGGACGTTGTAGGTGTCGAACGGGACGACGCGGCGATCCGGCAGGGCCACGCCGAGACAGCACTTGCGGGCCACCTTCATGTCCCAGTTGTGGCGATCCTGGAACTGCAGGATGACGACCCGGAAGACGTGCTGGTCGATGTACTCGGTGCGGCTGCCCCGATCCGAGAGGAACTTGCCGACCGGGATGCCGCAGACGCACGCGAAGTCATAGAG
>JACQZL010000040.1 GCA_016213865.1 Candidatus Rifleibacteriota bacterium
CGATCAGCCGCGAGACATGCTTGCTCGAAAAGTCCAGCACCGACAGCGCGCTGAAGGGCTCATGGAACTCGACCGTGTGCAGGTTGATCTCGCGGTAGACCCCTTGCAGCGCCCCGCTCCGGATCAACTGGTTGATGAACTCGACCTGCTTGATGTCGTTGTTCAGGACTCCCTGTAGCACCAGCTCGATGGTCCTCCCGATACAGTCCAGTAGACCGTCGGGGCGCTGGGCCAACCGCGGGAAGAGTTTCACCACGTAGATGTCCCGAACCCGGCGGTCGGCGTCGATCGCCAGCTTCAGCGGCGGGATGTTCGCCAGCAGCCCCCCATCCCAGTAGAGCTGGCCGTCCACCTCTGTCCACGGGAAGGCGATCGGGATGCTCGCCGAGGCCAGCACGTGCTCGGGCAGGATGTTCTTGTTCGTGAAGATCGCCGATTCGCCCGAGATCACGTCCACGGCCGTGATGAACAGCCGGCGTCTGGCGTGTCTCAGTTTCTCCACGTCGAACGCGTGACGGAAGGTCTGCAGCATCGGCGAGGTGTCGAAAAGGTGGTTCCAGCCGAAGAAGTTCCAGATGTCGTACCGGTTCCGGAACGTGTGGGTGTTGCCCAGCAGGGGGCGGTACTTGCGCAGTTGCCTGGGCACGAGCCACGACTCGGCCGACGAGAGGCTCAGCCAGAGCGCGCGCAGGTCCTCCGGCGGCATCCCCTGGGCGATCGCCGTCGCGTTCACCGCGCCGACGGAAGTCCCGACCAGCACCGCGGGGCGAACGCCGTGGTCGTAGAGCGCCTGGTAGACCCCGCACTCGTAGGCGCCGCGGGCACCTCCCCCGGACAACACCAGGGCCACCAGGGACTTGTCTCCACTTCGCGGCCGCCCGGGCAGCTTCGCCTTCGGCTCCGGCGAACAGGTTGCTTCGGCGAATTGTCGCGCTGGGAAAGGGCTCTTGGCTGAGTCGAATTTGCCCACGGTCGAGTGCCTTGCGACGGAGCCCGCGGCTCCGGTTGGACCATCGAGAATCTACGTCCAGGGAGGCAGCAGTTCAGGAGTAGATCAGGTAGTGTCTGCGGGTCTTCTGGAACTCGTCGATGCCGTGCTGCCAGCTCTTCATCAGTGCGTCGGTGCCCCCCGGCCACAGCAACTCGTCCAGCGATGCGGTCAGGCCCAGCGACACCCGTAGGGACTTGAGGACCGAGGCCCATCCCGGTGCAGACGGATGCAGACGTTGCAGCGCCCGCAGCAGGGCCACGGGCACCTCCATCGGATCGATACGCGAGGGTCGGGCCGCCACCAATCGCACGCCGCCGCAGGTCTTTCCCTTCAGCCGATCCGAGCGCGGGGTGAAGCGGATGGGAACGAACTTCACACCGTCCACACCTTCTCTCTGGAGCTCCCGGGCCAGCGCCGCCGGATCGCTCACCCACGGGGCCCCGACCACCTCGAACGGCAGCTTCGTCCCTCGCCCTTCGGCCAGGAAGCCGTTCACCGCGATCGTCTCCAGGCCCGGATAGAAGAGCGTCGACTCCCAGGTGGGCAGATTGGGGGAGGGAGGGACCCACGCCAGTCCCGTGTCTCCGAACAGCATCCCGCGTTTCCAGCCGCGCATCTCGATCACCTTCAACCGCGCGTGATAGCCGTACTCGGAGTTGAGCATCCGGGCGACCTCCCCGATCGTCATCCCGTGAAGGAGCGGCATCGGGTAGATCCCGGTGAAGCCCAGCCGCGTGCGATCCAGGCTCTTGCCCCCGACGTACCGCCCTCCAAGAGGGTTCGGCCGGTCGAGCACCCAGACCTCGACGCCGGCCTTCGCTGCCTCTTCCAGGAGGTAGCAGACCGTCGAAATGTAGGTGTAGAAGCGGGCACCCACGTCCTGCAAGTCCACCAGGACGAGGTCCAGTCCCGCGAGCATCCGGGGAGTCGGGCGGCGCGTCTTGCCGTAGAGGCTGTGGACGGGGATGTTCGTTCGCCGGTAAGTCGTGTTGGCAACGTCAAAGCCGCCCTCGATGGCTCCGTAGATGCCGTGCTCGGGAGCAAAGAGCGCCTGCACGTTCACGCCTCGATCGAGCAAAGCCTCCACGGTGGGACGGCCGGCGGAGGTGACCCCCGCCTTGTGAGTGAGAACCCCCACGCGTTTGCCCTGCAGCAGCCCGAACTGTGAGGTCAGTAGCCGATCCACGCCGAGCTGCACCGGCCGGTGGACGGCCCCGGGGAGCTCCTTTGCAGGACAGATGGGAGGAAAGGCCGCAAGCACGGACAACACCGAGAGTAGCAAAGTTCGTTTCATGGCAGATCGCTCGAGTTATCGGCATTCGCCACGCAGGCGTACAGGCTTCGGCCCGGCGCGGAACAGTCCGATACTACGAACGAGAGGTGGCTCGATGTCGCTCCTTGTCTCGACCTTTTGCCTTCGGAAAATCCCGTACTTGATGTTGAGGACCTTTTGCTTGCTGGCCCTCGTCACAGCGCCGCTGACCGCGGGCGACGGGGTTTCGGCCGTGCTGCACAAGGAAGGCCAAGCTGATTGGGTCGGCGCCTTCCTGCTGGACGGGCCCAGGGAGGCGGCCCGACCACTCGTGACGCTGCCTCGCGGAGAGACTGTCCGGATCCACCCCGAACGTGCCCAGGACGGCTACATGCCTGCCGAGAGACTGGACAGGAACGGCAAAGTCGCCCAATCCGGCTGGGTCCATCGCAAGTTCCTGAACTTCACCGAACCGGCCCCTGTCCCGGTCCCCTCGCCAGCCGCCGGGCCACGGGTCAAGCTCGAGGCCGCGTTGGCGTCTCCCGCCACGCCGCCCGTGGCTGCGCCGCGCCCCCAGCCGACCACGAAGCCCGAGGACCGGATGGGGCAGGCACTCCAGGCCCTCGAGACTCGCCTCAAGGCGCTCGAACAGCAGACTGACGGCCTCCTCAAACGCATCCAGTCGCTCGAGAAGAACGGCACGGCCGATCCCGGCGTCGACTTCCTGCAGCGCCTTCAGAAGCTGGAAATGGACGTTCGCGCCCGGGACTCCTCCGCCCTGCCAACGGTCCCTTTCCCCGACGCGCAAAGACATGAGGACGCGGCGTCCGAACCAGACCCGCCGCCCTCCCGCATCCCGGGCATGAGCTGGATCATGCGCGGCTGGTAGGTTGTACCCTTTTGCCAATCGGGAGCTTCGCCCCCGAACCCCGAACAAGGGATTGCATCCCTTGGAACCCGCGATGATTGCGGGCTCCAGGGGCGAGCATCGCCCTTGGTGAGGTCTGGAGCAAAGCTCCAGTAGGGACATGAAGGTCCGCTAACTCAGTTCCGCTCTTCGCTTGACCCGGCAGGCCTCCTGCTGGCAGAACCGAGAGTCGCGGACCGGTCAGGGTGCCGCAGCCACGGTTCCATGCGTAAGTTGCAGGGCAAGATGCGCTCGCGGCCCGGAGTCGTACGCCCCGGTTCGAGTTGGTGCGCCTCTCGTCCAGCAGGAGGCTGGAAATGAGTCGTCCCTTTCCGAGCGGTGCAGTTCGACGGATGGTCCGGATCGGAGCGGTCCTGCTCCTCTACCTGGTGGCGACGGAGCCGGCGCGCGCCACGATCCTCGAGAAGATCGAGTTCGACAGGCTCTGTCAAACCTCCGAGACGATCGTCGTCGGCAAGTGCGCCGGCAAGGTGTGCAGGTGGGATCGGGCGCACCAGACCATCCTGACCGTCTACTCGTTCACCGTGTCCGAGGCCCTGAAGGGGCAACCGACTCCGACGGTGGAGGTGGTGACGTTGGGCGGAGTCATCGGCACCCAGGGACTGGGCGTGGCCGGTTCTCCCTCCTTCCGCAACGACGAGGAGTACGTGCTGTTCCTGGAGCGCGCGCCCGAAGGCTCGTGGCGCTGCAGGGGCTGGACTCAGGGCCGCTACGAGGTGTTCCTGGACCCGAAGGCCAACGCCAAAGCCGTCCGCGGCGACACCTCCGGGGCCGCCCTGCTACGCAAGGCCAGCGGCAAGCTCGAGGAGGGAGGCCCGGGTCGGCCGATGAGCCTCTCCACCTTCCTCGACACCGTCCGCACCGAGTCGGCCAAAGGCGGTCCGCATTGACGTCCCGGCGCCGCCTTCTCGCAGCCACCGCGGGCGTAGCGCTTCTCTTCAGCCGGGTGGCGCTCGCCTGGGCGCCGTCCACCGTCTCCAGGTCGACGTTCACGCCGTGCAAGTGGCCGAACGGTCTGGTGTCCTACAAGCTGAACCCGAACCACGGCGCCAATGTCGTCGGCACGAACGCCGAGGTCCAGACCGCGGTGCTCAGCGCCTTCGCCGCCTGGGACGACGTGACCGGAACGTCGCTCCAGGTTTCCAGCCTGGGCCTTTCGACGGATATCGCCAAGAACTCGAGCGCCCAGAGTGGGAATGTCGTCTTGTTCCTGGATTCGGCGTCCTCGGCGCAGATGAGTGGGGCCCTGGCTGTCACCTACACCTCCTTCGACCCGTCGACCGGGGCTTTCATCGATGCCGACATCGTCTTCAATACCAGCCAGCCGTTCTTCACGGCGGTCGCCGACAGCCAGCGCTACGACCTCCAGTCGGTCCTGACCCACGAGATTGGACACCTGCTGGGCCTGGATCACACGGCTGTCCTCTCGGCGACGATGTTCCAGTCGACAGCCCCGGCCGCGACAGCCCAGCGCACGCTGGCCGCGGATGACGTGGCCGGGCTCAGGACCACCTATCCGGGCGGGGCCACTACCGGAAACCTCTCGGGCCAGATCGCCAAGAGCTCCGGCGGCGGGGTCCTGGGAGCAGCCGTCTTTGCGGTCGACAGCCACGGCGTGGTGGCCGCGGGGGCGTTCTCCGAGACCTCGCTGGGCAATTTCACGATCCGCGGACTGCCTCCAGGAACCTACAGTCTGGGGGTCGAGCCGCTCGACGGGCCCATGCGGCAGGAGAACCTCGGCGGCTACTACCAGGTCGCCGGCTTCTTCGACACGGCTTTCTTCACGCGGCTGCCGGCGGGGTCCTTCACGGTCAATGCGGGCCAGACGACCAGCGCCGGAACACTGATCGTCACCGCCGGGACCTCGACGATCAACCCTCAACAGCTCGTCGGCATCACGCAACCCGGGGCCCTGTCTCTCTCTTACGGGGCACTTGTGTCGATCGACGCCGGAACCCAGGGCAAGCAACTGCTGGTCGTCCATACGAACGGGGTCACCGCCGCCACGCAGGTCGCCATCGCGGGCAGCGACATCTCCCTCGGGGCCCCGACCAGCGGGCAGTTCTCGCCTCCCAGCACCCTCACCTTTCGCCGGTTCGGCCTGACGGTGCCCGGTACCATCCCTCCCGGGGGACGTTCGATCCTCTTCCAGGAGGGCGCCAACGTCGGTCTGCTGCAGGGTGGTCTCGACGTCACGGGCGAAGCGGTCCCGCCACCGAACACCCCTCCGATTGCCAATGCCGGACTTTCTCGCGTGGTGCCGCAAGGCTCCACCGTCCAGCTATCAGGCACCGCCTCGAGTGACCCCGACGGCAATCCGCTGACCTACTCCTGGCTGCAACTCTCGGGGCCGGAGACCGCCCTGCAGGGGGCGGCGACCGCGCAGCCCTCGTTCGTCGCCAGCATCAACGGCGTCTATCGCTTCAAGCTCACGGTGACGGACCCGTCGAACGCGTCGGACAGCGCCACCGTCGACATCACGTCCAATGCCCCTCCCATCCCCAACCCGGGGCCGAACCGGTCGGTCACCGGCGCCCCGACCATCACGCTGGACGCCACGGCCTCCAGCGATCCCGACGGCACGCCCCTCACCTACGCGTGGGAGCAGGTCAGCGGCCCCGCTCCGATCCTCTCGCCGACAGTCGCGGCCGTGGTCGATGTCGTGCCGACGAAGGTCGGGGTGTACGTCTTTCGGCTCACGGTGAGCGACGGGGACCTGAGCCGCTCGGCCGAGGTGCAGCTCATCCGTGATTCCCTGCCGCCGCAGGCCAGCATCTCCGGGACTGCGAGGACCACCGCCGGCCTGCCCGTGACTCTCTCCGGGCTCGGCTCCACCGACCCTGACGGCGACCCGCTCTTCTATTCCTGGAGCCAGACCGCCGGCCCCCTCGTGAAACTGGGCGTCACAGGCCAGGCCACGCTGAGCTTCACGACGTCGACCGCGGGCACGTACGGCTTTCGCTTGACCGTCCTGGAGCCGCAAGGTCTGACGGCTACCGCGACGGCCTCCGTCCAGTTGGATCGCCCCGCGGTGACTCCGACGGCCGAAGCCGGACCGGACCGCACGGTGGAGGTGGGCTCCACGGTCCAACTCTACGGGTCCGCGAGCCGCGATCCGTACGGGAGGCGGCTGCTCTTCACCTGGAGTCAGCGCTCGGGCCCGCTCGTCGCACTGAACGCCCCTGACGCGCCCACGCCGACGTTCACCGCCGCGGCGGGTGGCACCTACGAATTCCGCTTGACGGTCACCAATCCGGACGGGCTGCAGCAGTTTGGCGACGTGCGCATCGTCGCCCAGGCCGTGACCCCGGCCACGGCCACCCTGGAGCTGTCGCGGGGGCTCAATCTGCTGGCGTTGCCCGGGCAGCCCGTCACGACCGACGGGACGGCCTTCACGGCGTCCGACCTGGCCGTGCTGCTGCGTGCAACCCACCTGGTGCGCGTGGCCCCCTCGAGCGGGTCCGGTTCGCGGTTCCAGGTATGGCTCGCGAGCTTCGAATCGTCCCCGGACTTCGCGGTGCTGGGCGGGCAGGGCTACGTCGTCTCGATGCAGGCGGGTGCCACGGTCACCTATTCCGGAGTCCCGTGGCCCGACTCCACCAGACGGATCCCGCTTCAGGCCGGGCCCAATCTGGTCGGGCTGCCGGGGGCGGTTCCCGCATCCTATGGCGCGAGCGAACTGGCCGCGGCCGGCGGCTCCGGCTTCGTCGCCGAGCGGCTCCCCCCGACGCTCGAGAGCCCCGCAGGCTCCTGGCGCGTCTTCGTGAGCGGCCTTGAAGAGAGCGCGTTCGCCCTGTCGTCAGGCAAGAGCTACCTTCTGCTGGCCCCGGCCGGACGGCTGCCGATCGAGTTCCCGGCGCCGTGAGGGGAACTCCGGGTCTCGGCTCCCGGCTTGGGGCTCGGGGTGACTTGCCGGTCACCGATCACGTGCCCACCCGGGACTTCCGCACGCAGCCGCCGGAGGTCTTCGGGCCCCCGGAGCTCACTTCCCGCCGGGAGCGGTCGTGTCCGTGCCTCGTGGACTTCCGGGGTGCGCAGCCTCGCGAGAGTGGTAGATGAGCACCGAGCGGCTGGAGCCTGTGTCGCTGGAGAGGGCCCAGGGCAAGTCGGGGACCCAGATCTGGTGTACCTGAGTCCCGTCCATCTCTCGGGTCAGACTGACGAAGACCATCTGCTCGGGCGGCGTGCTCTTGAATCCGGAGCGCTTCTCGAGGTCGTGGGGGGCGAAGCTGCGGGGGGAGAGGCCGGTCTCCTCGCCTTGGACGAGGTCCTTGGCGAACTTGAGCGGCGGGAGCTCCTCCGTGACTTCAAAGGTGCGTTTGAGGGCTTTGCCTCGCGGCTCGAGGATCGGGAAGGAAGGGAAATCGTAGGGAATGATGCTCTGTTCGGACAGGACGGGACGCGGCGTATCGCCGAACTCGTTCTGCTGGAACTCCGAGACGACTCTGCTCCCGCGGACCATTCGCAGCAGCTTGCCGCGCAACAGGGAGAGCGCGGTCTGGCCGTTGCCCAGCTTGTAGGAAGCGAAGACGAGCGAGGCAAGGGCCGAGCTGCGATGCTCACGGTCCTTGACCTGGACCAGGTAGTGAAAGCCGTCCTTGTAACGCTGGACGCGCGACACGAAGAAGACCCAGTTGGTCGGGGTCGACCACTCGGCCTTGCGACCCGGGGGGCCCGCCTCGGCCGTCCCCAGTTGCAGGGTGCGGTAGACGGTACTGACCGTCCAGGTCAGGCCCTGCTCCCACACGGGTGTGAGGGCCAGTGCGGGGGACGCGGCGGTCAGGAGGAGAAGAGCACCGATCCAGGGCCGGCAGGACCGGCCGAGCGCGTGGCGGAGCTGACTGACAGGCATGGCATCTCCTTGAGGCGCGAGCTTGCCCGGCTGCGCCGGGCAAGAGCCGGCAGGGACGCCGGCCCTACTGCCCTCGCGTTGCACGGGCTCACTGGAAATCTTGCGCGCTGGCCGTGAAGTGACCCGAACCAGAGATCTCGTACTCGGTCTCGCAGGCGCGGCAGACCAGGATGAGACTCTCCTGGGTCATGTACACGTCGAATCCCTCGTCGCAGTCGTTCTCGCAGGAGACCTTGACTTGCTCCTTGGGAGCCTCGTTCTCTTCTTCCATGGCTACCTCCGGGCGCTCCAGGCGCACCGCGGTCTGCCGAGGTTGCGGCTCGACCTCGCGGACAGGGGTGGACCGCCCGATCCGATTCCAGGATATCAGAGCGGCGAAGTCCGATGGAACCTCATGGTCAGGTCGCGGGTGCGTGTCTGGCAGGTGGTCCCACGCCTGTTGGGAAGGCCCTGGCTCGACTCTTCGACACGGAGACACGGAGTCACAGAGCCACAGAGAAAGAGAGACCGTGAGTGGCGACGTCCCTCGAATGACAAGACGAGGGAGGCTCGAGGAGTCGCGGCGCCTGCGAGCGAGGCAGAGGAAGATCCCTCTGTGCCTCTGCGTCTCTGTGTTTCTCCCGCAAGGGAGGGCCACCTACGAAACATGC
>JACQZL010000248.1 GCA_016213865.1 Candidatus Rifleibacteriota bacterium
GCCCCTTGGGCCCCTTGAGCCCCTTCGGCCCCTTGGGCCCCTTGAGCCCCTTCGGCCCCTTGGGCCCCTTGAGCCCCTTCGGCCCCGTGGCCCAACCGCCTGCCTGGTCCAAAACCAATGGACAACATGTGAGCTGCGTGCTAGAAAATTGTGCGAACGCTCACTCTGTGACCAGGAGGTATCTTCGTGAACAAGGCCGAACTCGTTCAACGTGTTGCGAAGGAGGCCGGCATCGGCGCCAAGGAAGCAGCCACGGCCGTCGAGGCTTTCACCACCGCCATCAAGGAGGCCCTGAAGGCCAAGGAGCGAGTTTCCTTGGTCGGCTTCGGCACGTGGGAAGTCAAGACGCGCGCTGCCCGAAACGGAGTCAATCCCAAGACGGGTCAGAAGATCCAGATCCCCGCTCAGACGGTCCCTCGCTTCAGCCCCGGCAAGGAGCTCCGCGAGCTCGGCGAGTAGCTGGGCAAACCCCGTCAACCGTGCCTCGAGAGGCCCCGGACCCGCTCCTCGCGGGCCGGGGCCCCCTCGTGGTGGCCATTGCAGCGCCGTCAGCGCTCGCTCACGTAGAGCCAGTAGCCGTTGCGGAAGATCCCCAGGACGATGTCGGCGTTCTCCTTCACTTCGGGCTTGGCCCGATCGAACTCGGCCATCGTCGCAACCTTGGTCCCGTTGATCTCGTAGATCACGTCGCCGACCTGCACTCCCAGCCGGGCCGCGCGTGAGTCCTCACGAACGTCGGTCACCACCAGGCCCGTCACTTCATCCGGGATGTTGAAGTGCTCTCGATCGGACGCCGTGGGTTGGCGGAGCGCCAAGCCGAACTCCCCGGTCTTGGTCGTGGGGCGCTCGACCTGGCCGGACGTGGCGGCAGTGTCCTTGCCGAGATCGCCGATCGTGACGCGGACGTCGGCTTGCTTGCCGTCCCGCAGGATCGAGATCGTCACGGGCGCACCCGCCGGGGTCGACTGGACCAACTCCACCAACTGCGAGGGCTTGTCGATGCTAGTCCCCTCGAACTTCAGGATCACGTCGCGCGCCGACAGCCCGGCCTTCTCCGCAGGGCTTCCCGGGACGACCCGAGTGATCCGCACGCCGTAGGGCCGATCCAGGCCCAACTGCCGGGACAGAGCCTGGCTCACATCTTGTATCTCGGCGCCCAGCCACGAGCGGCTGACCTTGCCGGTCGTCACGATGTCCTGCGAGATCTTCTTGGCGAGATTGATGGGAATGGCGAACCCAAGGCCCTGACCCATCGGGTTGATGGCCGTGTTGATGCCGATCACCTCTCCTCGCAAGTCGAAGAGGGGCCCGCCGCTGTTGCCCGGGTTGATGCTGGCATCGGTCTGGATCAGGTTGTTGTACTGTCTCGACTCGTCGATGTGCAGCTCGCGCCCCAGCGCGCTGACCACGCCAACGGTCACGGTGCGCTGAAGCCCGAACGGCGAGCCCATCGCGATCACCCACTGGCCGACCCGCAGCTTGTTCGAGTCGCCGAGCCGGGCCACGTTGTCCGGGGGCAGGGGGGCCTTGAACTCGGGATCGGAGAGCTCGACGATGGCCAGGTCGTTCTCTCTGGCCGTGCCGCGGATCTTGGCGTCGTAGCTGGTCCCGTCCCAGAGCGTGACCTTGAGGATGTCGGCCCCCTCGACCACGTGCTCGTTGGTCAGGATCAGCCCCTTGCCGTCGATGATCACGCCGCTCCCTTCGCCGCGCCGCGGCGGGATGACGTTCTGCTTGAAGCGAAAGAGCTGGTTCAGGAACGGATCGTAGAAGAGGCTCGGGACCGACTTGCCTTTCGTGGCCGCCACGATGTTGACGACCGTCCGAGTCTGCTTCTCGGTCACATCGGCAATCGTGTCGCTGCTGAAGATGTCGGCTGCAAAACCCGACGTCGTCGCGACCAGCAGGGAGATCAGGACCAGACGTCCCAAAGAACGGATCCTCGTGGGCATGTTCGTCGACCGCCTTTCATCGAGTCGTTGCGCCGCCCGCTGGGCAGCGCGTCCAAGCTACCCTCGAGTCGCATCCGGGGTCGCCGCGGGGCACCGCATGCGCTCGGTTCGATTTCGTACCCAAGCTACCACAACAATCTGGCCTCACTCCACCTGCCAGGCGACCCCCCACGCACCCGGGCCGACGTGCACGCCGACGGCCGAGCCGATCTCTTGCAGGTCGATTCCCGAGACCTGGAACCGTGCCTTCAGAAGCGGAGACAGTACGGCCAGCATCTCGGGGCGCCGAGAGTGGACGACACAGAACCGCGTGGGAGTATCCTTGGGCACCGCCTCCTCGAGCAACTCGAGCACCTTGGGCAATAGGGCCTCGCGCCCGCGGACCTGCGTCTTCTTGACGATCTTGCCGCCCTGAACCGTCAAAATGGGCTTGAACCGCAGCAGGTCTCCCAGGAACGCAGCGGCCCAGGTCAGCCGCCCCCCTTTCTGCAGGTACTCGAGCGTGTCCACGGTGAACAGCAGGCCAGAGCGCTCCCGGAGTCGCTCGACGGACGTGGCGATCTCGTCGGCGGTCTTGCCTGCGCGTGCCATCTGGGCAGCCTTCAAGGCCAGCATGCCCACCGTGACGGAGGCTTGACCCGAGTCGATGACCCGCACGTCGAGCGACTCGAGCCGCTTGGCGGCGCTCTGCGCGGCCGCCAAGGTCCCGGACAAGGCGCCGGAAATGTGGATCGAGACGATCTGCTTCGTCTCCAGCTCGTCGGACAGTCGCTGGTAGGCATCGGACAAGTCCTGCTGCGACGGCTGAGACGTCGTGGGATGGTGCGGCGAGGAGACCAGCTTCTCGAAGAACTGCTCGGGGCCGAGGTCCACCCGATCGCGATAGGATTCGGTGCCGAACCGGACGTAGAGAGGAACGACCGTGACTCCCTGCTCGGCCAGGTACGAGGGAGGGTAGTCGGCAGTCGAGTCGGTGACCACTCCGACCTGCCCACGCCGGGCGGGCGTCACGCGCGCCGGTTGGTAGCTCTGACTGCGCTTCGCCTCGCCCAGGACCCGCAGGTTCTGGAGCTTCATGTCGTCGACCTTCTCGTGCGTGATGCGGCCCAGCCGGGCCGCCTCGACGAAGACCTGCTGCGGGGCGTTGGTGTGAACGTGGACCTTGGCGACCCGCCCGAAGGCGATGGCAATGAGTGAGCCCCCGAACCGGCTGAAGGCCGCCTTCAGCTCGGCCCGGGACATCGGCTGCGGCAGCTCCATCACGACCTCGGTGCAGTACTGGAACTCGAGGTCTTCCTCGCGCAGGGTGGGGTGCGCCCCGTGGGCGCCCGCGGGATGCCCGTGCGAGTGGGGCGCCATGATCGGATCGCCATGGATATAGCGCAGGATGCCCTCGAGGAAGTGGACGAACCCCTGCCCTCCCGAGTCGACCACGTTGGCGCGCTTGAGTACTGGCAGCAGGTCCGGCGTACGCGCCAGGCTCTGCCGCGCGCGCTCGGTCACCTGCTCGAAGAGCGTCTGCAGGTCCTGCACGTCGCGGCCGATCTCCTGCGCGTACTTCATCGATTCCCGGATGACCGTGAGCATCGTCCCCTCGACCGGGTTCTCGATGGCCGAGTAGAGCGAGTCGACGGAGTTGCCCAGGACATCGCCAATCTCGGAGGCACGCAGCTTCAGCCGCTGCCCGATCTGCTCCGAGAAACAGAGGAAGAAGTGGCTGAGGATCATGCCCGAGTTGCCGCGGGCCCCCACCACGCATGCCTGCGACATGGCGCGGGCCACGTTGGGCAGGCTCTTGTCGTCGAGCTTCTCGAGC
>JACQZL010000041.1 GCA_016213865.1 Candidatus Rifleibacteriota bacterium
CTTCGGTGTCGCGCAGCCCCACGTCCAGGCCGCGTCCACGTGACCGTCGTCGCCGCGCGTCAACAATCCCGAGTCCAGTAGACCGTTCGATACTGGGACCTTCCATGCCGCGAGGGGCACGGGGGCCACGCCAGCCCCCCCTGGCACCTCTGCCGTGGCAATGGCGCACGCCTGCCGAAAGCTCACGAAGAACTTCCTGCTGCGCAACCTGGATTCCCGCTCGCCGACGATCGCCCGGGAGTGCGCCGCCTGGCTCCCTTGCAACACTGGACCCAACGCCTGGGAGATTGTCCCGACGCTGACTCCCGAAGAGGTGGCCAAGCTTCTGAACGTCGCCCGCGAAATGAACCCGGTCGAGGAGGTCAGGCTCATCGACATGCTGGTTCGAAAAGGTAAGACGGACTTCTCGCAGCACATAGTTCGTCTCGCCGCGGCCGCCGACGAGACTGACGCACTGCTGCGGCGACCCGAGCCGGGCCCGTGGTCTGGTCGTGTCGACGAGTTGCCATCGTTCTCCGAGATTGCCTCGGCGTACTCGGGAATCCTGGAGGGAACCCTCCGGTTCCTGCGAGAGAAGAAGATCCCCGTCAAGACCAACGATCTGCTGAAGCACGCCGCGACCAAGCCTGCGTGGCGGAGCTTCAGCATTCGACTGCTCGCGGAGCTGGGCGATGCTCGGGTCGCGCCTCTGCTAGAGCGGCGCATAGCTGCCGGGCAAGCTCAGTATGACGAGATCGAACTTCTCGCCAGGTTTCCACCGTCGGCCTCGACGGTGAAGGTCATCACGTCGGCCTACCGTGACGGAGGCCCCCCGACCTACCGTACGGACGAGTATCAAAACGAGACTGTGTTGAAGGCGCTCGAGAAGATCGGGACCAAGGAAGCTCGCGCATTCTTGGCCCGAAAGCGACCCGAGTTCGACGGTCGTCAAGCTGAACGGCTCCGTCGCCTGCAGGGGACGCGTCGAGGTGCTTCCGAGAGTCAGTCTCGGTAGTCGTGGAAGCAGCCATTGCCGAACCCTGCTACCCTCGTGTGTCGAGACTGGCTTGGGGAGATGGACGTTCCCGAACCGAAGCGCGGCCAGGGCGCTGTCGCCCCCCCCTCCTGCGGCTTAACTACGTGCCCGTGTGTGCTCGACTTTATCGATCCGGGAGCATACTCCATGGCACCCCGCCGGCCCCTGCGATCTCGGCGCCGCCCGTCGCCCGCACGGCCGCTTCTCCTGCGTGCGGGGGCACCCCGAGCCTAACGACTCGAGTATCGCCAGGACAACGCCGGCGAAACAACGAGCGTCTCGCGCAGACTCTGGTCGAGCGATACACCGTGACCAGACGCAAACGAGCAATCCAGTCTTCGCATTCCGAGGGCGCCCCTCGGTGGCAGACGGGCACGGTCGGCTGCCTTCGCCGTGGCCGTCATCGGAAGCCGAGACGCAGGGGCCGCGGAGGGCTAGGAGAACAGCGTTTTCAGCTGCGGGCCGCCATCGAAGCCCGAAAGGCCGCGCTTGGAGACCGACTCGCGGATCTAGCCGCGACCAGCGGCGCTCGGAGTCTTGCAGGCCGCCAGCCCGTCTGCTGCAAAACCCTGTTCGCCGCCCCGGCGAAGTGCCGTGACTCCCGCGGCCCCGGTGAAGTGCCGGCGACGAACTCGGGCGCGTAACACCCGGCCGGCCGTGGGTGGGCGGGGGACCTCGAGCGCGGCAGCGCGACCGATGGGACCCGTGGCCGGCGACGAGGTCGGCGGCGCGGTGCGCGCCGAGCTTGAAGTTGTGACCACCGGCCGCGCCGCCGTCTCGAGGAGCCGGCCGCGGGTCCCGTACCGAATAGGGGCACGTCCGAAGCGCTCCGCACGTCGGCCGGTGCCCCCGTGCGCTGCCTGGGCTCCCGCGTGACGCGCCGAGCAGCTCGTCGACGTTGGCGCGCTCCTCGAGTTGGCCGCGGAGGACCTCGACGACCAGGGCGACGAGCTCGCCGGCAAGGACCTGCAGGACCTGGCCGCGGAATGCCACCCGAAGCCGGATTCGCCATTCGGACCTGCGCACTCCACTCGCCCGGAGGCCTCGACGGGCCTCGAGCTGCCGGAACGGCCGGCGCCGATCGCGTCGAGCTGCTCGAGCTGGCCGGCTACTGACCCGGGCCTTGGTTTTGGTCGGCGCGCTGCCGGCCGCGGAACTGGCTCCGTGGCGCCTTCGGGGTCGATTGCGTGGGTGGATCAGGGGCGGAGGCGCCGAAAACGGTGGCAGGAAACAGGCCCGGACGAAGACCTCGTTCGCTTTCGGCAATCGTGACGCGCCGAGCTTCCGGAAGAAGTGCCGCCGCGAGTCTCTCCCGCGTGCTCGCCCGAGCGCGAGCTCCAGGCCGCCGCGCTCTGGAGCACTACACCCCGGACGAGCTGGCCGCGCTCGCCCGTTCTCCGCTGCCGGCCCGCCCGGGGCGCCGAGTGGTAAATGCTAGAGTTACTGACGCCGGGCTGCAGGATCTGCCGTACGTCGACCCTCGAGCGCAGAGGGAGTCGACGCCGTCGCCGTGGCGGATGGGCGCCTGGGCCCGTCGCCGTCGCGCTTGCGGACGAAAGCCACTGGAGCGCCTCCCGGGTGGGTTTCCCGCGGCCCGGAATCGGACGTTACAGACTTCTGGCCTCCGGATGGACCCTGGAGGCGCCACGGAGGCAACGCAGGGAGGGGGCACACCTTCCTTTCGTACAGCGTCAAAACTCGGTTGAGGTTCTGGTCAGTCTGGCTGGGCGACGACGAAGCGCGGAGGGCGGCTTCTTGCTGCCGCCTCGATCTCTTTCCCGAGGGATGGAGAGCGGACTACGGGGAGATCGTCCCGAGACACAGAGGCTAATGCGAGCTCGGGTTGTTGACGAGAACCGGCCGAAGTCGGTGTCGACACGGCACGCCTGCGCTGGTCGAGTTGGGCAAAGGCAGACGGGAGTCTCTTGATGGAGCCGCAGAGGAGTTCGACGTAGTCTGGGCAGTTGAGGTTGTAGACGAGGGCAGCCGCGGCTGGAAGCGCCTCGAAGTCGCGAGTGAGGATCTTGCGGCCGCTGCGACGGCGTTGGTCGTGCTTCATCCGGTGCCAGAAGGACTCCTCGACGTTGTTGGTGCGAGGGATGATCCGCACGCCGCCCCCCAATTCGGCAGGCAGGAGGACGACGTGCCCCCATAGGGAGTCGCCGTGACGGTCAAGATGTTCGAGGACCAGGTCGATAGCCTCTCGCGTGTCCTCAGCCGGGCCGCGTTGTGGCCTGCGGTTGCGGAGCGACTGGGAGAGGGCTTCGATGCTGGACTGGATATCCGTGAGTTCTGCGGTGGCTTGCTGCACAGGGATGATGTCAGCGGATGTCATCGGCCTACCATCTCGTGTGATGCGAAGGGTCTCACGGAGTTCATCGAGGAGGGCGGCGCGATCCGCCAGCTTGGTGGCGGCTACCTCGAAGACCCGTTCTGCAACGACGGGCTCGAGAATTCGGGCCAATCGTCCGAGTGTCTGACGCACGGGCATGCTCTCAGGCGATGAGCGTAGATAGGCGTCACATGCCCGACGGAGCTTGCGGCAGCGCAGGTATAGATCCAGGTAGGGCTGTTCAAAGGGAAAGTCGCCTCGGTGGCCATCTTGAGCGTAGTCGAGTGCCCATTGCGCCAACGCACGCACCACGGCCAGGCCAGTGTTCCCCGCTGGCAGTCGATGTCCTCCGGGAGCCTCGGCCCAAGTACAAACACTGTCACGCAAGACGGGAAGTTCCTCGCCGACACGCCGGCCGAGATCTCGACAGAGTGCACGCAGTTCAGGGCGGATGCTGGACTGCCTGAAGAGGCCACGCAGCTTGTCGTGTAGCTTGGCCAAGAGATCCTTGCCGATGTCGGCCAAGAGGTGCCGATGACAGCTCAAGATCGGGAAGTCTGCCTTCAAGTCAGAGGCCAGTTCCTCGCAGGCAGCGATGACAGCTTTGCCGAGATCTCGCACAATCCCGCAAGGGAGCCCGAAGTCCTCGACCACCTCGTGGAGGCGGGGAAGGATGAGGTCAGAACGCTCCGTCGCAAGTTTCCAGGCGCCGAAGACCCATCCCCTCCAGCCGGAGTAGGCGGCCAGGAGAGTGCCACGGCCATCTTCTCCCGTTGCATCAATATGGAGTGGGTAGCCTCCGTCGGCGGCGAGTGCTGCTCTCAAGGCCGGCGTTCGGCATCGGTGCAACGACTCGAAATGCTCAAGGAACCTGTGCTGCAAGATGCTGATCTCCCCGGTGGACATAGAGACACCATACCGCTCACGGAGGGTGCCCTGGGTCTCGAGTCTCTGTCGATGACGCAGGTGCCGATCAAGCCCATCAAAGACCTCCACGTCGTAGCCAAAAATGGCGCCGCGGGCCACTCGCTGCACCAGAGCCGCCGAGCGCAGCGTGGCCTGTTTCCCCTCAGCGGTCGTGCAGCCCTTGACGCAGACCAGAACGGTCTCCTTCGCGGAAAACGGGCCGTGCTCAAGTGTGACGACGCCATGGCAGATCGTCTTCTGCACGCGACACGGCCCCCTGCAGATCGGGCAGACGGTCTTCTCCGAGACGAACTCGACAACGGCTCCTTGTGAGCGTGGCCAAGTTGCAGGATGGGGGTCGGGGGGCTGGCGAGCACGCTCGGTGATGGGCAGAAAGAAAGTCCCTCGCGCAGCTTGACGAACAGGCTGGCGAGGGACAGGTCTTCGGGGTATGGAAGGACCCAAGACCCTGGAGGAGACCATCTCCTCGATCTTCGAATCGGCAAGTCTGCCCCCGCGACAAGAGCGAATTGATCGCGAGCTGGCTGAGGCAAGGCGGCAGGCTGGGTGCCCGTGTGGCGGAGCGCTGCACGTGGCGAACTTTCCTCTCAAGTGCCTGATGTTGCTGGCGGGGATCGTGGGCCTACTGACGCTGCGGTTCAGCTTCTGCTGCGCGGTCTGCCGATGCCGGCAAACGCCCGCGTCGGTGAGGTTTCTGGGGCGACGCCGGTATGGGGCAGTTCTGGTGCTCTTGCTTTGCGTGGCCCGGAGTTGGGACGCCAAGCACGCAGTACGGAAGATGACCCAGTTTCTTGGCGTTGAGGTCAGCGAGGCCACGCTGGCGCGCTGGGCAAGCTGGTGGCGTCACGAGGTTCCCCGGACCCCGTGGTGGCAGGTGGTTCGCTCGCGGTTTGCAGCGCCGTTGGCCGCCGAGAACCTGGCTGCCGAACTGGTCGGAGCGCTCAGGGCCCTGGCCAGCGAGGAGAACTTACTGAGGTTGCTGGAGCTCCTCGGCCCGCTGACGACGTCGTCGTTGAGCGGTTCTGGAAGGGGGTTCTCGATGGGCGGTTGAGATCCGCAGAGTATGGAGCAGCCGGCCCCCGGGGCGATCGGATACAAGGCACGTCAGGACACCGGGCAGCTCGCAGGAGCC
>JACQZL010000294.1 GCA_016213865.1 Candidatus Rifleibacteriota bacterium
CTGGGACGGCTCAAGCCTCGACAACAAGTGGCCCATGCTGGGCAAGTTCCAGTACGGTGTCGGCGACGATCCTCGCAACAAGAACACGGCCCACGGCGGCCTGGGTCTCAAGACCGGCGGCGCCGAGTTCGGCTTCGATCTCTCGTACGCCAACACGCGCTGGAACCTGGCCAACACCGACTTCGTCAATGACGCTGCCCAGAACGACCTGCCGGCCTCCGGCTCCTACGTCTACGCAGCCGACCGGATCACCGACTGGGGGCCGTTCACGAACGGCGTCGTGTTCGACGTCGAGAACGGCAGCTCGGTCCCGGCCTTCAACGCCACCAGTTCGGTCAGCGCCATCGGTCCGGACGTGGCCAAGTGGGCGCGGGTCGACTGGGCGGCAGTCAGTAACGCGCAAGCCAAGCAGTACGAGAACGTCAACTACCGCGTCACCGAGTACGACATCAAGGACATCGAAATGCCGATGCCCATCTTCCTGAACAACGCGGCGTCGATCACGTCGACGATCGGGGCCGAGAGCCTCGACCGGACGGTGACGGCAGCGATCACGACGCCAGGCGTGGCCAGCCGCCAGCGAAAGTCGGGCCCGACCGGGATCGGTTCAGTCGCAATCCAGGACGGCGATCCGCCCAACGTCAGCATCGAGGTCGTCGAGTTCAAGGAGGGCACGCCGGTGGTCTTTGTGGCCTCCACGGACTTCGGGCGCGACTGGAGCAACTCGCCGCTCGACCTCGTCGGCGCGTGGCAGTGCTTCAAGGCTTCGGCCGACAGCCGCAAGGCGTACGACGCGACGCCCAGCGAGCGCCGGGCAGCGCAGGTCACCCTGCCGACGGGCTCGGCCAACCGGATGAACCAGACGACCGTGATGGACTTCCGCGCCCCGACCTTCGTGCCGCCCGGTACCAGCCTCAACTACCGCATCGAAGAGGACGTGCGGTTCCGTGTCACGGCCCGGGCTTGCGACAACGGCAGCTCGGCGCAGAATATCAAGCTCACCATCAAGGGCGAGGACTCGGAAGGCTCAGTGCAGAATCCCTTCCCCAAAGCAGAGAAGTTGCTGGGTTCAGTCGGCATCGACGCGGGCGGCATCGCGATGGTCCAGGGCACGCACTTCTACTCGCGCGCGGGCGAGGACGACGTTATCCACGTCACTGCAGAGGACCTGAACGGCAACCGCCGCGAGGTGGTCCTCCACCTCGACGTCGGCGCCCACCCGACCGACTACCGCATCATCGGCGACGGCGTCCGGAAACAGTAAGCACGCCATCCTTCAGCCCCGGGGCCCCCCTAAGGCCTCGGGGCTTTTTCGTGATGTGGAAGCTGAAAGGCTCAGTACGGCCGCTTGGTGACGACACCCGGGAGCTTCCGGAAGTGCTTGAGGTTCGCCGAGAGCAGAGGCACCCCCAAACGACTGGACGAGGCAGCGATGAGACAGTCCAGAGCACCGACCCCGTCCGACAGATGAAACCGCCGATACCACCGCAGCGAGACCTGGCAATCAGCTTCAACCACCGGGATCACCTGGAAATGCCCGAGCATCCGATCGAGGCGCAGCTCTTCTCGCCGGTTGCGGCAACCCGCCAGCAACTCGAACCAGGTCAGGACGGAGACGGCCAGCCTGTCCTTTTCCCGACACTCTCGGAGCCAGGCTCTTGCTGGTTCGTGCCCCCGGGCAAGGTCCACCAGGATCGTCGTGTCGACAAGTGCTTCAGCCACGATCTCCGCGTCTCTCCAAACTGCGCCGGAGTGACTCGACGAACGAGGCCGAGTCGGCAAGGTCGTCGCGGTCTCTCCACATGCCAACGAACGGTTCGTCGAGAACGTCTCGGCGACGCCTCGGAGCTGGCTGTCGAGACGCGAGCTCGGGCAGCAGCAGGATGACCTCCACCTCCCCCTCGGGCGCCTCAACTGTCTGCTCTACCACCACGCGGCCTTGCCGGTCGACACGTCCTGGCAACCTTACCGCTCTCAGCGAACTTGGGGCAGCGCTGGTGCGTTTCATGGAGTTCACCTTCGGTGTGGACTCTACACCGATTCGCGAGGCCTCGCCAAGGTGCCGACCTGCTATCCTGCTCGAGTCGCGATGCAAGGCTTTCCCCAGCACGATATCGACCGGCTGATGGCCGGCCTCCGGAACGACCCCGAGTTCACCAGGAGGTTGACCGACTGGAAGGTCCTGCCCGCCAAGGAGCCGGTAACGGCGCCCTTCCCGGCCGGCATTGATGCGCGGCTCGTACGGGCGCTGCATTCGCGCGGGATCGGCGACCTGTACTGCCACCAGGCCGAGACGCTGGACCTGGTGACGCAGGGCCACGACGTCGTCGTCGTGACCCCCACCTCCTCGGGCAAGACGCTCTGCTACAACCTGCCGATCCTGCAGCGGCTGCTGGTCAAGCCCGAGGCGCGGGCGCTCTACCTCTTTCCGACGAAGGCGCTCTCGGCCGACCAGGTCGACGAGCTGCACGGCCTGGTGACCGAACTGGCCGCCGATATCAAGACCTTCACGTTCGACGGCGACACGCCGGCCGACGCGCGGCGGGCCATCCGTTCAGCGGGCCACATCGTGGTGACCAATCCGGACATGCTGCACAGCGGCATCCTGCCGCACCACACGCGCTGGACCAAGCTGTTCGAGAACCTGGAGTTCGTGGTGCTCGACGAGCTGCACCACTACCGCGGGGTCTTCGGCAGCCACCTGGCCAACGTGTTGCGACGCCTGGCCCGCGTCTGCTGCTTCTACGGCTCGCAGCCCAGATTCATCTGCTGTTCGGCGACGATCGCCAACCCCGGCGAGCTGGCCAGCCGCCTCCTGGAGCGGCCCGTCCGGGTCGTCGACAAGAACGGGGCCCCCACGGGCGAGAAGCACTTCCTGCTCTACAACCCGCCGGTCGTCAACAGGGAGCTGGGCATCCGCCGTTCGGTGGTGAAGGAGACGCGCGACGTCGCCGACCGGTTCCTCTCGCGCGGCTGCCCGACGATCGTCTTCGCCCGGGCACGGCTGACCGTCGAGGTCCTGACGACCTACCTCAAGGAGAAAATGGCGCGCCGCTCCAAGAGCCCCGAGCTGATTCAGGGCTATCGCGGCGGCTACCTCCCGACCGAGCGGCGGTCGATCGAGAACGGCCTCAGGGACGGGCAGATCCTGGGCGTCGTCAGCACCAACGCGCTGGAGCTGGGCATCGACATCGGCAGCCTCGAGGTCTCGGTGATGGCCGGCTATCCGGGGACGATCGCCAGCGCGTGGCAGCAAGCGGGCCGGGCCGGCCGCCGTCAGGGGCGGTCGATGGCCATCCTGATTGCCAGCTCCTCCCCGCTCGACCAGTACCTGGTGACCCACCCGGACTACTTCTTCGGACGGCCGCCCGAGGGCGCGACGCTCAATCCGGACAACCTGGTCATCCTGATGTCTCACGTCAAGTGCGCCGCCTTCGAGTTGCCGTTCGAGGACGGCGAGCGCTTCGGCGATTCGAAGGAGGACCTGACGGAGCTGCTGGTCTTCCTCGAGGAGCACCGGGTGCTGCGCCACGTCGGCAACCGGTGGCACTGGATGGCCGACGTCTACCCGGCCAACGACGTGTCGCTGCGCAGCGCCAGCACGGACAACGTGGTCATCCACGACTCGGTCAACGACCGCGTCATCGGCGAGGTCGACTGGTCGTCGGCCCCGCTGCTGGTCCACGACGACGCGATCTACCTGCACCAGAGCCGCCAGTACCAGATCGAGCGCTTCGACGTGGAGGGCAAGCGCGCCGAGGCCAAGCCCGTCGACGTCGACTACTACACCGACGCCGAGGCCAAGACGGACATCAAGGTGCTCGACGTCTTCCAGGAGGAGGACGCGACCGGGGGCCGACGCGCCCACGGTGAGGTGGCGGTGACGACGCTGCCGGTGATCTACAAGAAGATCCGCTTCCACACGCACGAGAACGTGGGCTGGGGCCAGATCCACCTGCCCGAGCAAGAGATGCAGACCACGTCCTTCTGGTTCAGCTACGGCGAGACCGAGCACGAGAGCCTGGGCGTGACGGCCGAGCAGATGGGCCTCGGCCTCAAGGCCCTGGCGAATATCCTGGGGCACGTCGTTCCGCTCTTCGTGATGGCCGAGCCTCATGACGTGCGAGCGGTGGCGATGGTCCAGTCGCCCTTCACGCGGCGACCGACGGTCTACGTCTACGACAACTACCCGGGCGGCGTGGGATTTTCGGAGCGCATCTTCGACGAGTGCGCGAGCATCTTCCTCGCGGCGGCCGACATCGTTCGGCGGTGCCGGTGCGAGGACGGATGTCCGTCCTGCGTCGGACCGGCGCTCGAGGTGGGCGAGCGCGGCAAGGCCGTGGCGCTGGCGTTGCTGGCGCGTTCGGCGGCGGGTGGACCTTGAGCCTGGTCGATCGGCTCCGCCGGATGGGCGCACTGAGGGGGCTCGTGGCGCCGGAGGCTCCCGAGACGACGGCAGACCCCGAGACCGCAAGCGGAGGCGAGCGGTCTCAGTCCCTTGCCGTCACCGGCCCCGACCGCGAGCTGCTGCCGCGGACCGTGACTTGCACGAACATGCACGGCACGTTCCTCCTGCGCGAGGCCGATTACGGGCTGGAGCACGTTCACGGCACGTTCAGCCTGGGCAGGTTCCTCGACTGCGAGCAGCGGACGCTGGAGATCCTGGCCCGCAACCGCTCTCTCGGCAACCTGGACCTGAGCCGAGCCGCCTTCCTCGACACCGAGACGACGGGGCTCTCCGGCGGGACAGGGACGATCGCCTTCCTGGTCGGCCTGGCGCGGCTCGAGGACGGGGTCTTCCGGGTGCGCCAGCTCTTTGTCAGGGACTTCGACGAAGAGACGGCGATGCTCTACCAGCTCGGCCTCCTGCTGGAAGGGGCGAGCTGCCTCGTCACGTACAACGGCAAGAGCTTCGACGTGCCGCTGCTGGTGGGGCGATACGTGGCCAACCGCCTCCGGGGACCGGACCTGTACGGGATGCCCCACCTGGACCTGCTGCACTCGGCCCGGCGCCTCTGGCGGCACGAGTTCGCAGAGCTGTCGCTGGGATGCCTGGAGCGCGCGATGCTGGGGATCGAGCGCACGGGCGACGTCCCCGGAGCGCTCATCCCGGCGCTGTACGTACGGTACCTGACCACGAAGCGCGCCGACCTGATGGAGCCGGTCCTGCACCACAACGAGCTCGACGTCCTGAGCCTCGCGACTGTCCTGGCCGCCGGTGCGCGGGCCTGCCGCGGCGAGGGCGAGCGGCCGGGCGAATGCTATGGGATGGCCCGCACGCTCGACCTGCTCCGGGAGACTGAAGAGGCGGCCGCGGGCTACCGGCGCGCCCTGGAGCGTGTTCAGGAGCCGGCCCTGGAACGTCGGGTGCGCAAGGACCTGGCGGCGGTCCTGGCCCGCGGGGGCCGCTTCAACGAATCGGAGACCGAGTGGGCTGTCGTCGCCGAGAAGTGGCAGGACCTGGACGCCCTGGAAGCGCTGGCCAAGGCCGCGGAGCACCGGCACCGGGACTTCGCGCGGGCCGTGGCGCTGGTGAAGCAAGCCCTGGCGCGATTGCACTCGCCCCTCTTGCGTTCAGTGGCCAGCCAGGGCAAGCGGCGTTCGGCGTTTCAGGCGCGCCTTTCGCGACTGGAGCGGAAGCTGGAAGCGTGAGGCCGGCGGGGGGCAGGGTGCCACCACAGGGCGCCCCGCCGCCCGTAGACTGCGGTCCGAAGGAGTGACGCCATTGTTCATCGATGAAGTGAAGATCTACGTGGAGGCCGGCGCGGGCGGCCGTGGCAGCGCCAGCATGCGGCGAGAGAAGTTCGTCCCGCACGGAGGCCCGGCGGGTGGAAACGGCGGCCGCGGCGGCGACGTGATCTTGAAGGCCACACGCCACGCCAGCACGCTCGCCTTCTACTATCGCCGCCGGCACTTCCGCGCCGACGGAGGGGCCCACGGCGGGACCAACGATCGGTACGGCAAGTACGGAAAGCCGCTGGTCCTGGAGGCACCTCTCGGGACCCTCGTCCGCGACGCCGGGGAGGGGGCCGTCATGGCCGACCTCCAGTGCGACGGCGACACCTTCGTGATCGCCCGGGGAGGGCGCGGCGGCCGCGGCAGCACGGCCCTCACGCGGGAACACCACCTGGCCCGCTACGCCGAGAACGGCGAGCCCGGAGAATCCCGATGGATTGTCCTGGAGCTGAAGCTGCTGGCCGACGTGGGTCTGGTCGGCTTCCCCAACGTCGGCAAGTCGACGCTCATCTCGCGCGTCTCGGCGGCCCGGCCCAAGATCGCCGATTACCCGTTCACGACGCTCCAGCCTCACCTGGGCGTCGTGGCCTTCGATCGAGCGACGAGCTTCGTGATGGCCGACATCCCCGGCCTGGTCGAGGGCGCCCACGAGGGCAAGGGGATGGGCGACCGCTTCCTGCGCCACATCGAGCGCACGCGCTTGCTCCTTCACATGATCGACGTCTCCGGCTGGGAGGGCCGCAATCCGGTCGAGGACTGGCGGTCCATCAACCGTGAGCTCTCGGCCTGGCACCCCCAGCTCGCCGAGAAGCCTCAGGTGCTCGTGGCCAACAAGATGGACGTCGACACCTCCAAGGCCAACCTGCAGCGCCTGAAGAGGGCGGCCCGGCGGCCTGTCTTTCCCATTTCGGCCGTCACCGGCGAAGGGGTCGAGGCGTTGCTCGGCGAGCTGGCCAAGCTGCTGCCCACCCTGCCCTATTCCGACCTGCTGGCAAACGAGGCCTCGGTCCCGACGGGGGTCCTGCGGCAGCCGCCGCGCCCGCTATCGGTGGAGAAAGTCGCACCCGGCCTCTTCGCGGCGAGCGGCACGCAGCTCGAACGGCTCGTCGCCCGCACCCCGATCCAGAACCCTTACGCCATGGCGGATCTGCAATCGAAGTTCTACCGCATGGGTCTCTCGGAGTTGCTGGTCCAGGCGGGCGCCAACGCGGGTGACACGGTCACGATTGGCGGCTTCGAGTTCACCTACGTCCCCGACGAATGAAGGACCCCGTGCCACCACTCCCGGTCGTTCTGGCAGCGCGTGACGAGTCTCCGCAACGAGCGAGACCGGACCCGGGGCCGGCGGCCTCCGGACTGGCAGGAGGCGGCGCACGCGGCACGGGCCCGCCGGAGGTCTCTCCCGGCCCTCGACTGGGAATCCTGGGCGGGACCTTCGACCCCCCGCACGAGGGCCACCTGGAGATGGCGCGCCTGGCACGTGACCTCGTCGCCCTCGACCGGGTCCTGTGGGTGCCTGTCCTCAGCCCCAGCCACAAGTCGGAGGCGACGGCCTCCTTCGAGGACCGGCTGCGCATGACCGAGCTGGCCGTCGAGGGCGAACCGGCCATGGAGGCGAGCGACGTCGAGAGCAGGCTGGGCTTGCCGTCGTACACGGTGGACCTGCTGGCGGAGGTCGGCCGCCAGGCCGGCTCCCGGGCCCGGCTCTTCTTCATCGTCGGGGCCGACTCGCTCGAGCAGTTCCACCTTTGGGTCGAGTTCCGCGAAATCCTGAGGATGGCCACCCTGGTCGTCGTCAGCCGGCCGGGTCACGACTTCGCGAATCCCGTTCTGACCCCCGAGGACTGGGCCCGGGTCATCCTGCTGCCTGGACTTGCGAGCCCCGCCTCGTCGAGCCGGTTCCGGCAGTCGGGCGACGGCCTCGTCCCGCCTCGAGTGCTGCACTACATCGCAGCCCGCGACCTCTACCGCCGATGACGGCCTCCGAGAGAGCGGCGCACCCCGGGTCGGCCCCCTCCCAACCCTCCCCCTCCGGGGGAGGCCAGGGGTCGGGGGAGCGCGGGTTGACCCGTCATTTGGGCCTCTTCGCGGCCACGTCGATCCTCGTCGGAGGCGTCGTCGGCTCGGGCATCTTCCTGGTGCCGGGCGAAATGCTGCGGGCAGCCGGGTCGGTGCCTCTGATGATGGCGGTCTGGCTCGCCGCGGGCGCGCTCTCGTTCCTGGGGGCGCTCATCTTCGCGGAGCTGGGCAGCCGCTTTCCGGAGGCCGGGGGAGAGTACGTTTACCTGCGGGAGGCCTTCGGACAGGGCGTGGCGTTCGTCTACGGATGGACCCTCTTCGCGGTGATCCAGTCAGGTTCGCTGGCGGCCGTGGCGGTCGCCTTCGGCGAGTACGCCGCTCGCGCTTGGGGCGGCGGGAGGCCGGGGCTCTGGGCCGCGGTCCTCCTCCTGGCGGCGGGCCTGGTGAACATGCGGACCGCGAGAGTGGCCGTCGCGCTGCAAGCCTCGGTGACGGTGACCAAGTGCCTGGCGTTGGGAGCGCTCTGCCTCGCGGTCTTCGTGGCGCCCGGTCGCGACCTGACGGCCCTGCGCGCCGGCACGGGCGATTCGACTCCGAGCTGGTCGGGGTTCGGCCTGGCGATGCTGGCAGCGCTCTGGGCCTACGACGGCTGGAATGCGGTCAGCCTGGTCGCGGGCGAGGTCCGGGAGCCCCGGCGAAACCTGCCCCGGGCGCTGCTCGGGGGGCTGGGACTGGTGGTCATCCTCTACCTGCTGACGTCCTCGGCCTACGTGGTCTGTCTGGGCCCGGACCGGGTCGCCGCCTCGCGCCAACTCGCGGCGGACCTGGGCGCGCGCGTCCTCGGCGACCCCGGAGAGCGGCTGATGGCGGCCTTGATCGCGCTCTCGACCGGGGGGACCGTGCTGGGGATGATGCTGACCTGCCCGCGCACTTACTACGCGATGGCCAGAGACGGGGTCTTCCTGCGCGCCGCCGGCACGATCCACCCGCGCTGGGGGACGCCTCACGTGGCCGTCGTGCTGCAGCTCGCGTGGGCGTTCCTGTTGCTGGCCCTGGGGACCTTCGAGACGTTGTTGGCCTACGTGATGTTCTCGAACTTCTTCTTCTACGGTCTGACGGCGGCGGGATTGCCGGTTGTCCGCAGGGCCGGGGGCTCGGGGGGCTTCTCCGTGCCGGGCTATCCGTGGACCCCGGCGGTCTTCGTGGCCGCGTGCGCGGTGCTGACGGCCAACTCGCTCTGGGCCGACCCCGCCTCGTCCGCAACGGGCCTGGCGCTGATGGTCTCGGGGCTGCCGATTTACTTCTGGACGCGCGGGCGGCCGGGAACCACGACCGGAACCGATCCGTGACTCGTGGGTGGAGGCCGCCCCCATGGACGGACGGAAACACCAAGCGGTACACTGGGGACGGAGGATCTACCGGGAGGCGCGTGACGATGCCCCGTTCAATCAAGGCTGTGGTAAGGAAGGGTGAGACGCACTTCATCGCCGAGTGTCTGGAGCTGCCGGTGGTAACCCAGGGCCGAGACCTGCAGGAGACGCTCCTCAACCTTCAGGAGGCTGTCTCACTTCATCTGGCCGGGGAAGATCTCGAGCAACTCGGATTTGGTACCGAGCCGTCCGTCCTGATTCTGTACGAGATGCCGCTGGCCCATGCCGCGTAAGCTCAAGCGGCTCTCGGGGCAGCAGGTCATCGGCCTTCTGAAACGTCATGGATTCGACATCTGCGCGACGCGAGGCAGTCACGTCAAGCTGCGACGTGTAACGGCAGACGGGCTGAGACAGACCTTGACCATTCCGAATCACCGAGAGCTAGACACAGGAACGCTGGCCGCGATCTTCCGCCAGGCCTGCAAGTACGTACCCGATAGACTGCTGGAACCGGATTTCTTCTCCGACTGAAGCGCTGCGCCTGTGATTGGAAGGAGTCACTCGATGCGTTCGTTCCCGCTCTCGACCCGTTCCGTCCTGCTCGTGTTCGTCCTGACGTTGCTGGCCGTGGTGGCGACCCCGGCGCTCGCTCGGCCGATGGCCGACGGCAGCCCGGCGGCGCTCCTGCGGGACGAGATCCAGTGCCTCAACCTGTTGACTGCGCTGTACCTCTCGGCCGAGCAGATCCAGAAGATCCTCCCGATCCTCGACGAGGCGACCAAGGCGCGCCAGGTCCTCGACAAGCGCGGGAGCGAGATGGAGGCGATGTTCATGGCTCCCGGGAACGCGCTCAAGGCAACCCTCGCCCGCGGCGGCCAGGTCGACGATCTCGTGGCCCGGCCGGTCTTCAGGCTCAACGACGAGGCCAAAGAGATGATGGAGAGCTACAGGGACTTCTCCGACGGACTCGCCCAGAAGATCGTCGCGGTCCTCGACGAGAACCAGAAGCAGCGGGCCATCGACTACAAGGCGTGCCTGGTGCCGACCCAGGACCTGCGCGACCCGGACAGGATCGGCAGCTCGCAGCCGACCTCCGGCCAGGGGCAAGAGCGCCTGCTGGATCGGGCTCGCAAGGTCCCCGAGAAGCGCTTTCAGGAACGTAAGGCCGAGATGATGGAGAAGCTCCTCGACAAGGTGAAGAAGCACTATGCGGGGCTGGACCTGAAGACGTTCCAGACGAAGGTCGAGAGTGTGCTGGAGCGCGCCCGCAAGATGAACGACCTCGAGTACGAGACCAGCCGCGAGAGCCTCGTGGCCGAACTGAAGCCTCCCGACGCCAATCTGCGCCATCGCGACAAGGACTCCGCCGAGGGCAAGGTCGCCATCTTCTTCCTCCGACCCTGCATGCCCGACCTCCTGCGCGAGCGTTATCACCTCCTCACCGAGCACCAGCCGAAAGGCAAGCCGGTGGACCTGACCCATGTCACGCCGGTGACGAACTGCAAGGACGGCAAGTGCGCCCTCAATCCGTGAAACGCGCCGAAGGGTCGACCTCGCGGTTGCCGGCCTGGGCCGTGGCGGGCTTGCTGCTCGTGCTGGGGCCGGTGCTGGCCAGCGCGGCCGACGCCTCTAGCGCGGCCGCCTCCGCGACCGCCTCCGCCGAACCGGCAACCTCTCCGTTCGAGGCCCGCCGCCCACGCCCGGACCAGAGAGCGAGCCGTCTGCGCGCGCTCAAGGCCTGGCTGGCGGGACGGCCGCTGCGCAGGGAACGCTTCCGCGAGCTGGGCGATCCGGCCGACTGGGTCCCGCGGGAGCGCTGGTTCCGTCGCCAGTTCGACGCCGACGGCGACGACAAGCTGGATGAGACCGAGAAGCGAGAGGGACTCCGCTCGCTGGACAGGGACAAGGACGGCATGCTCTCGAAGGACGAGGCCCTGAGGGCCGCCTACTGCTCGGACCCGCTCTTGGTCCGCAGGTCCGACGGGAACGAGAACGGGCTGATCGACGACCCGGAGTGGGTCGCCGTGAAGGCCGAGTTCGACCGAGACGGCGATGGCGAGCTCTCCGTTGCCGAGATCGACTCGGCCCGTTCGCTCCGAGTCCTCCTGGCCAGCCCGTGGGTCCTGGCCCGCCACGACGCGAACAAGGACCACCACTGGAGCCGGGAGGAGGAGGCGGCCGCGATGAAGGCCGCGGACTTCGATCGGAACGGGACCACGAGCCTGACGGAGGCGTCGGTGGCAGCGCTCGAGTACTCGGGCGGCTGGCGGCAGTTCGACTCCGACAAGGACGGGAAGCTGAGCGAGGGGGAGACGGACGCCATGTTCGAGTGGGTCGAGGAGCATCCGCAGGCGGCGGTGGACCCCGCGCTGCCCGCGACGGGCCTGGCCAGGCCCGGGGGGAACTTCCTCGAGAAGTACGGATACTGACCTACTGCCTCCGACGGGCTTCGAGCGCTGCGTCGATTCCGGCGTTCGGGAGCGACGACGGATCATGGGAAGACGACCGGTGGTCGCTTTCCTGGTTTGGTGCGCGGGGGCTTGTCCCAATGGCATTAGGACCCCATGGTTCCCATCTCCTGCCATGGATTTGCGGGCGAGGCCGCAACGATAGCTACGCCGCAAGGTAGAAGCGGCTTCCAGCCGCTTCAGGGGCGGCTGGTCCCGCGACAGCGACTTGCCCGGATCTGTGGAAGCGGCAAGATGCCGCTTCTACCTTTCCGACGCCCATCATGCCTCTCCTGGCGCTGGATCTAATGCCATTGGGCTTGTCCCCCGCTTCTGGAGCGGATCTGCTCGCCTGGCGCCCTGCGAGGGCCCGCGCTACGGAGTCTTGCGGCGCGACGTGGCCAAGTGCCCTGATACGCCCCGAGCCCGGGTCGGGAGGGAAAGGACGCCCCGGACTCTCAACGAGCTCGATGTACCTGGGAGGCCCGTTGACGGCCTTTTCGGATCTGGAGAAAAAAGACCCAGTTTCCACGACTCGTGCCGCATTGACAAGGTGCGTCATAGGTGGGTAAGCTCTGAGGGACGTGATTTTCGACACTGGATCATTCGACGCGGTGCGTCACCAGCGCGCCGGAAGGACCTGGGCCCGATGAAGAAGATCGTCATTGTCGACGGAGTGCGCACTCCGCAGGGAACGCTGGGCGGGGCGCTCAAGGACCTGAGCGCCCAGCGACTGGGAGAGATCGTCGTCACCGAGCTGCTCAAGCGAACGGGGGTCTCCCCGGGCGACGTGGACGAGTTGATCGCGGGTTGCGTCGGTCAGTCCTCCGACGCGCCCAACATCGCCCGGGTCATCGCCCTGAGGGCGGGCATCCCCAAGGAAAAGCCGTCCTATACGGTCGCCCGCAACTGCGCCAGCGGCACCCAGGCAATCGTCAGCGCCTACCAGGCCATGCAGTGCGGCGACGGCGAGGTCTACGTGGCCGTCGGCACCGAGTCCATGAGCACGGCGCCGTTCATCAACCGGGATATCCGCTTCGGCAAGAAGCTCCAGCATTCCCAACTGATCGACACGCTCTGGGAGGGGTTGACCGATCCCTTCTGCGGCCAGATCATGGGCCGCACGGCCGAGAACCTCGCGGAGGAGTTCGGCATCACCAGGGAGCAGCAGGACTCCTACGCGGTCAGCAGCCACAAGCGGGCGTTCAAGGCCACCCGCGAGGGCAAGTTCAAGGACGAGATCGCCCCGGTGACGGTCGAGAAGAAAGTGATGGGCAAGACCGTGGCGACCGAGCCGTTCACGGCAGACGAGGGGCCGAACATCGCCCTCAACGTCCAGACGCTGGCCCTGTATCCGACGATCTTCAAGGAGAACGGCAGCGTCACGCCCGGCAACTCGTGCCCCATCTCGGACGGGGCCGCGGCCGTCCTGCTGATGACGGAGGACCGCGCCAAGGCGATGGGGCTGACGCCGCTGGCCTCGCTCCGCAGCTACGCCTTTGCGGGCGTCGAGCCGGAGCGAATGGGGATCGGGCCCGCTCACGCGACCCCCATCGCGCTCAAGCGCGCGGGCGTGGCGCTCTCGGACCTCCAGCTCATCGAGATCAACGAGGCCTTTGCGGTCCAGTACCTGTCGGTCGAGAAGGCCCTGGGGCTGAATCGCGAGCTCGTCAACGTCAACGGCGGCGCCATCGCGCTGGGCCATCCAGTCGGTGCGACGGGTGTGCGTATCGTGGTTACCTTGCTCAAGGAAATGAAGAAGCGGAACCTCTCGCTGGGCCTGGCCTCGCTGTGCGTCGGCGGCGGTCTGGGCGCGGCGCTGGTGCTGGAACGGAACTGAGACCCGACGCTCGACCCCGACCCCCTCCACACCCATGTACATCTACAAGATTGGCATTGTTGGCGGCGGAACGATGGGCGGCGGTATTGCCCAGACGATCACTTTCAGCCCCGGAATCCCGGTCGTCATCAAGGAGGTCAACGAGACCCTCGTGACGGCAGCCCTCGGAGCGGCCCGCAAGATCTACGATGGCCGCGTCTCCAAGGGCAAGATGAGCGCCGGCGAAGTCGAGGCGAAGATGGCCCTCATCTCGGGCACGACGACCTGGGACGGGTTCGAGGACTGCGACCTCGTCATCGAGGCGGTCCCTGAGAATGCGCAGATCAAAAAGCAGGTCTTCGCCGAGATGGACAAGGTCTGCCAGCCCTCGGCCTTGCTCACCAGCAACACGAGCGCCATCTCCATCAGCGAGCTGGCCGCCGTCACGAAGCGGCCCGAGAAGGTCGCGGGGCTCCACTTTTTCTTCCCGGCCCATGTGATGAAGCTGGTCGAGGTGATCCCCGGCCTGGCCACCGCCGACGAGACCGTCGAGGACCTGGTCAGCTTCGTGACGGACATGCGCAAGCTCCCGGTCAAGGTGCAGGAGTGCGCGGGCTTCCTGGTCAACCGGCTGCTGATGCCCTACGTGGGCGAGGCCTGTCTCGCGCTGGCCGAGGGGGCCGCCGAAGCCGAGCAGATCGACGCGAAGGCCAAGGACTTCGGCTGGCCGATGGGCCCGTTCTTCCTGCTGGACCAGCTCGGCATCGACGTGGTCGTCCACGCCGGACGCGTGATGCTGGACAGCTACGGACCGCGCTTCGCCAAGCCGTTGATCCTCGACAAGCTGTACGCGGCCAAGCACCTCGGCAAGAAGACCGGCAAGGGGTTCTTCGCCTACGACGGCGAGGAGGAAGAGGCCCGCGCCACGCTCCACGAGCTCATCGCCGAGTGCCAGAAGGAGACCGGCGTCTCGGGGACGCCGTTCTCGATGGAGCGGCTCCTCTACCCGATGGTCAACGAGGCGGCGATGTGCCTCCAAGAGAACGTCTGCAGCCGGGGCGACCTCGATATCGCGATGCTGGCCGGCGTCGGGTTCCCTCTCCCCACCGAGGGCCTCCTGCACTGGGCGGACGCGGTCGGCGTCGACACCGTCCTCGCGGGGCTCCAGGAGTTCTCGGCCAAGCTGGGGCCGCGCTTCTGGCCGGCGCCGTTGCTCAAGCGGATGGTGGCCGCGGGATGGACCGGCAAGAAGGCCGGCAAGGGCTTCTTCGAATACGTATGAGGACCGGACCGCCGGCGGGCCCCCTCTCTGTCCCCGGCGGACGGCGCGACTTCACGGAGTGTTGAATCGACCCACGACCCAAGGTTTTCGACAGGCCCCGGAGGCGCCCACGAGATGGCAGACTTTCAGACAATCAACTACTCGCTCAGCGACGGTGTCGCTGTGGTGGCAATCAACAACCCGCCGGTGAATGCCCTCGGGGCCGCGGTCTTCCGTGACCTCGAGGGGATCTTCAACCAACTCGCGGCCGACCCGTCGGTCAAGGCCGTGGTGCTCACGGGCAGCGGCAGCATCGCCTTCGTCGCCGGTGCCGACATCAAGGAGATCGCCGAGATCGGCACGCCCGAGGACGGCGAGCGGATCACGGTCCAGGGCAAGGCGTTGCTCGACCGGATCGAGAACTTCCGCGTTCCGGTCATCGCCGCCATCAACGGCGTCTGCCTCGGAGGCGGCGTCGAGCTGGCGATGGCGTGCCACGTCCGGATCTCGAGCGACAAGGCCAAGTTCGGCCAGCCCGAAATTAACCTTGGCATTATTCCGGCCCTGGGCGGCACTCAGCGCCTGCCCCGGATCGTCGGGCCCTCCAAGGCCACCGAGCTGATCCTGACCGGAGACCTGATCACCGCCCAGGAAGCCAAGGCGATCGGCCTGGTCAACAAGGTCGTCCCCGAGGCCGAGCTGCTCAAGCAGGCCAAGGGCCTGGCCAAGAAGATCGCCTCGCGCGGCCGCTGCGCCATCGAAGCCTCGATGGAGGCGATCCGCGCGGCGATCCACCAGCCCCGCTCCGACGGCATGGCCGCCGAAAGTAAGATCTTCGGGCGCCTGTGCGCCACGGAGGACATGCGCGAGGGGGTCCGAGCTTTCATCGACAAACGGCAACCGAACTTCAAGGACCGGTGAGCAGCATGGACTTCACTTACACGGAAGAACAGGAAGCCATGCGCGCGATGATCCGCGATTTCGTGGATCAGGAAATCCGCCCCCACGCCCAGCGCATCGACGAAGAAGAGAAGACCGACCTCGGCATCATGCGCAAGGCGGCCGAGTTGGGTCTGCTGGGCGTCCAGATCCCCGAGGAGTACGGCGGCATTGGCCAGGGAAAGGTCGGGTTCTGCATCTTCATCGAGGAGCTGTCGCGAGGCTGCTCGGGCACCGCGACCGCCGTCGGCGGGCACAGCTCGATCGGCTCGATGACCATCCTCCTCGACGGCACCGAGGAGCAGAAACGCAAGTACCTGCCGCAGCTCGTCTCGGGCGAGAAGCTCGCGGCCTTTGCCCTCACGGAGCCCAACGCCGGCTCCGACGCCGCGGCCATCGAGACGACCGCCGTCAAGGACGGCGATCACTTCATCCTCAACGGCCGCAAGCAGTGGGTCACGAACGGGCCCTTCGCCGACGTCGTCACCGTCTTCGCCCTCACCGACAAGGGCCTCAGGGCCCACGGCGGCGTCACGGCCTTTATCGTCGAGAAGACCTTCCCGGGGTTCATCGTCGGGACCAAGGACCGCAAGATGGGCATCCGCGGCAGCGAATCGAGCGAGCTGATCTTCGAGAACTGCCGCGTCCCAGCCGAGAACGTTCTGGGACGCCTGGGCGCCGGCTTCCTCACGGCCATGAAGACCCTCGACGCCGGCCGTCTGTCTCTGGCCGCCGGTTGTCTGGGTGCCTCCAAGGAAGCCATCCGGCTCTCGCTCAAGCACGCCAGCGAGCGCATCCAGTTCGGCAAGCCCCTGACCGAGCAACCCGTCATCCAGTCCTACCTGGCCGAGATGGGCGCCGACACCTACGCGATGGAATCGATGACCTACCGGTCGGCCTGGATGGCGGACGCCGGGCTGCGGTTCTCCAGGGAGTCGGCCATCTGCAAGCTCTTCTGCTCCGAGGCCTCGGGCCGGGTGATCGACAAGGCCGTGCAAATCATGGGCGGTCTCGGCTACATGCGAGAGCACCCCATCGAACGGATGTACCGCGACTCGCGGATCAACCGTATCTTCGAGGGAACGAACGAGATCCAGCGATTGGTCATCAGCCGAGACCTCATCCGAAAAGGGATGTACTGAAAGGCAGCCGATGCGCATCCTCGTTCTGATCAAGCACGTGGCCGATCCGACCCAGATGGGTGTCTCCCGCTCCACGGGAGCGCTCTTTGAAAAGAGCAAGCGAGTCCTCAACCCCGCGGACGAGCATGCTCTGGAGATGGCGGCCAGCCTCAAGGCCACGACCGGGGCCGAGGTCGTCTGCCTCACCCTGGGCCCCGCGGCGGCCGTCGACGCGTTGCGCCGCGGATACGCGTTCGGGGCAGATGTCGCCTACCACGTGGTGGCCGAGCTCGACGAGAACAACGCCTTCGCCAGGGCGCGCGCCCTGGCGGAGGCGGTCCGTTCGATCGAAGCCTCCCGGGGGCCCATCGATCTGATGCTGGCCGGCACGGCCTCGCCCATGTTCAGTGCGGGCGAGACCGCCGTGCGCGTCGCGGCCCAACTCGACTGGCCGCAGGTGCTCCGGGTCAAGGCCCTGCGCCTGGTGGGCAACCAGGTCGAGGCCGTGCGTCTCTCGGGCGACCAGGAGTCGACCGTGCCTCTCACCCTGCCCTGCCTGGCCGCGATCGACCCGACGGCCAACAGACCTCGCATCCCGAACGCGATGCTGGTGATGAAAGCGTTCAAGAAGGAAGTAACTTCCCTGACACTCGAAGGGCTGGGCTTGCCGTTGGAGCGGCTGGTTCCGGCCGCAGCACTCCGCCTCGTGCGGACTTACATGCCGGAGTAGCAAAGCATGCACGTTACCCAGGTCATCTCGGAGAAATGCTCGGGCTGCGAAGATTGCCTCTTCGTGTGCACCATCCGCGCCTTGAGGATCGATGACGGCCACGCCGTTGTCGGCGACAACTGCAACGACTGCAAGGACTGCTGGAACCGCTGCCCCGAAGGCGCCATCTCGCACGGGGACGCCTCGTCGGCCGTCGCGGCGGCCGACACCCCGGTCACGGCTGACTGGCGCGGGGTGCTGGTCTGGCTGAGGGCCGACGGCGCCCAGCTCGATCCCCACTCGCGCGAGATGCTCTCCGCCGCCAGGCAACTGGCGGATAACTTGGGCGTTTACGTCGAGGCGTGCCTCCACGGCTCCGTCGAGTCCGGCCAGGACGCCGTGGCGCACGGCGCGGACAAGGTCCACGTCGCCTCCGGCACGGAGGATGCGGCCGGCCTCGCGCGACTGGAGCCTGCGCTCCTCTCGCTGATCCGCCAGAGACGCTTCGAGATCGTGCTCTTCCCCGAGGGCGAGGCCGCCTCCGAGCTGGCGCCCCGCCTGGCCCAAAAGCTGGAGACCGTCGTGCTCCCGCCGGTCGAATCGCTGGACGTCGACTCCGAGACGCGAGACTTGTCGGCCCGGACTCGCCTCTTCGGTGGCCGCTTCCTGTGCGACGTCACCACCTCCGGATCCCGGCCGCAGTTTGCCATCGTCCGGCGACACGCCTTCCCGGAAGCCTCCGCTGACCGCTTCCGCGAGGGCGAGATCCTCCCGCCCGAGGCCTGAGCCGGCCACCGGCCATCGGCCGCCGGCTACCGGCCGCGGGACCCTCGTTTCCAACCTCAAGCCTCAGACCTTCAGACTCCCGACCGCTGACCCCCTTACGCTCATGAGAATAGCCGTCCTGCTCAAGCAAGTCCCCGACACGGCCGCCACGCTCAAACTCAAGTCCGATGGCTCGGGCATCGAGACTGAGGGCCTCGAGTTCGTCATCAGCCCCTACGACGAGTACGCCCTGGAGGAGGCCCTCCGCATCAAGGAGAAGCAGGGCGGCGGCGAGATCCTCGTGTTCAGTCTGGGGCCCGAGCGGTCGACGAAGGCCCTGCGGTCGGCGCTGGCACTCGGAGCCGACAAGGCCGTTCACCTGCTCGACGCGGCCTTCGAGGGCTCGGACGCCATCGCGACGGCGAAGGCCCTGGCGGCCGCGCTCGCCAAGTTCGGGCCGTTCGATCTGGTCCTCGCCGGGTGTGTCGCGGCCGACGACGGGATGTGCGCCGTGGGCTCCGCGGTGGCCGAGTTCCTGGGCATCCCGCAGGCCACAGAGGTCAAGAAGCTGGAACTGGCGGCCGACGGCAAGTCCCTTACCTGCTGGTCGGAGGTCGAGAGCGGCACGGCCGTCCTCGAGTTGCCGCTGCCGGCGCTCTTGACGGCGCAGAAGGGCCTCAACGAGCCGCGCTACGCGTCGCTCAAGGGGATCATGGCGGCCAAGAAGAAGGAACTGCTGGTGCTCAAGCCGGCCGACCTGGGGCTGGCGGCCGAGGCCACCGGGACCACCGGCTCCAGGACTGAAGTCCTGAGTTATGAACCGCCGCCGAAGAAGCAGGCCGCAGGCAAGATCCTCAAGGACCTGGAGCCTGCCGAGGCGGCCAGGGAGCTCGTCCGGCTGCTCCGGGAAGAGGCCAAGGTCATCTGAAGCTCGGAGCACCTTCGTGGTTGGAGACCGCCTGCAGGCCGGCGTTGGGCTAATCGCTAGAGATCTGACAGCAAGTTGACTTGACGTGGAGGTTGGCGCCATGGGTTCGGACATCTGGGTCGTTACGGAACACCGCAAGGGGCAGATCCGCCGCTCGACTTTCGAGGCGTTGGGGTTGGCCCGCACGCTTGCTGCCGCCGTGGGTGGCAAGGCCGTGGCGATCCTGCCAGGCCACGAGACCGGGACCGCGGCCGAAGAGCTCGGCCGCTACGGCGCCGACCGGATCGTCTCGCTCGACGACCCGGCGCTGGACGTCTACTCGACGGGCGGGTATACCCAGGTCCTCGCCCAGCTCGCCAAGCAGGAGTCGCCGCGCGCGATCCTGCTCGTCGCTTCAGCCCAGGCCCGCGACCTCGCCCCGCGGCTGGCGGCCCGCCTCGACGCGAGCTTCCTGGCCGACTGCGTGGACGTCTCCTTCGACGCCGGAGCGCTGGTCGCCAAACGCTACGCCTACTCCGGCAAGGCCGTGACTCGCGTGCGCGCGAAGGCGGCCACCGCCGTCGTGACGCTCCGCCAGAAGGCCTTCGCGATGTCCTCCGAGCAGCCCGGCCGCACGGCCGAGGTGGTCCAGGCCACCGTGGCCGTCGACGGCGAGGGTTGCTTCGGCAAGGTGAAGGAATACGTGCAGAGCGCGGCCGCCCGCCTCGACGTGACCGAGGCCGACGTCGTCGTGAGCGGCGGACGCGCCCTGAAGGGCCCGGAGGGATTCCCCATCCTCGAGGAGCTGGCCGCCGTCCTGGGCGGCGCCGTGGGTGCCTCGCGCGCCGCGGTCGATGCCGGCTGGTGCGAGCACTCGCTCCAGGTCGGCCAGACCGGAAAGGTCGTCGCGCCCAAGGTGTACATCGCCTGCGGCATCTCCGGCGCGATCCAGCACCTGGTCGGCATGGTCAACTCCAAGACGATCGTCGTCATCAACAAGGACGCTGAGGCCCCCATCTTCAAGGTGGCCGACTACGGCGTCGTGGGCGACCTGTTCCAGATCGTCCCGGCGCTGACCGCCGAGCTCAAGAAGGTCCTCGAGAAGTAGCTCGAGTCCTCCGGACCGCCGGCAGCCATCCAGTCCGGCGGTCCGCGGTGTTGAGCAGCTTGAGGAACGCCGCCGCCGCCCCGGCCTCCACTTGCAGGGCGACGTCCGGATGCCCGGCGGCGCAGAGGTCCCGGGCCACCTCCAGGCTCAGGGCGTGCCAGTCGCCCACCCTCATCAACAGTCCCGCATCGATCGAACGTCCGATCATGACTTGTCTCCTTCCGCGGCCAACGGTCGGGCCGCGCACGAAGGCTACCGGCCGCTCCAGGCTCGCGGCGCTGACATCCGCTGACATCCGCTGACACGCGCTGACAAGGGAGCCCGGAGGCCCGGGCTGTTATACTGGATCCGATGCGCGCGCTCTCTCGCAAGGCCCAGGGAATGGTGGAGTACGCCCTCATCGTCTCCCTGATCGTCTGCATCATCCTGGGCACCGCCGCGGCGATCGGGATGGCCGTGAAGGGCAACCTCCAGACGACAGCGAAGGCCACGCGCTGAGTGGGGCCGGAGGCCCTCCCTCCAGGACGTCGTGGCCGGCAGGATCGAAAGCGAGCAGAGTCCCCCGTCGACCGGGCTGCCGGGTGCCGTCGTGCACCTGCGGGCGGCTCCGCGAACCACGATCCTCGGCGACGTTCACGGAAAGCCCCGGGTCCTGGAAGCGGTGCTGGCCGAGAGGCAGGTCGAGGCCGGACTCGCTGCCGGCGAGCACCTCCTGATCTCGCTGGGCGATCTGCTCGACCGCGGGGTCCGGACCGTCGAGGATGGAGCGACCGTCTTCACCGGCGCCGAGGCCGTGATGGACCGCATGGGGGGGCTGAGTCGCAGGTATCCTGGCCGGGTGGCCGTCTTGCTGGGCAACCACGAGCAGCAACACCTGCGCGACATCGGGAAGAGGCGGCTCGGCCCGGGTGGAGTCTCGGGATGGGACAGCCAGGGGACCCTGCGACTGACGGCGGACCGTCTGGACTTCCTGCGGACGCGACCGATCGCGGGCGTGGTCGCAAGTGCCGGGGCGCGCGCCATCGTCGTCCACGGCGGCCCGGCGCGTTGCGATTGCGACCTGGAGGCGCTGAGCGCGCTTGGCAGCGCCAGGGCCCTCGATACGCAGGCGGGCATGGACCTGTTGTGGGGCAATCCATCCTGGTCTCCTCGTGGAGCGGGGCCGTGGCCTTGCTTCACGCGCCTCGACCTTCGCAGGTTCCTGAGCCAAAACGGGGCCACGGTGCTGATCCGCGGCCATCGAGACGAGGACGAGGCGTTCGAGTTCGGGGAGGGGCTCTCGTTCATCTCGGTCCACACGGCAAAGGGACCTCGCGAGCGCGACGAGCCCGCCGACGGCTACGCCTACGTCGCCTGGGACCCGCCGGCGCCTCCCCGGCTGGTGCGTCGGGTGCCATGAACTTGCCGGTTCGTTTCCCCCTGGCGCCAGGGCCACGGACAAAGTCGTCATTCCCGCGAAGCATGTCCCCGCGAAAGCGGGGAGCGGGAATCCAGGGGTCGCATCGATCCTGGACCCCCGCTTTCGCGGGGGTGACGAAACCGGGTTGCCGAAGTCCCTTCCGAGGACTTTGCCGGGACCCTGCCCCTGGCGACGGGAGCATGTCGGTAGCCTGGTAAGCCACCGACAACACCGGGAAAACGTAGGGGCGGGGCTTGCCCCCGCCCGCAGGTCGGGCGGCTACAAGTGCCGCCCCTGCACGGTTCCCAGGCCAGGGACATGCTCCCCCTGGCGACCCCGCGCAAGCGACCCGGGGTGACCATGTGCTAAGCTCGGCCCGCGTGCAATCCGGCAATCGGCTGGCCGGCGACGGAGACCGGCAGGCCGAAGAACGGCCCCCTCCCTCGCAAGTGCCCGGTCCAGGAGCCCGCACGGTGTTCAGGCCCGAGACCTACCCCAAGCGTTCGCTGACCTGCCCTCACTGCACCCGGGTGTTCAAGGTGCCCGTCGTGCATCCCCTGCGCACGCACCTGGAGGTCCTGCTCTGCGACCGCTGCGGCGAACCGACCGTGCTCGAGTTCTATGACGAGATCCTCGTCTGGCTTCTCAAGCGGCCAGCCGCCTGCGCGACCCTCGGACTGGAGGACGCGCTCCTCCCTTGCCACTGCGGAGGGACCGCCCGCCTCCTCGCAGCGCCCCGCTGTCCGGACTGCCACAAGCCCCTCGACACCGTCTCGCCGAAGAAGCGCCGGGAGCTCCCGATCCCGCTGATCGGCGAGATCCGCCTGTCGCCGGCAGTGTGGGACCGGCAAAACGAGGCCCTGCACGAGGAGCTCCGCCGCTCTGCCATCTACTGCCTCGATCCCTCCGGGGCCCGATTCGGCGAGGGGTGCCTGGCCCTGCCCGCGCTGGCCCTGCTCGACCCCGAGCGCGCCTTCGGCCTCTTTCGCAAGGCGCTGGAAGCGAACCCGGCGCAGCTCGTCGAAGAGGCCTACTATCCCGACCAGCAAGACCACTCCCTGTTCACGCTGGGCGTGGCCCTGCTGACCGCTGCCATCAACGGCGGCGGGCGCCGCGTCCTCTCCTACGTGGCGGGCCATCTGGCCGCCCAGGACGACCGATGGATCGCTTTCGTGCTCGAGGCGATGCACGAGTCCGACCAGCTCAACCGGATGGGGAAGACGACCTGGCTCGAGGGTGGAAGCTCGCGCTCTGCAGTCGAGACGCTGCTCCGCGCAAGGTAAGTCGAAGACCGCGACTCCGATGCGAGGTGGCCCTGGCACATCACGTGCTTGTCGGCGGACGGGAGCTCAGGAATCGTGCGAAACCGGTCATATGCTGTCTCCGAGAACCCTCGGCTTGCGGCTCCCCGCGTTTCGGGGACGCTGTCGGGTCATGACCGCAGTCTCCCGCAGTCTCCTCTGACACGATAGAATGCGCACACACGCCGGGCCGCTACCGGCAGGCGTGACTTCGGCCGGACGGAGGTCGTCAGTCAATGGTTCCTACGTGGATTGCGAGAGTGGGGCTCGTTGCGGTCTTGGTCGCGATGCTGGCCGGACCGGTGCAGGCGCAGTTCACCTGCCCGGGAGGCCTCGGAGTCCCGGCCAGGTGGGGCGTGTCTGGAAGCTACAAGACAGTGTCGCTGGCCGAAAAGCTGCGATGGGGCGCGGGGGCGGGCGTGGAGGTGACCTGGAGTTTCGTCGAGTCGGCTTACGTCGAGGACGAGACGCAGGCCGGCGGCGGCGTCGAGACGGTCAATCCCGTGATCGACGGCCAGGGCCAGTTTCCCATCGACGCCCGCGCTCAGTGTCAGCTCGCCTTCGACACCTGGCAGCGCGTGGCCTCCATCCGCTTTCACCAGGTCGCCGACGGACCGGGCTCCCAGATCCGGGTCGGCAGTCACACGATCGCGGGTTCCACGATCGGCCATGGCTTCTATCCAGGCGATTCCGGCGTCGCGGGCGACATCCACATGGAACCGAGCCTGAACGGCTCTCAGTGGAGCAGCCACCAGTGGTTCGTCACGTTCAGCCACGAACTGGGGCACGCCATCGGCCTCAAGCACATCGTCGTGGACCCGAGCTATCCGAATGTGCTGATGTACGCGGTCAGCAGCGGGGCCGAAACCGGCCCCATCGCCAAGGACGCCGTCTGCGTGCAGGACCTGTACGGACCGCCGCTGCCGGCGCTCTCCAGTGTCGTGGAGGTGGGCACGAACCTGCGCGCCAACTTCTCGTATCCGACCGACCCGGCCTCCCCCTCCGATCCCACGGCTGCGTACCTGGGGACGATTGCCGACCTCACCCCTGGAAACCAGTACTCGGATTCGGTGGTCACGATCGATCCCGGCACGGTGGCCCACGCCCTGACCAGCCTGGAGGTCCGTAGCACGGCCCTCGCCGTCCAGACCCTGAGCGACGGGGCCGAGGACGGCGAAACGCGGCTCTTCGACGAGACGGCGGGCGACGGGGTCAAGTCCGCCACCGACACGTTGTGGCAGCGGCTCACGACCCAGGTCAAGACCGGGGCGAAGGCCTACCGGATTTCGGACGACAACTACCAGTACATCGGGTCCTACTCGCTGCCCCTGCTCAGCCCCGTGGAGGCGACGGCTTCCACGCACCTGAGGTTCCAGCGCGCCTATCTGCTCCACGATGTCAACAACCAGACCCTGCAGTACCGAGTGTCGGCCGACGGCGGCCAGACCTACACGATCCTGCAGACCGAGACCGGCAGTTCCTCTTATTCGTCGGCCAACTCCGGTTTTGCCCAGCGGGACTTCAACCTGGGTAGTTACGCCGGCCAGACGATCTCCGTCGATTTCCTGGCCAACGAGATGGGCTCCTACTGGTCCGGCGGCGGTTCCACCATCGACGACATCCAGTTGGTCGACGTGCTGGCCGAGACCGGCTCGCCAACCCTCCACACGACGCTCTCCCCGACGGCCACCACCTACGACCTCGCGGGGCTTGCCGTGGGGTCCTACAACATCCGTCTGCGGGCGGTCTTCACCTCGCCGGTCGCTCAGCAACCCCTGTCGCAGGCTGCCAAGGGCGTGCGCGTGACGCCCGTGCAGGTCAACCACCCGCCCGTCGCGGCGGCCACGGGACCGTCCAGTGTCGTACAGAACACCGCTGTCACGCTCGACGCTTCCACCAGCACCGATCAGGACGGCGATACGCTCTCCTACAACTGGACCCAGACGGCCGGTACGTCGGTCACCCTCTCCAGTCTGACGGCGCACAACCCCAGCTTCACCCCCGTTACGCCCGACACCTACACGTTCCAGGTGACCGTATCGGACGGACGCGGAGGCACGGACCAGGCTACCGTCACGGTGACGGTCACGGCGCCCCCCAATCGTGCGCCCGTCGCCGCGGCCGTGGGGCCGACCAGTGTCGTACAGAACACCGCTGTCATGCTCGATGCTTCCACCAGCACCGATCAGGACGGCGATACGCTCTCCTACAACTGGACCCAGACGGCCGGCACGCTGGTCACTCTCTCCAGTCTGACGGCGCACAACCCCAGCTTCACCCCCACCACCCCCGGCACCTACACGTTCCAGGTGACCGTATCGGACGGACGCGGAGGCACGAACCAGGCTACCGTCACGGTGACGGTCACGGCGCCGCTCAACCATGCGCCGGTCGCGGCCGCCACGGGACCGACCGAAGCGGCGCAGGGCAACACCGTCCTGCTCGACGCCTCCTCCAGCACCGATCCCGACGGCGACACGCTCTCCTACTCGTGGAGCCAGACCGACGGCACGTCGGTCACCCTGTCCAGCCTGACGGCGCACAACCCCACCTTCACTCCTGCCGCACTCGGAACCTACACGTTCCAGGTGATCGTGTCGGACGGACGCGGAGGCACGGACCAGGCCACGGTGACCGTGTCCGTCACGGCCTGTGCCGGAAGCCTCGTGCGTGCCGTGCCGCTCAGCCCGGGCCTCAATGTCATCGGGATCCCGCTGCAGCCCTGCGGGCGCACCTTCACCGCCGCGGACCTCTTGGGCCGGACCCAGTCTGCCTTCGTGGCCCGGACCTTCTCGGCCTCCGGCACCGCACGCGGGTGCTTCGAGGTCTACGTGCGTGGCCAGTCCGGCTCCGGGTTCACGCTCGATGGCGCCCACGGCTATGTCCTGGCTGTGCCATCAGCAACGACCCTGACCTTCACCGGCGAGGTCTGGCCGTGACCCGACGGGTGCATGTTTCGTAGGTGGCCCTCCCTTGCGGGAGAAACACAGAGACGCAGAGGCACAGAGGGATCTTCCTCTGCCTCGCTCGCAGGCGCCGCGACTCCTCGAGCCTCCCTCGTCTTGTCATTCGAGGGACGTCGCCACTCAC
>JACQZL010000295.1 GCA_016213865.1 Candidatus Rifleibacteriota bacterium
GCCTCGAGTGAAAAGGTCTTGGTGGTGGCCGGTCTCCAGACTGGCCAGGATTGATGCGGCCTCAGGAGCGGGTCAGGAGACCCGCTACCACCAAGTTAACCCATGAGCTGCGAGCGCACCCAAGGCGACGAGGGAGCGTCCATGGATCGTGCAGAAAGTAGTGGGGCAGGCGTCTCGCCTGCCCAGAACGGCCGCATCGCCACTGGGCAGGCGGGACGCCCGCCCCACTGGACTCGTCTTCTGGGCGCTACCCCGTACGGCTTCCCGGGTCTTGGGGACGCTCCCAGGCTTCTGCGCTCGCTTCGAAGCGGCTGGAAGCCGCTTCTACCTTGACGCCAGAACGGTCTTGGCGTGGGCGTTGGCGCGCTGCCGGTAGGCCGCCCGCATCGCCAGGACGCGTGCGGCAGACTTGCCGGCCGCCTCGAGCTGCTGAGAGGCCGCGGCGCCCTTGGTTGCCTCGAGGCCCGCGATGGCCCGGGCCAACCCGGCCGTGCCTGCAGTCAGCAGGTCGACCCCAGTCGCTTCCTTCAGCTTGGCGGCGTCGGCGAGGAAAGCCTCATAGGCTTTGTCTGCGACGGCCTTCAGACGGGTCAGATCCGCGACGGCGGCGATGGCCGATTCGTGACCGGCGTTGGCCTCCGCGGTGAAAGCTGCGATGGCGTGCGCGTGAAGATCGTCGAACGAACGGTCCTGGCGCTCAGAATGGAGCAGGTAGTCGATCTTGTCGCAATCGAAGCTGACCGGCTTGGCCACGGCCTGCCCCGGGACGGCATCGCCGGTGAAGATGAGGTCCGCCGTGCCCGGTTGCTGGGCGGCCACGGGCAGGGCGGCCACGATGGCCGCTAGCAGGACCCACAGAATCGAGTTGATGGTCTTCAAGGCAAGCCTCCCGGGGATTGGACCCGTTTCCGACTACGAAGCGGGGGGCCGGGATGTTTCAGTGCGCCGCTCTCGACCGCTGGCGGAAAAACTCGGAGGTCCGCGAGAGACCCTCTTCCAGTCCGACCTGCGGGCGCCAGCCCAGCACTTCCTGGGCTCTCTTGGCCGAGAGACAGCTTCGGGCCAAGTCGCCGGCCTTGGCCGCGGCGTGGATGGCAGGGAGCTTGGAACCGAGCAGGCCAGCCAGCAGGCCGCAGAGCCGGTTGACATCGGTTTCGACCCCCGTCCCGATGTTGTAGCAGCCGGGAGGTACGTCTCCCAGCGCCAGCAAGTTGGCCCTGGCCACGTCTCCCACGAAGACGTAGTCCCGCGTCTGGGAGCCGTCTCCGAAGATCGTCGGCGACTGGCCGGCCAGGAACTTCTGGGCAAAGATGGCCACCACGCCTGCCTCGCCCTGGGGATCCTGCCGCGGCCCGTAGACGTTCGCGTAGCGCAGGCAGACGGTCCGGATGCCGGTCAAGACGTGGAAGTAGTGGAGGTACTTCTCGAAGGCCAGCTTCGTGATCCCGTAGGGGCTGAGCGGGGCGCAGACGTGGCTCTCGGAGGCCGGGAACTCGGTCTGCTCGCCGTAGATGGCCCCGCCGGTCGAAGCGAAGATGAACTTGGGCGTGCCGCACTCCGCTGCGGCCTTGAGCACGCGCAGTCCGCCGAGGATGTTGACCTCCGCGTCGAAGAACGGGTCCTCGACCGAGCGCCGGACCTCCATCTGGGCAGCGAAGTGCCCCACGGCGTCGGGTTTCTCGCGCGCGATCAGCTCCGCCACGGCGGGCGAACGGACGTCCATCTGGAAGAAGCGCGTCTCGGGCCGCAGGTTCTCGCGATTGCCATGCGAGAGGTCGTCAACCACCAGCACCTCATGACCTGCGTCAAGGTAAACGTCCTGGACATGCGAGCCAATGAATCCGGCGCCCCCTGTGATGAGGATCTTCACGATGTCTGCGAACTCCTTTCATCGGCCGAAGCCGGGGTCCGAGCCGGCGCCTTCGGGCCGTAGACCGCGACGCTGCCCAGTTTGAGGAAGACCAGGAAAGCCGCCAGCACCGCGACCACGGTCAGTACCCATCCGGCCTTCGCGGTGGACCGATCGAGGGCCACAGCCAACCCTCCGAAGCCCGCGGCCAAGCTGTAGAGCGTCAGGACGGCCGCACGGCGCGAGAGCCCCAGCGCCACCAGACGGTGGGAGCAGTGGTCCTGGCCGCCGACGTAGACGGGACGGCCGTGGGCCCAGCGATAGACCGTCACCAGGGTCGTATCCAGGATGGGCATTGCCGTGACCAGGACGAGGATGACGGTGGCAGTCGGCTCCGGGTGGGCCAGGCGCAGCTTGAGCGCCAGGACCGCCAGGGTGAATCCGAGGAAGAGACTGCCGGCATCGCCCATGAAGATGGACGCCGGGCTGAAGTTGTAGCGAAGGAACCCCAGACAGGCGCCGCCCAGGGCAGCCGCCATCGAGGCAACGAGGAACTGTCCGCCCGCCGCCGCCAGCACGAAGAGGGCAGCCCCCGAGATCGCCACGAGGCCACTCGAAAGCCCGTCCATGTTGTCGGAGAGATTGATCGCATTGGAGAGGCCGACGATCCAGAGGACTGAGAGCGGGACGTCCAGCAAGAAATGACCGGTCAACTGCAGACGAATGCCGGAGGCGATCACGATCAGCGCCGCAACGAACTGGCCGGCCAGCTTGACGCGAGGGCTCATACCCGAGCGGTCGTCCCAGAGCCCCAGGATGAGCAGCAGCGTGGCGCCGGCCAGGAGCGAGGCGCTTTGGTGAATGAGGCGGAGATCGAATCCGACGACCGACACGACCGCTCCGACGAAGCCGATGTAGATGGCGACACCGCCCAGGTAGGGCGTCACCACGGCGTGGATCTTGCGCCCCCCCGGACGATCGACGAACCCGAGCCGGAGCGCCACGCGCTTGGCCACGGGCGTGGCAGCGAGCGAGGCCACGAGCGAGCCGAGGAACACGGCCAGGTAGTAGACAGTGAGGCTCAACTCGGGACCTCACGCCGGCGGCGGAACCCAAGTGTCCCGGAGGCGAGCAGGGATCTTCCACCACCTCCGGGCGCGTCGTCGTTCCTTCGTGGTGCCGCGGGGGTCATCAACGGTGGTCGACGTAGTTCTCGCGACACCAGGCGATCGTCTTCTCGAGGCCCTCGCGCAGCGATATGGAGGGCACCCACTCGAGCTTCTCGCGCGCACGGTCCATGCACGGGAGGCGGCGGGTCGTGTCCTCGAAGCCCTTTCCGAAGACCACGTCATAGGGCACGTAGGTTACGGCCGACGAAGAGCCGGTCGCGCTGATGATCGTCTGGGCAAGCTCCTGGATGGTGGTCTCCTCGGTCGTGCCGATGTTGAAGGCCAGACCGAGGGCCGTGGGGAGCTCGCCGGCGCGCAGGGTCCCTTCGACCGTATCCTGGACGAAGGTGAAGCAGCGGCTCTGCGTCCCGTCACCATGAATCGAGAGCGGTTCGCCACAGAGCGCCTGGCGGATGAACTGGGCCACGACCGAGCCATACCCGCGTTCGTCGATGCGAGGGCCGTACGAGTTGAAGTACCGGACGATCGAGATCGGCAAGCCCTTGTCCGAATAGGCATAGGCGATGTGCTCGTCGATGCCCTTGGAGGCCGAGTAGGACCAGCGGTGAATGCGGGTCGAACCCAGGACTCGGTCGTCGTCTTCGCCAAATGGGAACTTCGACGTCTTGCCATACACCTCGGAGGTCGAGGCGATCAGGACACGCTTCCAGTACTTGTACGCGTATTTGAGGACGATCTCGGTCCCCTGCACGTTGGTCAAGACGCCGGTGAGCGGGTCCTCCACCACGTGCTTGACGCCGACCGTCGCAGCCAAATGGTAGATCATGTCCACCCGTTCGACGGTCCGGTCCATCAGGGCCTCGTTCAAGATGCTGTCGTTGACGAAGTGGAAGCGGGGCGACGACAGGTGACCGGCAATGTTGGTCACCTTTCCGGTCGAGAGGTTGTCGACCACCCAGACCTCGTCACCGCGCGCCATCAGGCGATCCACCAGATGTGAACCGATGTAACCAGCACCGCCGGTCACCAAGATGTTCATTTTCACGGACGCCCCTCCTCCAGGACGGTTCGAGTGCCGGACAGGGTAGCCAGCCGGGAGCTTGCTGTCAACCGATCTGGGCCGCGTGGGGAGCGACGACGGATCATGGGGAAGATGAGCCACCAAGACCCCAAGACACGAAGGACTGCACGAAGAGAAGCCTGATCGAAGGAGGCCCTTTGTGCCGCTCTTCGGGTCCTTCGTGCCTTCGTGTTTTGGTCTCCTCGTGCCTTCGCAGTGATGCGGCTTCCCATCCGTCTGCCTCGCTGCCGGTCCCGCGCTTGTCCCGCACCCTGTCGCGACTGCCAAGGTCGTGGTATCGTCAACTCGGAGCCAGTCAAGGTTAGCGCCAGGAGGTCTGCGATGGGACTGCTCATCTCGATCATCGTCACCGGTCTTTCGTTTCTCGCCATCACGAAGCTCCTCCCGGGCTTCACGATGAAGAAGCCCGAGACGGCGTTCATCGCCGCCGCGATCTACCTTGTCATGTGCTTCGTGATCGCCATCCCGCTCGCGATCGTGGTGGTCCCGATCTTCGTCTTCCTGGCGGCCTTGTTGCCGTTCCTTGGATTCCTCGCAAAGGGAGCGATGTGGATCGCCGCGCTCATCCTCTCCTTCGTCGTCGGCGTTGCCGCGCTGAGGGTGACGGACCATTTCCTCGAGGACTTCGAGATGGACAACCTGGCGACTGCCTGCATCGCGGCGGCCATGCTCTCCGTCATCTCGACGGGCGTCAGACTGGTCCTCTCCATCCTGTTCTGAACGACTGGCCCCGGTCTTCTCGCAGCGCGCGGCGTTTTCTGCCAAGCCCAGGAGCGAATCCGGATCGCGGGCGTCCTCAACGCGCCTGTTCCAGCGCGGCATCGGTCACGAGAACTCGATTCGAACGGGCCGGCAGAAAGACGGCGAGGCGGATTGGTCGCGCCGGTCCGGCCCAAAAGAACTCCCGGACCAGGGTCTCGCAGCGCCCGTTGCCGGGCAGCTCGGCAGCCAGGTCCAGTCCGGCCGTGCGACAGCTCTGGTCCATGAGCTTCGCGATGACCACCGCCGGGTGCTCCGTCCAGACCGATAACCGCAGGCGCCATGATGGAGGTCTCGCCCGATCCGAGGCTGGGGGCGGCGGCCCGGCCGCCGGCGGGAGAAAGAGCGGCGTGCGCACGTGGAAGTAGTGGTTCAGCAGGGTCTCGGTGCGGAACGGAACGTGGTGCAGCACGAAAGCTGCCCGGGCCCCCGCGGGCAGCGTGGCGAGCTCGATGGTATCCCGGGAGGGCTCGACCATCGCCCCGGCCGCTTCGAACGCCGGCAATTGCACCGGCTGCCAGGACCGGACGTCCCGGGCCAGGGCTGCCGGCGGCCTCGGTCCTGACGATTCCTTTGGCGGACAGACCCACACAGGGCTGGCCCAGGCGCAGCCTCCGTCGGCCTGAAAGGCCCGCAGGTAATAGAAGGTCTCGCGGACAGGGGGCGCATCGCGCCACCGGAGGTGGGCGTCTTCGCCGCTCGCGACCCGGACGGTGTGGACGGGCTCCAGTGGGATCGGGTCGCCCTTACGGCCTCGGATGACCTCCAGCCGTTCGAGCGGGACCGTGCCGTGGACCGCGGCCTCCACGGCAACGGGCCCCGTCACCGTAACGGATTCGCCCTGCGGGCGTCCCGCGACCCGGAAGTCGACGACCATGCGCTGGCCTGTTGTGGCCCACGTACGTCGCTTTCGGAGAGCGTCCCAAAGCTCCTCGCGTGTGAGGGCCGGTGCCCAGACGCCCGTCAGGCCTCCGGTGCGCCCAGCCAGGCCGCAGTGGCTGTCGCTTCCGCCCGTGAACCCCAGGTGATATCCCATGGTCAGGCCGTGCTGAACGCCGTTCGGGTTGGTCTCGGTCTCCAGGACGTCCCGGGCCCATAACCCGTAGATTTCGACCAGGCGCTCCCGCTCAGGGTCATGACGGCTCCAGTCGTAGTGGTGGTGGTCGCGAAGCTCCGGGCTGGGGTTGTGGGGAATCGCCATCCCCCCTTGGCCGGCGATCGACAGCCACAGACCTTCCGGCGTGTTCGAGGGGATGCGATCCCAGCGATACGGCCGTCCCGTGAAGCCGGGAGCGACGACCGACCGGTGGCCCCAGGTGTAGGGCGGAGTCCACTCGAAGCCGAGGAACGGGACGAACCGCCCCGGGGAGTCGAAGCGGCGCACCATGGCCTCGGTCAAGGCCCACCGGTCCTCGGTCAGGTCCTGGTCGTGGTCGGTCTTGCTGGCGAAATCGAGGGCGGCGACATCCCGCGCTTGCCGGTAGACGTCCTCGAAGCTGCCATAGGCATCGCGTGAGGCCTGCCCGGAGTGGATGTGCAAGTCGCCGAACCAGGCTCGGCGGCCGTCGCCAGGCACGACGACCGGGTTGCTGCGACCCGCCAGACCACCGGCCGCCGTCGCTTCGAGTCGGCAGGTGCCGGCGGCGGGGTACTCCAGGCCATCGGCCACGGCCACGCCCCCCGCCGTCACCGCGAGCGTGCGAGGCAGGCCCGCGACCTTGGGACAGACCAGTCGCACCGTGAGCGGCAGCGGCGGCACGGCCGGGTTTCCAAACCGGTCGACAGGGAGGACCCGGACCGAGCCTCTGGTTCCGGGACCCGACGGCGCACGCGCAGTGACCCTCAACGAGGCTGGCGGACCGGAGAGGACGGGAGGACGGCACTCCGCCAGGAACTGCCCGGGCGAGCCGTCGCGGGCAATCGCCCAGAGCTGGAACGGCTGGTAGCCCGTAACTGCCGGTGAGACCGCCAGTGAGAGGGCCCGGGCTTCGCCACCCGGACCGTCTCCGTAAACGGCCTCCAGGCGCTCCCCGGGAAAGAGGGGCCGACTGGGCACCAGGTCGAAGAAGTAAGGCGCGTCCTTGGCCAACAGCCTTCCGGCTGCCCCGCTCGGGACCTCCAGGACGGTCCCCGCGGGTGCCGCCAGCAGACGAGTGAAGCCGGGTCGACCCGGAGACGTCGTCTGGGGCGGCACCGGCATGGGGAATCCGTGATAGTGCGGGAGGCTCACCCGCAGCGACTCGCCGGGCCCCGGATAGGCCCGCTGAACCTCCAGGTTCACAACCAGGCGAAAGGGCCCGCCCACCCGGAGGCTGCCTGAAGGAACCCCGGCCTCGAGCGATTCGACCCGCAGAGTGGCCCTGCAAGGAGGCGCATCGGAGGCCGCCAGGCGAGCGACGGTCAGGGCGAGCGCCAGGGCCGAGGAGGCGAGGTTATGTGGTGGCATGGGTGGGTGGCTGGGTGGCCGGGTGGCTGCAAGGCTGCAAGGCTGCGGGGCTGCGGGGCTGTGACGATTCGAGGGGACACCTGTCTGCCCCTGTACCGGCCCCCCTAACACCTAACACTACAACGCACCTTGTCCCGGAGATACGTGCTCCTGGAAACCAGGGCAGCGCGAGGGTAGAAGCGGCATCTTGCCGCTTCCACGTCGCCGGACTCTCGAACGGAGATAGCTCCGCCAGCGAAGCGGCTGGAAGCCGCTTCTACCTTCGAGGTCCGGAGCGAACCTACTTGTAGTGCTAACACCTGACACCCGACACGTGCCCCGGCTCACTGCAGGCAGACCTGCTGCAAGTGCCCGTCCAGCAGGACGTAGACGGTGCCGTCCTGTGCCGCATCGAGATCGCCCGGACGTTCCTCCCGGTGCGCTTTGCCACGGGTGTCGTGAACGGCCGGCGACACGACGTGCCGGAGCGGCGTCAACAGCTTGCCCTCCGGCGAGAAGACCAGCAGATCGCCCTGTTCCGGGAGGAGCACCCAGAGCCGGCCGCGGTTGTCGGCGCGGACACGGCTGGCAGGCGTCAGTTCGCCCACTCGCCACCGGTTTAGCTCCTTGCCGAAGGAGTCGAAGACGCGAATCCTGGCGTGGAAGGGATCGAGCGCGACCAGCTCGCCGTCGGCTCCCACGGTCAGGTCGGCAGGCGTCCGCAGCTGCCAGCGCCTCAACAGGCGGCCGGACCAATCGACCACCTGGACGCCGTCTCCGGACCCGACGGCCAGGTTTCCGCCGTCGGACCATCGAGCCAGCGAGACCGGGGCGCTCAGGGTGGGGCTCGCCGGCCAGGAGCGGCGATCCGGAGAATCGGCTGCCAGGTAAACGAGCCGCTTCTGGTTGGCCACCGGCAGGATGAGGTGGTGTCCGTCGGCCTCGAGCGCGGTGGGGGGTTTGGCCGACTCGAGCTCCAACTGGGTCCGATAGGTCGACACGGCGCTGTCGGGCGCCGACGGATGGGGCTGCCCCTCCATCGAGTAGCGCCAGAGGGGACAGGGCAACCACCTGTGGACCCAGTATGCGCTGTCCTCGAGCAGCAGCGCGGACTCGAAGGTGTTACCTCTGGGGGCCGGCAACACCATGTCGTTCATCGTCAGGATCTCGGCCGTGGAGCGTACCGAGACCATCGGACTGCTGTCGAGCGGAGCTTCCCAGTAGGCCTTTCGGATGGCCGTCGGGGGCACGGGCCACCACTGGCCCTCGGGCTGGTCTCCACGGGACCACGCGATGAGAGGCGCCGTCGTGGGCTCGTCGACGATCACGGCCGCGGCGATCGGGCAGTAGCCCTCCAGAAACCAGCCGGCGGTTTCTACGAAGCCGGGTCCCGTCAGGACAGGCGCCCTGCCGACCCGGAGGGAAACGGGCGTTCCGGGCGAGTGGACTCGAAAGGCGTAGAGGTCGGCCGCCGGGATCTTGACCATCCCCTTCCACCACCAGACGGCGGGCCCCGGATCCGTCGGCTCGGTGCGCTCCGGCCCCATCCATCCCTGCTGGTTCTCGACGGCGAAGAACGGCATGAAGAAGACAGCGAGCGGGGTTCCGCCCAGCGAGAGCTTGACCTCTCCGCCCGCCGCGAACATGTCCGCCAGGGCACGTCGCATCTCGACCGAGCTGATGAGGACGGCCGGCGGCCGGGTCATTGGATGGTGGGGCATCCAGATGCCCGGCGTCAGCGGCTCCAATCCGTAGGCCCACTCCAGGTACTTGCAGGCCCTCGCATCTAGCTGGAAGGCCTGCTCGGTCCGAAAATGGGCAGGCGAGTAATGGACGGTAAACCACGGAGTGAGCCGGGAGGCCTCTCGTACCGGCGCGACCAGAGCGTCGACCGGCACGGGCAGCGCGATCGGGCCCTGGTCGAGCCAACTCCAGGGCGACGTTGCGAGTACCAGCGCCCCCGGAAGGACGCAGGCGCGCAGCCGCGCCTCCTCGGGCAGGGCCTCGCGCAGGGCGGACAACCCCAGCCCCGCGGCCACGAACATCAGCGGCAGGACGGCCCCCAGGCTCTGCAGTCCCACCGGGTCCGAGCGGGAGGCGGCGGCAGGCGCCAATCCCCCGACCAGGAACGCCGCCCCGAGCATGCCGGCCCATCTGACGCGAGTGCGGCAAGGGCAAAAGAGGCCCACCACGGCCACAAGAGGCACCACGAAAGGCAGAATGGGCCCCTGGAAGCTGGCCACGGGAAGCAGCCCCAGCAGGCAGCCGCCCGCGAGGAGCAGGTTTCCCCAGGCGACGACGATCAGGACCATCCAGGGATCGGTCGCCAACGTCGTCAGGGCCGTCTGACCCAGTTGGGAGTCGGGCAGGATGCCCAAGGGCACCCCGACGCGGTCCCAGGCGACGAGGACGAATCCCGCGGCCGCCGGGATGGTGGCGCGCCACAACCCGGACCAGCGCTCCCTCCGACCGCAAACGAGCAAGGCCGCCCCGGCACACGCCAGGGCCGCGGGCAAGGCGCCGAATCCGACCCAGAGGCGCACGCCGAGCCCCAGGAGGCCGCCAGCCCCGGCGAGCAGCGCCCATCGGCGCCCTCGCGAGGCCGACCGGAACGCCAGCACGAACAGAAGGAACGCCGTGAGCGGGAGGAGCGAGAAATCGACCGCCTGGAGCGCCAACCTCGACTGGCGGACGAAGACAGGCGCCATGGCTGCGAGCCCCGCGCCCCCGAGGGCCGCGATCGGCCCGTCAAGGACTCGCAGCAGGACGTAGAGCACACCGACCAACCCCAGCCCGCAGAGCGCATTCGCCAGCCGCAAAGTGCCAAGCCCTCGAGGTGGCGGCCAGGATCCGGCCGCCTCGACGCCAGTCGCGGGGTTGACCGCTTCACGTAGCCGCACCAGCCAGGCCGCGAGCCGCGTGGAACCGCTCGCCCACGACTCGAAGTAGGGCTCGACCCGGTCCAGATGGCGTGGATCGGGATTGCACAGGTCCTGAACAGTCGAGGCGACCACGAACTCGTCGCTCTCGGCCCCGGCCGGACAGTCTTCCAGGTATGGCAACCGGATCGCCGCCGCGGCCACCAGGAGAGCGATCAAGCAGGCCAGCTCGCGACGGGTGAAAGCGGAGGTCCCCGGGGACGTGCGCGCCGGTCCCAGCCTGAGCGCCAGGTCCATGGCGGCAACCAGCAGCGCCAGTTGAATCAGCAGGAGACCGACGGGGACGGACATGCCGCCCGCCAGTCTAGCGCGCCGCGGGGGTGGAGCGCTCGCGCGACCAGCGAAGCAGGCGTCCTTTGAGGATCCGGTCAGGACACTGCTTCACATACGCGGCGACGCTCTCGGGGACCGGCCGGTTGGTCAGCCAGTTCTGGAAGACCACGCGTGCGTCCTGGACCGCAGGGACTTTCTCGGACCCTATGAAGGGTGCCAGGGCCTCGACCGAGCCAAACAGCCCGCCCGCCGACGAATCTCGATGTTGCGTGACCTTCTGGGCCATCACGAGGGCATCGGCCGTGGCGATGCGGAGCTCCTTGAAGAACGCGGCCAGTTCCTCCGCAGTGGCCAGGTTGAGCGCCACGCGCGAGAAGCCGCGGTCCAGCCAGAGCGGATCGGGGAGCCGCGGAGCGATCTCGGCCCGGGCGGCGACCTCGTTGAAGGCGATGGTCTTCCACTCTTCGTACGCCTTGCGAGCGGCCTGCGTCTCGGCTGCCAGCTCCTGCGCCGTCTCGTCCTTTCGCTGGTAGCGGTGTTGGGCCCAGGCAGCCGTGCGGTAGGCCTTGTAGAGCTCGCCACCCCGGGGGCTGTGCAAGGTCCATTTGGTCCACTCGTAGAGCATGCGGATGACCGCACTCCGATGCGCCGGGAACTCCCTGGCGACGGCAGACATGAACTGGCCGACGTCCTGGGGCCGGTACCTGGCGAGGACCCGGGCGACCTTCTGGAAGCCAACGGTCGGGTCCTTCTCGCAGAAATCGGCCTGGGTCATCACCTGGTAGAACTGGTAGCCCACGACGCCCTCGGACGCGATCATCTGCAGGCCGTTGCGAGACTCGCCGTCGCGGGCGCCCACCTCGTCCCAGATGTAGCCGTCTCGCCGAAGGATGTCCTGCCGGCCCCTGAACATCGAGCGGACGATCGGGTCGGTCGACTTCTCGCCCCAATCGGCCGCCTTGCCAGCCGCGAGCAGATCGCCGACCACAGCCTCCAGCCCCTCCGCCCAGCCTTCCGACATCGCCATCAGCGGGTCGGTGATGGTCATCACGTCGTGGCCCGTGTGGGAGACCGACCGGACGGCCAGGTCGAGCTCGGGGCCATACAGATCGCCCATGATCCGATGGCCTATCTCGTGAGCCAGGGTCATGGGGAGGTACTTTTCGCGAAGCAAGTCCGCGACCGTCAGGACATACGAACCGCCCTCGATGTCGCTGACGATGATGAACCCGCCTGGCTTTTCGACCGACCCGTCCGCTCGACGGACCAGGATGCGCCGATTGACGTGAGCGGGCCCGCACGGACCGAAAGCGTCTCCGACGTAGATGTAGAGGGCCCGGGGACCCAGGCCCGGCACGCGGGCCTCCGCGGCAATCTGGTGCGAGAGCGAGTAGATCCGGGAGGCGATGGCGAAGGCCGGTGCCGAAGCGAGAGCGGCCCGCACCTGGGCTTCGAGCCCCTCGCCGGGAGCCGGTTGTTCGGCGAAGACCAGAAGCTCACGGTCCCCGTCCGACTCGGTGGCATAGCTGCCGGCCGACTCCATGACCGGAGCTATGAACACCGCGGGCGCGGGACTGACGGCCGGCGCGGCGACCAGCGCCGCGGCCAGAACGAGGGCCGACAGCAAGGCGACGGCCGCCGGGCGAAACCTGCGCAGCTCGATGTGGATGATGGGCATGCGTGTACAGGAACAATCAGGCGCGACTGCTCCCGCCTGTTCTACCGATGGCCGAGCCGAAAGGTTGCCGAACCGGGTCACGGTCCTGCCTGGTCGCTCTCGCGGGTGCGGGCGCCGCCCAATGGCATTAAATCCAGCGTCAGGAGAGGCATGACGGGCGTCGGAAAGGTAGAAGCGGCATCTTGCCGCTTCCACAGGTCCGGGCAAGTCGCCGTCGCGTGACCGAGCGCCCAAGAAAGCGGGTGGAAGCCGCTTCTACCTTGCGGCGTGTCCATCGTTGCAACCGGGCGGCAACTCCACTGCAGGAGATGGGAACCATGACGATTTAGTGCCATTGGGCGCCGCCCC
>JACQZL010000296.1 GCA_016213865.1 Candidatus Rifleibacteriota bacterium
CGAAAGGCCGGCGGCGATGCTCGGCCAGCGCCAGCGACGAGGCCCCCCACTGCCACGGGACGTAGTAGGCCTGGACTCCCAGGTTGCCCCTGTACCACGAGTGTTCGAAGCCGGGCAGGTCGTAGTAGAGAAAGGCCATGCTCCGAGCGTCTGCCGCCCGCAACCGCAGCCACTCCTCGATGCGGGGTCGGTGGCAGGGGCGCGTGAGCACGGTTACTTCATGTCCCAGGGCGGCGAGCCCCCGGGCCCAACCCCAGCCGATCCCGGGCTCCGAGCCGGCCCCCGGTTCGCAGGCGAAGGCGGAAAGTAGGACCCTTGCCACTGGCTCGTCACCTCACCCCCGCATCAACTGTGCCGCCATCAGCGCCAGGAAACGCGGGTTGTGGTAGAGGTAGCGCCTCCAGAGCCGCCGGGGCTCGCACCACAGGCGGTAGGCCCACTCGAAGCCGGCGCTCTGCACCAGCCCGGGTGGCCGGCCCTTGCCTCCGCAGAGGAAGTCGAAGGCCGCGCCGACGCCAATCTGGACCAGCGGCAGACGGGAGACGTGGCCGGCCATCCAGCGTTCTTGCTTCGGGCAGCCCAGGCCCACGAAGAGCAGCCGAGCACCCGACTCGAGGATCCGGGAGACCACGGCCGCGTCTTCTTCGCGGGTCGGTTCGCGAAACGGAGGGCTGCAGGCGAACGCGATGCGCAGTCCCTCATGTTGGCGTGGAAGGGTCGTTTGGAGCGCTTGAAGCACTTCGGGTGTCCCTCCGAAGAGGCCGATCGGAAGGTCCTCCGCGGCGGCGCGTCCACAGAGGAGCGGCATCAGCTCGGGTCCGCAGACGCGGGTGGCGCCCTGGGCGCCCAGCAGGCGCAGGGCCCAGACCACCGGGACCCCGTCGGCCGTGACGAGAGAGGCCCTCTCCAGCACCCCCTGGAACTCGGGGGAATCGTGGGCCTCCATCAGCATGTGGACGGTCGCCACGCAGACATAGGCCGGCTCCCCGGAGCGAGCCCGCTGGAGGATCGCCCGCGAGGCCGCGTCGTAGTCCACGGCGTCGACGCGAGTGGCCAGCACCCGCCGGCTCTCGATGACATCGCTACCCGCGGCCTGCAGGGCGGACGGCGGCCCGAGCCCGGAGGCGCGAGACCGCGCGGCACCCGAGTCGAGGGGCTGGGCGGACGCGGTCCCGCCCGGCCCCGCGGTCACGGTCCCAGCCATCTGCCGAGCCTCCCGAGCCGGCCGTAGAGGAAGGCCCCGGCGCTGCCCGCCGGTGCCTGGCCAAGCTGGCGCATCCACTCCGCAAGGCAAGCACGCATCAGCCCCAGGAGCACCCCCAGGAAAGCGAAGGCCAGGGTCCACCGCGTGCGAGAAGGCGAATAGCGCACCCGCGGCGCGACCGCCCGGTCGAGAACGGGCAGCTTCTCGACGTCGTCGGCCTCGTCGATGCGCGCCCTCTCGCGCTCCCCGGCGAGCATCGCGTAAAGGGAGGTCAGCATCGCGATGCGCCGTTCGGCGCGTGCCATCGTGAGCTTCAGGTCCGGGAGCTTGGCCAGCGGGAGAGTCGCCGAACTGGGCCACGAGGTCACCGCCGACGCGGACATCGACGGGCTGCCCTCCAGGCTGCGAAGTTGCTTTTCGATCTGGTCGAGCCGTCCCCTCGCAACCGTAGCCTCGGGGGCTCGAGACTGCTGGGCCATCTCCAGGACTCGCAGCTCAATCGTCTGTCGCAGGTATTCGGAGAGCAACTCCCTGGAAACACTCAGAGTCGCCCGGCCCTGCTCGGCAGGGTCGATCGCCCTGGTCTCGCACTGCAAGCGCCGGGCTTCTTCCTCGGCTGCCGCGAGGTCTCGACCGCACTGTTCGAGCCGCTGGTCCAGGAAGAGCCGGCGCTGGTGCGCCTGGGAGGTCTCCATCTGGCGATAGACGAGCTGGAGCTGGTCGACGGCGGCGTTGGCCACGGCGGCGGCGCGTTCGGGGTCGAGGTCGAGGTAGGTGACGCGCAGGATGCCGTCCTTGGTCTCTGTCCCCAGGGCCGCGTTCAGCTTCGAACGCGCACTCTCGGGTGTCTTGGAGCGAAAGACCTGTTCGAGGTGCAACTGCGCTAGGATCGCGTCCTGGGCGGTGCGGCTGCGCAAGATGCGCTCCCAGACCTTGTCTCCCATCACGGAGAGCATGTCGTAACCCCCGCTCAGTCCCGCGCCGAGGGCCACGGCCCGGCCCACCACGGCCGAGCCCAAGGGCGAACGCCCACGCGGCAGCAGGACCTGGGCTTGGGCCTGGTACTGGAACGGGAGCTGCACCGAAATGGCGGCGCCGGCCGCCGCGGCCACCAGGGCCCAGACGGTCACCCTCTTCCAACTGGAAAGAGCGAAGAGGGCCAGGTCGGCAAGCTCCACGCTGTCGTGGTCGATTTCGCGTGGCGGGCTCACCAGGACCTCCTGCCGGTGGCGAGCTTCCAGAGGGTGGCCGCCAGGATCTGCACGTCCAGTCCCAGCGTCCAGCGGTCGATGTAGTCGGCCTCCAGCTTCACGACCTGCTCGAAGTCGTTGACGCGCAGGTTACCGTGGAGCTGCCACGGCCCCGTGATCCCCGGCTTCACGGAGAGTCGCCTCCAGTGATGGGGGCTGTAGCTGGCGACCTCGTCGGGCGTGGGCGGTCGGGGGCCCACCAGGCTCATCTCTCGCGTCAGGACGTTCCAGAACTGGGGCAGCTCGTCCAGGTGGTAGGCCCGCAGGAACCGGCCCAATCGCGTCACCCGAGGATCGTCGAGGACCTTGAACATCGGCCCCTTCATGAGGTTGGCGTGACAGAGCTCCATCTTCTGGGTGTCGGCCCCGGCGACCATGGTGCGAAACTTGTAGAGGTTGAACCGGCGGCCGTTCAAGCCCACGCGTTGCTGGCGAAAGAGGATCGGGCCTGCCGACTCGAGGAGGATCAACGGGCCAAAGACCACGTAGGCAAGGCCGCACAACACCAGCCCGACCAGGGCCCCGACGAAGTCCATGGCCGCCTTGAAACGGAGCGCCAGCTCGTCGACCGGGACCCGTGTGACGGTGACGAGGCGCATGCTGTCGGCGAACTCCAGCCGAGTGCGACCTGACGGCAAGCCCAACGAGTCGAGATCGAATCGGACCGTGAGCCCGCGGAGCGTGCACTCGGAGACCGCGCGCTCGAAGCGTGACAGCTCCTCGCACCCCGCTGCGATGACCACTTCGTCGATGACCGTGGAGCTGTTCAAGAGCCCCACGAACCGATCGACCCAGTCCGATGCTTCGGACGGCGTCGGAGTCGCGGGACCGGAGATCGCCAGGGGATGCACCTCGATGCCCCAGTCGGGCCGGGCGGCTGCGAATTCACAGAAGCGACAGACGGCTTCGGGACTCCCGATGATCGCCACGTGCCTCAGGTAGAGTCCGCGCGACCTGGCCCGAGAGCGTAGCAGGCGCAGCAGGGTCTTCTCGATCGTCAGCAAGGCCAGGGAGAGGGCCATGAAAGGCCAGAAGCCCGGGACGTCGGCCGGCCCGTGGCCCGAAAGGAACAGCGCCGCCGAGAGACCGAGACCCGTGAGCAGAGCGGCGAGCAGGAGGCAACCCAGGGCCCCGACGGCCGGGCGCCGGCGGCCCCGGTCGAAGAACCCCTCGAGATGGAGCGCCAGAAGCCAGCAAGCACCACCGAGCCCGGCCAGCCGCCAGACCTCCGCCGTGGTCGAGCCCGCGAACCAGGCACACGCCAGGACCAGCACGAGGTCCAGCAGCAAGGTGGACCCCGCCGCCAGCCGGGAGGTGACGCTCGCAGAGGGCACTGTTCTCTGTCCCTTCCCGAAGAGGCCGGCGCGTCCTCCGGGCTGGGGGGCGCGCCGTCCTGCTTCTCCGTGAGTCGTCCGGGCCTAGTTGACGACGAGGTTGTTGACGTGGATCTGGGTGATACGGCCGTTCGGCCCCACGATGGGAAGCCCCGTGTACGTCAGGGTCAGGTCGAAAGTGCCCGCCGACTGGAGCAGCCCTATGGGATGCGTCGAGGGGGTGATGCCAAAGCGCGCCGCGATCCGGCTCAGGATGGTGGGCGCCCCGAAGGTCAGGCGGCTGCCGGTGCCGACCGTCTCCGCGTTGAAGAGGTCGATGTTGAGGTTCTGCGTCAGGTGCTCGATGACCAGGGCATCCACGAGGTTGCCCTGGATCGTGTTGCCCGAGCAGGTCAAGGAGGCCCCAACCGGAATCAGGAAGGTCCCGCCGTCCTGAGTGACGTTGGTCACCGCATCGACGGCGCTCACCTGCAGGGTCAGCGTCCGCTGGTCCGTTCCGCGGCCCTTCACGACCAACGACATGTTGCCCTCGAAGTGGGTCCCCGCGGGGAATCGACTGAGCCCGGAGAAGTTGATCCCGACGTTGGGGAGAGCTTGCCCGACGACAGGGCTGGTCGCCGTGACGGTGGTGGAGTAGGTAGCGGGACCTGCCTGGACCACCGGGCCGTTGAGCAGATAGGTCTCGTTGCCGATGAAGACCGAGATGGCGGTCAGCGTGGGGACCTGCTGGATCAGGGGGATGTGATTGAGGTTGTCCTCCCCACGCTGCGTCGTCAGCTCGAGGCGCGCTCGGCTCAGCAACGCGATGTCGGGAGTGCCCGTGGCAAAGCCCGTCGCGAGGCTGCTGATCAGGTTTGTGATGCGCTGCGCCGGCGCGCCGACCGGGTCGGCCAGCCTCGCGGCACGCACGATGACGTCGTTCGCCTGCTCGAGGGTCGTCCCGCGGGTGACCGTGGCCGAGTTCAGGTCGTCGAGGGTGACCACGCCCCGGTTGACGCCGAAGATGGCCAGCGTGCTCTCCACGGCGAGGATGACCTCGGCCGTCGTCGGGGCGTTCGGGTTGTTGCTGAGGACCTGTAGCGTCTCGACGACCAGGGTGCTGAGCGCGGTCAGGGTCAGGACGCAGCGGTTGCCCTGGACGGTCGCGAAGCCCGTGAGCCGCGCGGCGGGTTGTCCCGTGTCCGCGTCCACACCGGTCTCGCCGGCTCGGGAACGGGCGTAGATGCGCTGGGTCCCTGCCCTCAGCACTTGCACGTCGAACGTGAGATCATAGGTGCCATCCGCGCGGGTCGTGGCAGTGACGCCGGCGATGGGATCCGAGAACGCAGCATCATAATAGAAGTCGAGGATGGCGCCGCGCACGGGACCGTCGAAGCTCTGCCCCAGGAGCTGGAAACTGCCACCCCCGGGGCCGGTGGCCGTCCCGATACTGTGCCCGCCGTGTCCCCCGCAACCGGGAACGACCGACAGTACCAGGACGATACCAAGGACCGCAACGAGACCTGTGCCGAGATGGAATCGAGACACGCAATCACCTCTCGAGTCTTGCGGGAGACTGCGACGCTCAGAAGAAACCCTTCACTGCGGGGCCTTCTGGGGCCCGAAGGTCGTCGAGCAACGGCGCGGCATCCCTTTGGTTTTGGATCTGTCGAAGCAGGCTTCATGGTAGTCACTCGGCTTCGAGTTGTCAGCAACAATTGGCGATTCCGTTTCACCGTTTGCGCCCGGCGCGTTGGGGCTCGCTCCCGGCAGTTCTCGGAGGACAACCCGAGTCTGCCA
>JACQZL010000297.1 GCA_016213865.1 Candidatus Rifleibacteriota bacterium
CCGGAAGTCATCTCCACCGCCAAGGAGGTCGTGAAACGGGATGGGCTGACGGGCGCGAAGGTCATCGTGATCTCCTCGGGAGTCGCGGAGCCCTGCTAGCGCGTGAAGGTGCCGGTCGGCACGGGCTTGACCGGCTTGTCGAAGTCGATCGTGAGGACGACCGAGGTCGGCGCGGTGGTCGTGACCGCGGAGCCCGGCTGGAAGGACAGCCGGCCGACGGGAGGGTTCCCGTTCGGCCGGACGGTGACGGTGTGCGTGGTGACGGTGATGCCGCCCCTTTCGTCGTCCGCGGTGAGCTGGAAGGAGTAGACCTCGCCGGTGTAGGGGCGGCCCTCGGGCGTGAACTGCAGCTCCGGTGTGTCGCTCTGCTGAGCGAGCGAGACAGTGGGGCCGGAGGTCTGCAGCCAGGCGTACGTGAGGAGGTTGCCGTCGCGATCGGTGGCCCGCGGGGAGAGGGTGACCGAGGCGCAGCAGTCGGTGGTGGTGGTGACGCGCGAAATGTCGGGTGGGCGGTTGGGCTTCACAGTCACGTTCCCCATGGCATACGCCCAGCCTTCGCGGCCGTCGAAGACGCTGACGCCGAAGGCGTACGTGGCGGCGGTGGTGGGCTGGAACGAGGCGACGGAGCTGTCGGTGCCCGACAGCGCGACGGTGGGGCCCGAGAGCTGGGTCCACGCGAAATCGAGGAAGTCGTGGTCCTCGTCGCTGGCGGTGGCCGAGAGCGTCACATGCTGCGTGACGAAGGCCGTCGTGGTGCCTGGGGTGGCCGAGAGGGACACGGCGGAGAGGACGGGAGGAGAGTTGGACGGGAGCTCCCAAAGGTCGCCGAGATAGGCCCCTGTGGTATCGCCGCCGAGCATCACCACACGCCGACGAGCCGCGTCGTAGGACATACAGTGTCCGCTACGAGCGCCAGGTATGGGGGCGTTGACGGGCCATTCCTGGCGTGTCCAGGCCACGCCGTCCCATTCCCAGGTGTCACTGTACCGGCTGTCTTCATTGCGTCCGCCAAAGAGAATCACCCGCTTTCGAACCGTATCGAAAACCAAAGGGGCCAAGGCTCGGGCTGTTGGCGACGGTGACGCCGCAATCTGTTGCCAGAGACCCCCATTCCACTCCCAGGTGTCCCCCAAGACGCTTGTGCACGCCGGCGTGGCCCAGCCACCAAGGAGAACGGCACGACCCCGGCTCGAGTCGTAAGCAAGTCCGTGCGAAAACCGGCCTGATGGCGCGGTCGTGGGCTCCAACTTCGTCCAATTCTCCCCGTTCCAGGTCCAGGTGTCGGAGCTGAGGCCACCCCCGCCACCCTGCCCTCAGAACAGTAGTGTGCGGGCTCCGGCAGACTCATAGACCATCCGGGCACCGGCGAGTCCGGCGGCCGCAAACGGGTTCGCTGCAGGTGTCACGTCGGCCCATCCGGCCTGAGCGCCGGCGCACTCCCACGTGTCCTTCAAGATAGACGTGTTCCATTTGGCCCGTCCACCGAAGAGCACTTCACGTCCACGACCAGGGTCAAAGGCCAGGCAGTGACTCATGCGAGGACTAAAACCCAACGGCAACGACCCCGGCGTCCTATCCTCCCAGTTCGTTCCGTCCCACTCACAAGTCTCGGACGTGCCCACTCCGCCGGAGGTGTCACCTCCGAAAAGGACGGTCTTGCTTCGGGCTGCGTCATAGCACATCGCTGCATCTCGAACAGTGAGCACAGGCGACACCACGGGTTCGGTTGCCAGTTGAGTCCACGTCGATTGCCTCCAGAGCCAGACATCGCCAAAGGGACGCCGGTTGCTCCACCCTCCAAACGAGATTACCGAGTTGTTCACTGGATCGAAACTGCCGGCCTGTTGCGTGCGCGGGCTCACTTCAGCCGGCCACGAACCGGCCGGAGCCCACGAAGAACCGTCCCAGGTCCAGGTAGCGGTCAGCCCCGTGGGCGCATCCCGGTCGCCCCCAAACAGAATCACCTTCTGGCCACTCGCTGGGTCGAAGACGGTGCTATGGTATCTTCTCCCCTCGGGGAACGTGCCAGGGTGCTCCTCGTTCCAGTCAAGGCCATTCCACGTCCAGGTGTCGGCAGTCCAGATGCGAGGAGCTACTGTCCCTGTCCAACCACCGAAGTCCCGAGACCATCCTCCGAAGAGAACGGCCTCTCCGCGAACTGGATCGTACGTCAGCGAGTGACCGTACCTCTTTGGAGGCGAGGTGGAGAGCGGCGTCCTGGCCTCCCAGTTCGATCCACTCCACTCCCAGGTATCATTCAACGATGTCTCTCCGGTGATACTGCCTTCGTACTGGGTCCCGCCGAAAAGCAGGACGCGCTGTCTGCTCGTGTCGTAGGTCATCGCAGCCGAGTACCTGCGAGATGGAGCGGCCGACGGGGAGCGACGCATCCAGCCTCTTCCGTCCCACACCCATGTGTCACCCAGCACCCACTGGCCGCCGATGCTCTGGGCCCCGCCCGTGGAGTCCATCCCCACTCCCCCAAAGAGAACAACCTCCCCTCGACTCTGGTCGCAGGCCATTGCGTGACCGGTTCGCGGCGGTGGGTTCGGTGCGCCCGGGAGCGGTGTTCGTTCCACCCAGCGTGAACCGTTCCACTCCCAGGTGTCTGAGGCAAGACCGTTGCTCCCCAGGCCTCCGAAGAGAACGACCCTGTTGCGTCGGACATCGGTCACGAGCGAGGCGCCCCGGCGCTGGCCGAGGGCTCGGGCCTGACGCAGCACCCACCGCCTGTCCGCGCGTTCCCAGGTGTCGGCCGACACGGTACCATCGGTGCCGATTCCGCAGCACAAGATCGCTCGTCGCCTGGCGAGGTCATAGGTGCATGCCATCCTGGCCCTGCCCTCGTAGCTCCCATCGATGAGAAGCCCCATGCTCAGGAAGTCCCCTGGATGGCTCAGAGTCCAGTTGGCACCGTCCCACTCATAAGCTGTTTCAACTCGTCCTCCGGTCACGCCGTTCCCTCCAAAGACCACGACGCGCCTGGCCTCCGCGTCGTACCAGGAGCCGTGACCTTCTCGTGGCCCCGGGCTCCTGGTCGGCCTGCGCTGAGCCCATGTCGTACCGTCCCACTCCCACGTGTCAGACAGCCGGTATCCGCTGGCATCGGTGCCCCCGTAGAGTACGCTTCGGCCGCGAGCTGGGTCGTAGACGAGGGAGTGACCACGGCGCGGTGGAGGCGATTGGGCAGGTGTTCGCAACCGCCAGGCTCGGGCGCCATCCTCCATCCGGAACTCCCAGGTGTCATCCTGTACTAGACCGCCAGGCCGCACACCGCCGAAGAGAACGAGCCCGCCGCGCGCGCTGTCGAAGACCATCGCGGCATCGGCCCGTGACGTCGGGAGCGTCGTCGTCACCGAGTCCCAGTTCGTTCCGCTCCACTCCCACATGTCGTTCATCAAGGCACCCAGTTCGCCGGAGCTGGCGTCGCCGCCGAGGACGATTGTCACGCCCCTGAGAGAGTCATAAGCCATCGCGTGCAACGAACGCGGCGGCGGACAGCGGGCTGGCAGCGGCGCCGTCCACCGAAACCCGTCAGACTCCCATGTGTCCGACAGAGCCTGGGTCGCGTCGACCGAGCCTCCAAACAAGATCGAGCGCTGCCGCCTGCCGTCATAGGCCATCCCGGCGCCTTGCCGGTTCATGGGAGAGTCCGAGGGCAGGATCTTCATCCAGTGCCTGGCAGCCGGTATGCTTGCGAGCACTGAGCTGGTGAGAGCCGTGGAAGGCGCAGCCTGGGCGTACATCGGGCTCGCGATCGCAAGCCACCCCAGGACCACCAACGCAAGTCTGAACAGGCTCAGCCGGCCTCCTGCGCAGCCGAACCGTGTCTCAACTGGCTCGTCGGATGCGGCACCCAAGGCCACAACTTCTCGCGTCTCCCGACCGACCGACCCGTGACTGACCACCATGACCATGCCTCCCGCCCGTTAGAGATAGGCCTGACCTTCAGGTCTACAGGCCCCACGTTAGCACAAGCGGTTGTGTTGTTGCCACGATGATCAACTCCCCGGGTGCGGAACGCAGAACCCGGGGAACCGCATGACCCGGTGCGTGGTCCAAGCGGTCGTGGCACGGCCCCCTTCGACAAGCTCAGGACATGCTTGTCCCCCGCTCTCCGAGCGGCTTCCAGCCCGTGGCGGCCCACCAGGGCCCGCGCCATGATACGGAAGCCGAAGCTCGCAGAGAGCACCTGCACCAGCAAAGGACTCGTCCGGAAATCCCTGCATGCGTGAGGCCGGCGTCCCTGCCGGTCCTGGCCCGCGCCCTTCGATACGCGGCCCAAAAGGGCCGCTACTCAGGGTGCAGGGACCCCGGGCCAGCCACCGCCATCTGGTCTTGTTGGTGCCCGCCATGGCAAAGCCAACGGGGCCGAGAAATGCGGCCTCCGAGGTTTCGCATACGTTCCCCCATGGTGGTCATGGGTTGCGCGATCGCCGAGGCTCAGCCAGGGTGCGCCGGCATCCTGCCGAACTCAGCGGAAGCCCTGGCTCGGTCGTGCGTCCCCCACCTTCGAGTCTCTCTGGATAGCTCACTTCACTGCGCCGTGACGGCGGAGGACCGCGACGCCGCCCTCCTGCGACTGCGCGCGTTCTCTCGCGCGGCCGCGGCGCAGCTCGTCCAATTGGCGGAACGCGCGCCAGAGGGCGATGAACGGCACGGCGTCGAGCGTGAGCGCCGAACGCGCCAAGCGGACCGCCTGCCAGAAGACATACTCGAGCCACGGCCCTGCTTCGTCGAGGTGCTTCCAGAGCAAGAGGTGATGGTTCTTGAGCGCCGCGAGCGCGGCCTCGCGCCGAAAGTCCGGCCGCGCCGTCGTGCTGGCGTGCTGGTGGTAGACGACGCTGCGAGGCTCGTAGAGCACCTTCCAGCCGCGGCGCCAGCCCCTGAGCGAGAGGTCCACATCTTCCCAGTAGATGGGCGAGAACATCTCGTCGAGGCCGCCGAGCTCCCGGTAACGGTCACGGTGCAGGGCGACCATCCCGCCGCAGGCGTAGAGGATCGGGCTCGCCTCCGAGCGACCCGCGACCACCGCCGGGTCGCTCTCGGTCTGGAACCACCCGCGAGTGAAGGCGAGCTTGCGGACAGCCTCCTCCTCGTTGTTGCGCTTGGGCACGAGGCTCTTCATCGCGACGGCGAAGACCGACGGGTCGCGGAAGTGCTGCAGGACCGGCGCCAGGAAGCCCGGCGTCGGCTGGACGTCGTTGTTGAGCAGGATGATGACCGGGTTGACGGCGACCTCGGCGCCGCGGTTGTTCGCGAAGCTGAACCCCGTGTTCGTCGAGAGCGTCACCAGGCGGACCGAAGGCTGCGCTTGGCGCACGAGCTCGACGCTGCCGTCCGTGCTGCCGTTGTCCACGAGGATGACCTCATGTCCCGGATCGTCCGCGCGTGTCAACTCGACGACGTGGGGCAGGTACTTTTCGAGAAACTCCCTGCCGTTCCAGTTGAGGACGATGATGCTGGCCAGCGGGCGGGACGCCGGCTCGATGGAGGGCTCGGCCATGGTGAGCAGAGGATAGCAGAAGGGCGGGCAGGGGCCAGGTGTTAGGTGTCAGGTGTTGGGTGTTAGGGCTCGCTGACGCTCGCGGCAGCGTCTGGGACAGTCGCCGCGTTGCCCCACAGCCCGCAACCCCGCAGCCTTGCAGCCTTGCAGCCTTGCAGCCCTGCAGCCCCACAGCCCGCAGCCCCCACTGGCCTTGTGCGCTCCCCCATATCTTCATCTATATTGGCGACGCCATGGCCATCGTCGAACGTCTCTTTCCCGGGTGGACTGCCGATCAGGCGCTGCGGTATCTGCCCATCGCGCGGGAACTGGGCCGAGTCGCGGGGCGCGACGAGCTGATCGCCGAGATCGGTTCGGGCAGCCTCGGCATCACGCCGTACTGGCCCGGCCGGGTCGTCGGCGTGGACGTGGCCTTCGACGGGACGCCGGCGCCGACGCTGTGGCCCCTGCGCGGGAGTTGTGCCTGCCTCCCGTTCCGCACGGGGGCGTTCCCGGCGGTCGTCTGTTCCGACGTCATCGAGCATGTCCCGCCGGCCCTGCGCGAGGCCATGCTGCGCGAACTGGTCCGGGTGGCTCGCCGCCACGTCTTCCTGGTCTACCCGGCCGATTCGCCCGAAACGCGAGCGGCCGAGGATGCCTGGAACCGCGCGTACCGGGAGGCGACCGGCGAAGAGAACCGCTGGCTCCTGGAGCATCGCGAGAACGGGCTGCCCGACTCGGCCTTCGTCCATCGCGTGCTCCGCGACGCCGCCGGCTCCGGGGCCGAGCTCCGGGCGCGGCCCAACGTCAGCCTGGGCGTCTGGCTGCGGATCAACGCCTCTTTCTACAGCCGCACCTGGCTCGTGAAGAAGGTCCTGGGCAGCCACACGCTCCAGGTCCTGGCGATTCCCCTGCTGAGGCTCTGCAACAGCCGTCCGGCCTACCGCGAGCTGATCCTGCTCGACAAGCAGCCCACGGGACGCGGGTGCGCCTGCAACTGCCGCGAAGCCGAATCGCGTTGACCCGAGCCACGCGAGGGCAGTAGGACCGGCGTTTCTGCCGGTCCTGGCCCGGCGCCAGCCGAGCTGGCCCGGACGCCCCCCTCCCCACCCTCCCCCGGAGGGGGAGGGGGCCTGCCCGGC
>JACQZL010000298.1 GCA_016213865.1 Candidatus Rifleibacteriota bacterium
GCCGTTCGCCGCGGACGGGTCTGCCGGCAGCACGCGCCGGAAGTCGCCCAGTACCTCGTCCGCGCCCAGCCGCTCGCACTTCGTCTCGAGGTAGGTCAGGTCGCAGAGCACTTGCCCGGCCTTCTCCCATTGCGACGTCTCCACCAGGTGAGCTACCAGATGACTGCACGCGTACAGCGGCATCCTCGCCGGCCCCTGTTGGTACAGCGCCCAGCACGCGTCGGCCAGCCGCCTGGCCCCTCTGACCGCGCTGGCGGCGAACACCCCCGCGGAGGGCAAGCGAGTCGTTTCATCCACGGCCGTCAGCCACTCCACAATCGAATTGTGCGCCGGAGCCACGCACTCCTGGGCCCTGCCTGCGACCGCAAGCAGCCGAATGGGGAAGAGCGAACCCAACCGGGCGAGCCGCTGCCTGAGGGTCGCTTCATCGGTGCTCGCCACGGCGGCCAGCACCGCAAGCGGCAACGGCTCCCGCCGTGCCACGAGCGCGTCCACCAGCGGCAGGCTGTCGGCCTTGTACTAGGCTGCCCGGAGTCGGGCCTCGGCTGGATCCGGATCGCTGAACTGGCGCGCGAAGAAGCTGGCATAGATGGCTCCCAGACCGCGAGGAAACTCCTCCGGACGATCGAGCGAGAGGTGACCGGCGGCAACCTCCTTCAGCACCCAGACGACGTAGAGGAACATGCCCTGGCTTCGATCGAGCAGTCCCTGCACCCAGCCCGCGCGGACAGGCAGACCTCGTGATGCCAGTTCGCTCGAGATGTAGGCGCGCAGATCGGACAGGCTCTCGCTGCCACGGGCGTCCAGAAGGCATGAAGGAACGTGGGCCAACGTCGAGATGACCTCGCTCTCGGGCCGGCTCGTGATCAGGAGCCGGAGCCACGGCGGTGTCTTGTGCCAGTGGTCGCGCACCAACGCGGCGAGCTCGTTCCCGCCCCCTTTCGTGGCTTCGTCGATGGCGTCGATCAGCACCAATCGAGGCCCATCGGGAGGCGGGAAGTCGCCCGAGAGCTTCGAGACCACCAGATTGTCGAAGAGCGTCGAGGCACTCTTCGACACCTCGTCCTCCAGCGCCATCCCGCAAAGGCGCTTCTTGTACTCCTCGAGATGCTCGGCCATCTGGTAGGCGAGCGAGAGCAGCGCCCGCTTTGGCTCGCCCTTGTCCTCGTGGCCATGAGCGCACAGGTGATAGGCGATGACCTCCCGTCGCCGGTGCACAAGATGGCTGGCGAAGGCCGTCTTCCCGACTCCCGGGTCCCCCACGAGCCAAAACACGCGTGAGGTCGGCTGCTCCGAGAGCCACTGGTCCACCGCATCGAGCAACCACTGTCGCCCCTGAAAGTGCGAGAGGTGGGCTCCGAGGTCGGCAGAGAAGTCGAGCGGCCGGAGCAGCCTCGCCAGCCTCGCTTGTCCCCCCTCGAAGTCGAGATCCTCATCCTCCACGGCCCGCACCAGGCGCGCGAAGCGCACCTCGTAGCGCTCGCCCGCCTGCTCGATGGGCACCACATCCCGCAGGTCAAGGTACTGGATCCGGCAGATCGAGGTTGGCGGTCCATCGGCCAGTTCGACGAGCAGCACCGGGATGATCAGCTTGTTCTTCTCGAGCGCCTTGGCGATCTCATTCAAGCAGAAGCCGTCGGACGACCTGGGCTCGCCCCGAATCCGACGTCGCACCGAGTAGGGCGTCATCAGCAGGACGACCTTGTCGCACCACCTCAATCCATCCTCGATGTAAGCCTCCCAGTCACTCCCGCTCCTCAACCGCTCCAGGTCGAACCAGACCTCGTGACCTCGTGCCACCAGGTCGGCCTTGATCCGCTGCGCGTCGGCCGCGTGCTTGTCGTGGCCGTAACTGAGGAAGATCTTCAACCTCTCGCGGGCCCGCACTGGACCGGCCGGCCCTTCGGCCGCAGTCGCCCAGATGTGATCGCAGGTGTCACAGATCCAGCTTCCCCGGTTCTGACGAAACCGCACGTCCACCGAGCCGCACTTCGGACATGCAACCGCCTGGGTCATCGAGGGCCTCCCTTGGCCGGCTGTCATCGACTCTCGTTCAAGAGTCTAGCACTACAACGTAGGTTCGCTCCTGACCTCGAAGGTAGAAGCGGCTTCCAGCCGCTTGGCTGGCGGAGCCACCTCCGCTCGAGAGTGCGGCGACGTGGAAGCGGCAAGATGCCGCTTCTACCCTCGCGTTTCCCTGGTTTCCAGAAACGCGTATCTCTGGGACAAGTCGCGTTGTAGTGCTAGCACCCGGCCCGCAGATTGCTTGCACACCCCACGACCTCGGGAGCCATGACGCTCTCGACAGCCGTGAACTGCCGGGGAGTTCCTGATAGACTGACGGAAAATGCGGATGCTCCCCGGGCTTCGGGCAGGTCTGCCGCCAAGCCCGACTCGGTCGACACCCCTGGAGGGACTGGCCTATGGCAAGTCAGAGGTCCCAGCGCGCAATCAGAGATTTCAGCAAGGCAACGACCCTCGATGCCAGGGCAAAGGACCTGGCCAGCCTGGCGCAGAAGGCGAAGGCCGGAGATGTTCAGGCACTGGAGTTTCTCGGACGGTCTGCGGCGGGCCTGGTAGATCCCGAGCTGACCGTCTTTGCCTCGGACCTGCTCTCTCAGGTCAGGACCCCGGGCTCGTCGAGTCCGCCACGTCGCGCCGAGGAGCGGAGCCACGACCTGGCCAAGGCCCTGGCGTCAAGTGACGCCGCCACGTGCCGGCGGGCCGTCACACTGGCGGCCCATCTCCATGCTGTCGAGCACTTCGCCCGGGTCGCGGACCTGGCCGCCAACGCGAAGGACCGGGGCCTTCAAGAGGAGGCGCTCGCCGCCGTGGGACGGCTTGGGGCCTCCTGCCCCGAGAAGGCGTTCGACACCCTGCTCGCCGTGTGGCAGAAGGCCACTCCGCAGACGCAGGCAGCCGTTCTCCACGGGCTCTCCCTGCTCCCCAGCCGGGAGAAGTACGCGGTGTTCTTCTATGCGCTCGGCAGCGAGCACCACCCGGTCGCCGACGCGGCTCGGAGATTCCTCTCCTCGATCGGCAGGCGCAGGACGATCGCCCAGCTCGAGCGCCTGCTCGCCTCCTCGGACCCGGACGACCGCGTGCTAGCGGTCGGAGCGCTGGCCCACGTCGCCCTCAAGTCCGATGCGCTCCTTCTGGCAGCTGCGGCGCTGCAGGACACCTCCGAGGAGGTCCGCGAGCGGGCCGAGCAGATCCTGTCAAAGGTCCCGCCCGCCGAGGTCGTGGCCGCCTTCGCCACCGCCATCACGGTCGGGATCCGACCGCGGGGATGCCGGCAGTATGTGGACCTGCTGAGGCGCCTCGAGCCTGCAACCGCGGGGACTGCTCTCGAGGAGCTCGAGGCTGTCTTGAGATGCCTGGAGGGCGGCACGGAGATCCCCGAGGCTCCCGCCGAGCCGAAGGCCCCCCGCTCGCCGGAACATACGGCCGCCATCACCCAGATCCTCACTGCCTGTCCGGCTTTTCGCTGCCTCAAGAAGGCCCTGCTCGCGCGATGTGTCGCCAAGGCGACTCTCAAGAAACGCAGTGCCGGCGAGATCCACATTCACGCCGGTGACGTGGGGCAGAAGCTCTACGTCATTTCTTCCGGACGTCTGGCCCTTTGCACGGTGGGGGCGGAGAGCAAGAGACCTGCCTTCCAGGCGCGCGGCCCTGGCGAGCTGGATGGTGAGACGGGGGTCCTTCAGTCCTGCCCCAGTCCGTACGAGTCGGTGGCGCTGGAACCGACGGAGCTGGTGGCTGTCCCTCCCGAGGTTGTTCGCGGGCTGTTGCACTTCTCGGCCCCCTTCAAGCGCGCTGTGGAGCAGTCGAGGAACGAGCTGCAAAGGGCCGAGGCCCTGCAGCCGGGCAATCAGCCCAAGGAGCCTGCGACCGTCCTGGCCGTCTTCGCAGCCAAGGGAGGAGTCGGCAAGTCCATGGTGGCAGCCAACGTGGCCTGGGCGCTGGCCTCCGTGACGGGAGGCCGCGTGCTGCTGTGGGACCTGGACGTCGACTTCGCCAACCTCGCTCACCTGCTGGGTCTGGACAGTTGCCGTGACCTGTCGGGCATCGATCTCGCAAGCACGCTCCCGGACACCCAGAGGTTGATGAGCGACCGCATCATCGTGCCACTGGGAGCCGCAAAGGGACAGGATGGCGGCGGCACGGGGTCGCTTTTCTTCATGCCCACCCTGCTGAAGCCCGGGTTGGCCGTCGGTTCGGTCGACGCGACTCTCAGTGAGCTGATTGCCGTTCTGAGGCGGGGCTTCCACTTCATCGTGCTCGACACCTCGGGCAACATGCGGCTCCGCTCGGAGCTCGACGCTCTGAAGGCCGCGGACAAGATCCTCCTCGTCACCTCGCCGGAGCTGCACTCTCTGGCCAACACGAAGATGTGCGCCAGACACCTGGAGTCGGAGGCCGGCTATGACCGGAACAAGGTGCGGATTGTCCTCAACAACACCGTGGGGACCTCTCTCCTGGATCGGGAGGCCATCGAGAGTTACCTCGAATTCAAGGTCTTCGCGGAAGTGCCCTTTGCCCCGCAGGAGGTGCACACGGCCATCAAGACCGCGGACTTCGTGACGCAGTTTGCACCAGACTCGGCTGTCTCGAAGGCCGTATTGGACCTTGCGGCCAGGTTGGCCGGAGTCCAGGGTCTGCCACCCAAGTCCCAGTCGTCGTCGCGCATCAAGGATCTCCTTGACCGGCTGCAGCGTTCGTTCCTGTCGCGGTTCGGAGGTTCTTCAGCCGACTCCGTGGAGGTCGTGAAGCCATGAGCAGACTCACCGACACCTTGAGGGAGTCCTCGCAAGCGGCGAGTGAGCAGCCGGCCGAGGCCGTTCTCCCACCCGCCGCCAAGCCCGCGCGGCAAGAGGCCGCTCGTCCCGCCGTTCCGGCGGCGCGCCCGGAACCGGCCCCCTCCCCGGAGGCAGCCCCTTCCGTGGTCACGCAGCCCCCCGAAGTCGAAGTCCCCGCGGAGTTCCTCCGCTATTTGTTCGAAACCGTACGCCCCGAGCTCCTGAAGAAGATGCCCGGGCTCGATCATCTCTGCAGAGGGGAGTGCGAGCTCCAGGTCAGGAACTGCGTGGTGGAAGTCCTGGACGACCTGGCGTCTCGCGGAGAGCTGCACGGCCATGGCGCGCCGGACGGTCTTGCGGAGTTCATCGCGAAGTACGGCGCCGGGGTGATCCGCGAGCTCGAGTACGAGTTCGCCGGGTACGGGCCCATCGAGCCGCTCCTGCGCGACCCGGACATCGAGGAGATCATGGTCAACGGCCCTGACGAGATCTTCGTCGTGCGCTCGGGCCAAATGCAGCTGGCGCCCCGCCGGTTCCTCGACAAGGAGCACTGGACGACGACGGCCACGAGGCTCACCTCGACGGCTCACCTGCAAGTCAACGAAATGCACCCGCTCGGCGACGGGGCCGTTCTGGGCAACATGCGGCTCAACATCGTACTTCCGCCTGTCTCGGCCGACTCTCCGCTGATGACCCTCCGGATGTTCCCGAAGCGATTCGATCTCGACGCCCTCATTGAAGGGAAGACCCTCTCGAGGGAGATTGCCGACTTCCTCCGCTCGTGTGTGAAGCGTGGCCTGAATCTGATCGTCAGCGGCGGCACGGGCTCCGGCAAGACCACTCTGTTGAGCGCCCTGGCCTCCGAGATCCCCGAGACTCAGCGGGTCGTCGTGATCGAGGACACTCCCGAGTTGCAGATCGAGCGAAGGAACCTGCCGCGCCTGCGCACTCGCTCCGTCAAGGAGGAAGGCACCCCCGAGATCTCGATCCGCGACCTCATCAAGAACGCCCTGCGGATGCGGCCGGACCGGATCGTCGTCGGCGAGGTCCGCGGCGCCGAGGCCTTCGACATGCTCCAGGCCATGAACACGGGCCATCAAGGCTCCTTGACCACCATCCACAGCAATAACCCCGTCCAGCTCCTCCAGCGCCTCGAGGTGCTAGTCCTGATGGCGGGTTACGACCTGTCTCCACGAGCTATCCGGCCCTACATTGCCTCCGCGATCCAGCTCATCGTTCAACTGAACCGCCTTCCAAGCGAAGCCAGACGGGTCACCCGCATCACCGAGGTGTCCGCCGACCTCGAGCTCAAGGCAGGTACTGACCCGGCCTTCCGCGTGCACGACATCTTCACGCTTCGATCCAGCGACGGGCCCTCGGACGACGCCGCCAGCGAGACCCCCGAGTGGGACTTCTCGGAGCCCGTGTTCACGGAATCCAGTTCGGTGGGCTGAGCGGCCGGCCCTGCATTCCGGAAGGGCACTGACCACTTTGGCCGCAATTCTCGGCACACTTGGCTCCAAGGGATGTAGGTGCGGGGCTTGTCCCCGCCCGCTCTGGGCCAGGCTTTCGGGCGGGGACAAGCCCCGCCCCTACGGCGTTAACTGTGCGGCCCAGCCGCTCGGACTTGGTCGGTGCCCCCGCAATCATCGCGGGTTCCAGGGGATGCAATTCCTTGGTCGGGGTTCGGGGGCGAGGCTCCCGATTGGCGAAAGGGTTCAACCGACCGTCGCTTCCAAGGGCAACGGCACATGAACGAGGGCTTCTGGAGGACCTCGCGGGAGCAGTGTTATCCTCGCCTCGAGGGGCGGGAGTCCGCCGACGTCGTGGTGGTCGGCGGCGGTTTCGCGGGTCTCTCCGTGGCGCACCACCTTTCGGCCGCCGGCCGCAGCGTCGTCATCCTCGAGAAGGAGCTCATCGGGAACTGCGGGGCCAGGGCCGCCGGGATCCTCGCCTCTTCGTTGGAGCGAGATCTGTCGGATTTCCTCTCCTGCTGCGGCGAAGCCATGGCGCGACAGGTGTGGCAGTTCGCCTCCGAGAGCGTCTCGAGCGTGGAGTCGCTCTGCACGACGCTCCGGATTCCCGGCGAGGCCCGCTGGTCTCGCACCCCGAGCTACTACTTCTTCCGGGAGGCCGACCGCGAGTACTTCGAGGCCGAGCATGAGTTGAGACTGGCGTACGGGTTCCGCTCGGAGCTTCATCACGACCTGGCGGGGCCGCTGCAGGCGAGCGGCTTTCGGGGGGCCATCGTAACGCCCCAGGACGGTCTGGTCGATCCGTTCGAGCTCAGCCGCGCGTTGGCCCGGGAGCTCTCCCGCCGCGAGACCGTGCGGATCCACGAGGGCTCCGGGGTCACGTCGCTGGACCTGGCGCGGGGGACCTGCGCGACCGGAGCAGGCACGGCGCGCTTTGCCCGGATCGTGCTCGCGGGGCA
>JACQZL010000283.1 GCA_016213865.1 Candidatus Rifleibacteriota bacterium
GGGGGGGGGGGGGGGGGGGGGGGGGGGAGTGGGGAATGCGGAATGGCCGCGCGCCGGGGGGATTGGTGGAGGTCGGGGCGGTGTACAGGGCTTTCCCGCGAGGGCCGGATGGGCTTGAACATCCGGGTTACGGTGGCGGTTTCCTGCGGGTGTGCAGCGGCGGGCCGTTGGCCCGGGGGAGGAGCAGGAGCGTGGGTTTCAGTTCGGGGGCGAGAGGGGCTGGCCGGGAGCAGGTCAGCGGATTCTATGAGTGAAGGCGATGGACCTGCTGCTCAACCACTGGCTGCTGTACCAGACAGTTGCCTGCCGGCTCTGGGCGCGGTCGGCCTTCTACCAAGCCGGTGGGGCCTACGGATTCCGCGATCAGCTCCAGGACTGCATGGCCTTGACGGTCTCCAGCGCGAACCTGGCCCGGGAGCACCTCCTGAAGGCGGCTGCCCATCAGTTCAAGGAAGGCGACGTCCAGCACTGGTGGCATCCGCCGTCGGGCCGGGGAGTGAGAACGCGCATCTCCGACGACCTGCTGTGGTTGCCCTATGCGGCGGCCCACTACGCGGAGGTCACCGCGGATCGCTCGGTCCTCGACGAACTGGCCCCCTTCCTGGAAGGCCCGGCGCTCGAACCCGGACAGCACGAGTCCTATTTCAGACCCGCTGTCTCACGGGAGACAGGCAGCCTGTTCGAACACTGCGCCCGGGCGCTCGATCGGTCACTGGCCGTCGGAAAGAACGGCCTGCCGCTGATCGGCACCGGCGACTGGAACGATGGCTTGAATCGTGTCGGACCGCAGGGACAGGGCGAGAGCGTCTGGCTGGGCTGGTTCCTGCTCGACACGATCGAGAAGTTCGCCCCTATTGCCGAGGCCACGGGACACGCCGAGAGGGCGCTGCCGTGGCGTCAGCATGTTCCGAAACTGAAAGCCGCCGTTGAGGCAGCCTGGGACGGCGCCTGGTATCGCCGGGCCACGTTCGACGACGGAACGCCCCTGGGCTCGGCGGCGAGCACCGAGTGCCGGATCGACTCGCTCGCGCAGTCCTGGGCGGTGCTCTCGGGGGCGGCCGACCCGGGGCGCGCCAGGCTCGCGATGCAAGCCGTCGACGAGCATCTGGTGCTCTCCGAGGAGGGCATCGTGCGCCTGTTCACTCCAGCGTTTGACCACATACCGGTCGACCCGGGCTACATCAAGGGCTACCTCCCCGGGATTCGCGAGAACGGCGGGCAGTACACGCACGCCGCCGCCTGGGTGGTCATCGCGAATGCATTGCTGGGCAACGGCAATCGCGCGGGAGAACTCTTCCGGATGCTGAACCCCATCCTGCACGCAGACACACGCTCGGCCGTCGCACGATACATGGTCGAGCCCTACGTGGTGGCGGCGGACGTGTACGCCGAGCGGCCTCACGTGGGGCGCGGCGGCTGGACGTGGTACACCGGTTCCGCCGGCTGGCTCTACCGCGCGGGGCTGGAGTGGATGCTCGGGGTGAGGGTCTCGGGCAGCCGGCTGCACGTGAATCCCTGCATTCCAGCGGCCTGGCGGCACTTCGACGTGTCGCTGCGCCACGGCACCTCCCGGTACGAGATTGCGGTCGAGAACCCGAGGGGGGTCGAACGTGGCGTGTCGCGGGTGGAGGTCAACGGCGCGACGCTGCCCGGCAACCCGGCGGTCATCGAACTGACGAAGGACGGCGGGGTACACCGGGTGCGGGTCGTGATGGGGTGAGGGCCGCGGCCCGGGCTTCGTCGGGGTGTGAGTTCTTGTCCGGAAGCCGCCTTTGGAGAGTGAGGATGTGGACTACAACCTTCGCAAGCCAGGACTACTGCTCCGGCCGGATTGTCAGTCGTCGACTGCGCTGGTCATCCTCGTGGCGTTCGTGGTCGTCTTGCTGGTGGCAGGCGGTCTCTTCGCCAGAGTTCGCCAGGCTCACGACGAATCAGGCAGCCCGGGGGAGACCCGTCGCGTCTCCGAAAGGGACTCTGCGGAGTGTTGGCCGCGGGAGAGGTGACACCTCCGGAGTTACACCGTCACCGGGACTGTGCCTTCAGCCATGGTGAGGCCGTCGCCTACCTCGTTGTCAGCCTGGGCGACACACGGGGCGCACAGAGCAGCAGAACGGTGAGGTCGAGGCGCTGGCCGCAACGTCGACCGGAGTTCAGTCGCCGGCTTTCTTCTCCACCTTGGCCTCGGCGAAGTCCGGGTGCTTCAGGTTCCTCGCAAACGAGTCCAGTTCCCGTTCGGCGATGTGCTTCGCGAAACCGTATCTCTCCTGGAGCTGTCCGCTGAGCACGTCCTTCTTGCCTGCCATGAGCTCCAGATCGTCGTTCGTGAACTTGCCCCACTTCGCGCGCACGTGGCCCATCATCTGCTTCCAGTTGCCTTCAATCTGATCCCAGTTCATGGCTCTTCCTTTCATCCAGCCGGGACTGTCCCGCCGATGGGGTGCATCGCAAGTTCCCGGCCAGATGACCGGGCAGACACTCTATCGACTCGACGAGAGGCAATTCGGAGGGCGAGGGCCCGGATAGTCCGGGCCCTCCGGACCTCACTTGTGAACCAGTTCGTTGACGAGCGCACCACCGAAACCGATGACCTTCAGCGGTCCGCTGCCCGTCAGCAAGCCCAGCGTGCCGACGCCCAGCGCCGTGTTACGGATGCGCACCTTCGAGTTGTCGCGGTGCTGACGAGGCGCGGGCTCGTGCCGGTAGTGGCGAGCGGGCTCGACACACTGTAACTCCTTCATGACAGGCTCTGGACGACGTCCCACGACGTGACAAGCCCTCCCGGGATGCAGATGACTGTTCCCGGAAGAGCGCCAGGACTGAACCGCTCTCCTGGCTGCGTTGGGTTCACGACTCATCGCTGGGCGCGGAGTCCCGGCTACCGGCAGCTGTTCACCGCCTGCCAGACGCAGGGTTGGCCTTCCCCGCCGCGAGCCTCGGCGCGACTCCTGGTCGCAAGGAATCCTCACTCCGGCGTTCTTCTCAACGCACGCGACTAGGGCACTGAATCGACCAAACGAAATCCAGCCCCGTGACACTATCACGGGGCTGGTGACACCCGGCAACAGGCACGGGTGCAGATGCCGTCTGGCTGGAATCCGAGGCTCGAGGGATGTCCGCGGGCTCGGTTCCAGGCTTCGACGGACGACCGTCTGCTACGGCATTCTCTCGACCGTTTCCGTGGTCGACATCTCGTCGTCGGAGCGAGTCTCGGTGCGAGTCTCGGTCCGCGTGGAATCGCCGCCGCCGTTCAGGATGGCGAGCGGGGGGTAGGGAGAGTAGGTCGTGACCGTGCGCTGGTTGTTCGCGGGAGTGGTGAC
>JACQZL010000284.1:0-715 GCA_016213865.1 Candidatus Rifleibacteriota bacterium
CGAGACGGGAGTGCCGATGGGCACTGAAGGTTACATGGCTCCCGAGTCGCGGGCCGGGCTGGCTGTCGCCGGCAAACCCGCCGATCTGTACGCCCTGGGGGTGATGCTGTTCGAGATGCTGGTGGGACGATGGCCCCACGGGAACGAGGCCCCGGGCAAGAGCGTGTCCGGGCTGGACCCGCGCCTCGACGCGCTGGTCTCGTCGCTCCTGGACTACGAGCCCGCGAAGCGTCCGTCGGCCCCCCAGGCCGTGCGCACCCTGCAGGTCCTCTCGGGCCGCGGCGTCACGGTCGACCTGCTGGTCGAGACCGATCCGCCCGGCGCGGTGATCCAGGTGGACGGCCATGCCCGGGGCCAATCTCCCGTGCTGGTCTCGGGGCTGACGACAGGCGAGCACCGAGTGACCACGAGGCTGCGCTACTACCGCGGCCGCGAGCAGGCCGTGGTGCTGGAGGCGGGCCCCGCGCGCACGCTCCGCCTGGTGCTCGAGCCCGTCGTATGCGACCGCTGCGGCGCGGCTTTCGCCGAGGAGGCGCGGCTCGAAGCGCACAGGGGGCAGTGCGAAGGGTAGAGGCGGGTTCCCTGAAACCGTTCTACTTGGCGACCGTATGGAAGAAACTGGGCCAATCCAAGACATGACGTGGTCGGACCGGCCTCCGTGCCGATCGACCATTGGCCGGCACGGAGGCCGGCCCCACCGGTTTCTGGGAAACAG
>JACQZL010000284.1:859-13665 GCA_016213865.1 Candidatus Rifleibacteriota bacterium
CTTGTTTCGGCACAGACACTTGCCGGGCCGGCAGCTCCGGAAACGTCTTGCGGTAGGGCAGCGGTGCCAGGTACTGCCGCCACTGGTCGCTGGTCAGGTTCGAGGAAGCCAGCCGCGAGGCCGCGTCGAGCAGCTCTGCGAGGCCGACGCGCCAGAGCCGGAGCTCATGATCCAGGCTGACCGTGGCCAGGGTCCGACCGTCGGGGCTGAACGTGAGCGCAACCAGGGCCTTGCCATGGCCGAGAAACACGGCAAGCGGAACCACCGCTTGCGGGTCGTCCATGGACACGCGGGTCGTGCTCGATTCCCACACGTAGGCCGTCCCGTCGTCGCAGGCGGTCGCCAGCCTCTTGCCATCCGGACTGAAAGCCATCGCGTTGACGGCATCCGGGTGTATGCGAAGAGCCGAGGCATCAGGCGAAGCGACCTCAACCCGCAGTTGTTCCAGAAGATCGCCCTTGAGCTTGGTCCCCTTGTCCGGGGTCACCTCGGCGAGTATCAGAGTCCGTCCGTGGCCACAGACTGCGAGCGTCCTGTTGTCCGGCGCGGAGAAGAGAAGCGGAAGGCCGTTGCATCGGCACGACCTCCGGCCGTCAGGAGCCCGGAACTCGTAAGAGGACAGGTCTCCGCAGGGGATGTTGAACGCGATTGGCTCCCCGGTCTTGCCGTCCCACAGACTGCAGGCTCCGCCCGACTCGAGCGTTGCCAACCACTTGCCGTCGGCGCGAAAGGAAAGGGCGTACACGGGTCTTCGCGTGGAACGTGGTGGCTGAGAGAGGGGTGCCACGAGAGATGCTGACCCCACCTCCCAAAGCCGGCCCCCGTCACAGCCCGCGGTCGCCAGCCGCTTCCCGTCGGGGCTGAACGCAAGCATGGCTACACCGTCTTCGTGGGCAACAAGCGGACTGGCTGACGCGGCAGGGGTGCCGGCCGTGAGATCCCACAAGCAAGCGGACCTGTCTCGACTCGCGGTCGCCAATCGCTTCCCATCGGGACTGAAAGCCACAGCCGTGATGCCCGCCTGGTGCCCCCGGAGCACGATTGACGACGCTGCCGGGTCCTTCGCGCCAGGGTCTTGCAGGCGACAAGTCCCGTCCTGGCTGCCCGTGGCCAGCCACCGGTCATCGGGACTGAAGGCCAGCGCGGTCACCGTTCCACCGGAGCCCTGGAGGCTCCTGGGAGGTGCGGCCTGTCCTTGGGTCGCAATCTGCCAGAGGTCGACGGTGGGCTCTCGACTTGCCAACGCCAGCCACTTGCCACTGGCGCTGAAGGCGAGGGTCCACCGGTCCTCCTTGGACTCGCCTCGGACAGGAGCGGAACGGCTCGCTTCGCTGGCTGGGATGTCCCACAGGTTGATCGTCCCGTCACGGTCCTGGGTCAAGAGCCTCCTGTCCTCGGAGCAGAATTCGATGGCCTCGATTGTCCTCTCGTGACCGCGAAACACAACGATCCGGGAATCGGGACCCTTGGCACCGAGGTCCCAGACCCTGGCAGTCAAGTCGCGACTCGCCGTCGCCAGCCTCCTTCCGTTCCGACTGAAGGCGACGGCCGAGAGCCCTTTCTCGTGGCCCGACAGCTCGAGAACCGACGAGGCCAGGTCCGTGACCCGCAGGTCCCAGATTCGGGCCGTGGCCCGAGCGCCCACGGTTGCCAGTCTGCCGCTATCCGGGCTGAAAGCGAGCGCCGTGCAGCCTCTCTCGTTGCCCGGCAGCACGACCGAGGACTCGCCCGCGTTCGTGGCGGCGAGATCCCACAGGCGAACCTCTCCGTCCGGGCTCAACGCGGCCAGCCACCTTCCGTCCGGACTGAAGAGGGTTATTGTGTCCCTGTCCGTGGCAGCGGGAGTCACCTCGCGTTTGGCTCCGAGCACCGTGCGTTTCTTCGCTGAGTCCAAGGCCACCTTGTAGCCGCGCAGGACCACCGGCGATCTGCCCGGCTCCCTGGCGAACAGGCTCCACAGGCAGAGCTTGCCTCCAGGCTCTGCCGCGGAAAACCACCTGCTTCCGGCGCCAAACCGCCAGTCCATGCACCCGCGTTCGAGACTCCGAAGCACGAGGGATGTGGCGGCAGGGCTGTTGGCCGCCAGGTCCCAGATGGTGGCCTGCGGTAGCGCAACCACCGCGAGTCTCGTCCCGTCCGGGTCCCAGCCGAGGACCTCCGGGTCGCCAAGACCGCTAGTTCCGCCAAGTACCAGGGGCAAGGCAGTCGGCTCCCCGGCCGTCAGGTCCCAGACCAGGGCGGTGGCCTTCTGGGCACTGGTGGCCAGTCTCTTGCCATCCGGACTGAACGCAGGATCGGCGCCAGTCCAGTCCTTCAGCCCGCGAAGTACGGTCGGCGTGGCAGAGGGACCGAGCGCCTTCAGATCCCATAGCCGTACCGTCGAACTCGAAGACAGCGCCAGCGATCGGCTGTCGGGGCTGAAGACAGGTCTTCGCCGCCAATCACCCAATGCGCTGTCGACAATCGGAACCGGCGGGTTGCACGGGTCGGCAGCCGTCAGATCCCACAGACGAACAGTGTGCCGACCGCTCGAGGTCGCCAGCCACTTTCCGTCGGGGCTGACCGTGAGGGGGCCGCTCCGACCGATCAGACCCCTGAGATCGACGCCCTCGAGCGCGTCACGCAGCAGCCGCTCGGGATTGGCCAGGCCAACACCGCACTCGGTGGCGATCCGGACGGATTCGACGGCCAGCAAGGTGCTGAGGCTTCGATCTCTGCCGAGCATGGAACGACCGGCAGCCATGACCCGCAGCGCCAGGCTGACTTGGAGGTGGGCCTCGGCCTGCCGACGGAACCACGTCGCAACCCCTCCCAGAGCGATCGCCAGCAGCGCCACGCCCGCCAGACCCCACGCCCACCTGCGCAGGCGGCTGGCGGCCGCGGACTGCGTCCGGGCCAGGTCCTTGGCCAACTCGAGCTCGCGGCGCTGCTGCTCTTCGCGCTCGGAGGCGGCTGTCTCCTCGTCCCGGGCACTCGCCTCGATGAACGCGCGCTCTCCGGGCGTCAGGCTTGGGCCTCGCTCCGACAGCCAGTGTCGCGCTTGGGCAAGGCCGTCCCCCCAGCAGATTGCGCGGGTCACGTCGCGCGTCCTCCCAGAGTGCCAAGGCCTGCCCGAGACGCGCACGCCACAGCAGAAACTCACGGTCCTCCGCGAGCCACGCCTGCAGCCGGCTCCACTGCGTGAGCAGCGCCTCGTGCGCGACCTCGACGGTCTCTTGGCCGCTGGCGAGGTCCCGCCCCACCACCAGCAGCCGTTCGGTCGCCAGGCGGCGCGAAAGCTCGCGCTGACCGTCCGTCAGCTCCGATGCCGCAGCCCGCCGGCGCGTGCCGCGATCGCCCTCTCCGAGCTGGACCAGATGGTCAAGGAACAGGTGCCGGACGGCCTCCTGCTCGGCCGCGGACAGGACGCCGTGGAGCCTCTCCACTCGGTGTGCAATGGCCCCTTTCAGCTCCCCTATGGCCTCGTAGGCCTCGTGCGTCAGTCGCTGTCCGCTCCTGGTGCGCCATAGCTCCGCCAGCACGAACTCGAGCAACGGCAGGCTTCCGGGCTGTCCCAGGACCTGCTCCAGGAGCCGTTCCACGAGCCCCGGCTCGAACCCGAGGTGCACCTGAGCGGCAGGCAACTCGATCGCTTGCTCGAGCTCCTCACGCGTCATCAATCCCAAGTTCACAACGGCATCCTGCAGGCGATCCGCGAGCGGCCGGTAGCCCAGAGCGTCCTGGTAGAAGTCGGCACGCAAGGTCAGGACCACGACCAGCGGCACGCCTGCGCCGGTCGCCTCGAGTACGAGTTCGATGAACCGAGTCCGCGCGCTGCCGTCGCTGCAAAGCGCGTACAGCTCCTCCCACTGGTCCACGACCAGCAGGAGCCTCTTGGTACCGCGCTGGGTCTCCAGGATGCGCTCGACGACGTCTCCGAGACGCACGTGTCCCTGGGCGAAGGCCTGCTCGAGCTGCCCAAGGGCCGCCAGCCGCTCGACCTCGCTCGCCTCCGGCTCCAGCAGACGAGTCATCTCGGCCGCCAGTGCCCGCAGCGGACGACCCGTGGGCGTCAACTGCGCGACCTCCCACGGGCCCCGTCCGAGGCCCCTCCGCAGGCGTGGCACCAGGCCAGCCTGCACGACCGACGACTTGCCGCTGCCCGACGGCCCGACGACAGCCAAAAAATCCGCCTTCTCGACTTTCTCGAGGAGCCGGCGAGTGAAGACCTGGCGGCCCCGGAAGACCGCGGCGTCCTCCTCGCGGAAGGGGTTCAGCCCGCGGTACGGACAGATGCTGGCCCTCGTAGCCTGCACGGCGGACTCCCCCCGGGCACCGATCGGGTCACCCAGGGTCGCCGCGGCCAGAAGGTCGAGACCGCCCGGAGCGTCAGGCTGCTCGCGCAGGTCGACCCAGACATACAGAGACAGCAGGCCGAGCGCGGGCTCACCGCCCGGCAACAAGACAGGGATGACCCGGAAGGAAGGCGCTTCGGCGTGCTGCTCCATCGCCAGTTCGCGCTCGCGCTGCTGCCAGCGACCCATCCCGTGCGGACCGAGCAAGAGGACAGCCGCTCGGCAGTCGGACATCCTGCGCTGCAGCGTCTCGGACCACGCGTCGCCTGCCGTCCGGTACCAATGCTGGGCGAAAACCGTGAGACCGCGAGTCCGCAGAGCGGCGGCGGTCACCTCCGCGCTCACAGCGTCCCGTGCGTCGAAACTGAGGAACACGTCATCCATGGCGGCCTTCGGGTCGTTCCAGAGGCAAGTCTACCCCGTCAGACGGGTGCATGTTCTGTGCCTGGGTAATCCGCAAACCCGCTCGTGGTGAGCCTGTCGAACCACGGGCGGCGCCCTATGGCTCATCCCTCGACCTCCTTGACGCAATCGGGATCGAGCGGACGGAGGTCGTTGGCCACTCCAGGGGACGTGGACTTGGTGGGGGTCAGGTCGCATTTGAACCACCGCGCCATCGTGAACCCTGTCAGCCAGATGTCGCCCTCTCCGCCACCACCGGCACTGCGGCCTCTGGGTGGCTCTGGAGCCGGCGGCCGGCCACTGGCGGGCCACGCCAGCCCTAGTTTTCCAGCTTCGGAGCGTCGGCTCGCAGGGCTTGCACTGCCAGCTTCAGATGCGGAAGATCTCTCTGGATGACCTCCCACGCGACCTCGACGTCGAGACCGAGATAGTCGTGTACGAGCACATTTCGGAAAGACGCGATACCCGACCAGTCGATTTCCGGGTGCCGTTCTTTCATGCCATCCGGGAGGCGCTGCGTTGACTCAGCCAAGGTCTGCAGGGACCGGAGAACCGCGTCGCGGACGAGCCGTGAGTGCAGAAAGACATCCTTGCCAGATCGGGTGTCCTCCTCAATCCACCCAATCGCTTCCAAGATGTGGTCCAGATAGACCATCGGGTCCTTCATATCGGCTGAGCCTCGCGAAGAACGTAGGGGCGTAGCCGTGGATTCAACCCGCGCTCAGTTACAACCTCGACTCTTCGCCCTAGGACCCTCTGAAGGTCGTTGATCAGACCACCCGGGAACCACGGCGTAGTGACTCCAGTGATCTCGACCAGAAAATCTACGTCACTCGCCTCAGTCTCCTCCTCTCGCGCAACAGACCCAAACACTCTCACGTTGCCGACCCCATGCTTCGAGGCCACACGCAGGATCTCCTCCCGTTTCATCCGAATCAGTTCCAGTACCTTCACCTCTCATCACCTCCTCGGCAACGGCCAAATGCCCTCCAACAACGGTGAAGATACCGGGGAAGCTCTACCGGGTCAAGTCGTTCAACCGTGTCCGGGAGCGTCCCCGGATAATGGGGCAGAGAGGCCCTAACGCAAAGACGCCAAGACGCAAAGACGCCAGGAAATGCTGATCAATAGGACCTTCTTTGCGTCCTTGCGTTGAAGACAGTCACCGTGGCCACTCGCCAACGCGGCTTCCCACGTTTCAGGGCCGCTCCCACCGTGTCCCTGCCTTACGGGAACCATGCGCTTGAGCGGCTGCCGCCGCGGCCGCACCCGGATTGCTCGGGCCCCGCCTACTCCGTGCCGGTGAGCAATCCGGAGGATCTCCTCCCGTCTGGCTCTCAAGACTTGCTCAATCCTGATGGCCGACGATGCTAGCCTCCAGGTCGCTCCGGGAGCAAGTCTATACCGTCAGACCGGACCCTGTCGGGTCCCGGAGAGGTCCGCAACCGGCGAGGTCGGCCCTGCACCCGGGGCGGTCCGGCCCCTGGTCCGCCATCGCTACTCCCCGGGCAACCGCGAGAACGTCCTGCGATAGTCGTGGGGTCCGACGAGCCGGCGCCACTCGTCTCGCGTCAGGTTGCGGCCGACCTTCGCGGCAGCGGCACTCAAGACCTCGGGCCAGCGCATCAGCCAGAGTCGGACGCTCCCGTCGCGATGAGCCGTCGCGAGCCACTTGCCGTCGGGACTGAAGCCGAGGAACCTGTCGGTCTGCGCCGGCAGGATCCACGCGGGCTCCGCTGGGTCATCCGCACGGAGCGACCAGAGCCGGGTGGTCCCGTCCTTGTCGGTCGTCGCCAGCCACTGGTTGTCGGGGCTGAAGGCGAGGGATGCTGGCTCCGTGGGAAACTGCTTGGCCGCCCTACCTCGGGCCAACGCCAGGTCCCAGACGCTCGCGTCCGCAGCCAGCCACCTGCCGTCCAGACTAAAGCAAGCAGTGCTCGCACCCACCCCGAAGCCGATGCGCAGAGCTTGTACGGTTCGATCGGGAAAGGTGAAGCAGGTTCCCATGTCCTCGGTGATTACGCGCCGGAGAAACTCGCGCACGCGCGAGAACCGAACGAGGTAGTCTTTTGTTGCGGTGACCGGGGCTTCGCCGGCGCTCAGACTCGCCCAATGGGCGAGGTCGTCCCGGTCCAGTCCGTCACTTCCGAAGATCGGCCCCAGCTTTGCGCAGTCCGTCCCAACGGCCCCGGTCGCGACAGGCGAGGTCGATAGAGCGCTCAGACTGAGCCCCCGGTCACAGGCCAGGAACCACCTGCCGTCCGAACTGAACGCCGCTGCCTGGAGACGGGGGGCCGTACGCTCGAAGAGCTCTGGCAAGGTCACCGGACGTCCGGAGGCCAGCGACCAGAGCTGCACGCCCTGCCCGCGACTACCCGCGATCAGGCACCGCCCGTCGGGGCTGAAGGAAAGGACGGTGACCGCCTCCTTTGCCGCGACGGGATCCAAGACGATGGGGGCGGAGACCGGGCCCGACGCGGATAGGGCCCATAGACGAGCCTTGGTATCGGCGCCTCCCGTCGTCAACCACTTCCCGTCGGGACTGAAGGCCGCGGCAGTGACCTCTCCGCGGTGGGCAGCCAGGACCATGGGTGCCCCGGCCGGACCCGCAGCGGTCCAGGGCCACACGCGGACCGTCCCGTCTGTCGAACCCGACGCGAGCCAGCTACCACTCGGAGAGAAGGCCAAAACCGTGAGGCGCTCTCGATGCCCTCCAAGTACCACCGGCCCAGACACCGGAGGACCCCAGGCGAGCGACCAGACGCGAACCGTGCGATCCGCACCGCCCGTCGCAAGCCACCTGCCGTCAGGGCTGAAAGCCCCGGCAGTCACGCCCCCTTCGTGCCTTCCCGGCATCAGTGGTTCGGCGCTCCGGGCCGGCGACAAGAGCGAGCAGACCAGGATTCCACTCTCGTCATCGGATTCTGCCGCCCAGGTCCCGTCAGGGCTGCAGAGGCCCTCTCCTTGGCCGCACTCCAGGTTGGCAGGCGCGGTCTCCACCACGCCGGACGCCAGCGACCAGATGCGATCCGGCCCAGGGCCGCGACAGTGCAACCATCGCCCATCGGGGCTGAACTGCACGGGGTCGTTGCCACCCGATCCTGGCACCTCCAGTCCCGGGCCTGCCGGTGGCCCACCGCCAAGGCGCCACAAGCGGACAGGTCCGGTAGTCTCTGCCACCAGCCAGGTGCCATCCGGGCTAAACGTGAGTTTCCCGGTTCCTCTCGGACACGGAAGCTGAACCGACTGCGCATACCACGCCAAGGTTGTCAGAGGCCAGACCGACACGCTGGTCCGCGACGACGTCGCCAGCCATGAGGAATCCGGGCTGAAGGCACGGCGCTCCTGGCCCTTTAGCAGCGCCGGCTCTGTTGAAAAGGGCGTCGATGCCAGGGACCAAACGCGACAGCCCAGGCCCGCCTCATGCCCAAGAAACCACTTGCCGTCGGAGCTGAACTCCACGGCCCAGTTGGTGGCATGCCGTACCGCAAGAGCCAGCCTCCACACATGCGATTCAACCAGGTGCAACCGCAGCGTCCCATCGGTACACTTTGCCAGGAACCGATTGCCATCCGGGCTGAACTCGATCGAATCGACCTCGGAGCAAGAACCAGATGGAGCAACGGGCTTGACCTCCTGCCCGCCCGATGCGAGAGGCCAGACCCGGACAGTGCGGTTCGCATCCCTCGTGGCCAGCCAGCAGCCATCCGGGCTGAAGTCCAGTAGCGACTCGGCATGGGCGAATACGAATTCGGGGGAAGTCCGGAGGGTGCCGGTTTCTGCAGACCAGACGCGGACCTTCTGATCATCGCTCAGCGTGGCCAACCACTTGCCATCGCGCGAGAATTCCCAGCACCTCATGACATCGTTGGCCCCGAAAGCGGCCGAACTGAACGGTCTGCCCGTGTCGGTGGACCACAGACCAGTCTGCTCCGGCTGGTCCCAGGTTTTGGTGACAAGCCAGCGTCCATTGGGGCTGAGGTAGGCGTCCCGAAAATCTCTGGTCCCGGGAGGACACGACACTGCGGATGACGAAGTGAGCCTGCCTTGTTCGAGCGAGAACAGGAGCACGTCGAAAGGGCGACGGATAGCCAGCCGTCTCCCGTCGGGCGAGAGGTCGTAGTCGCCGACACGGCCATCGCTCGCCGACGCATGGCCAGGCACCGGTACGTTCCTGCCCAGCACCACCGGAGTGGACATCGGTCCGTCCCTCGTGATGGACCAGACCCGGACTTCATCCCCGACCCTGGCCGCAAGCGAAGCGCCATCCCGGCTGGCCTGCAACAGATCGGCCCTGCTGCCCGTCGGCAACCACACCTCCGGCAGCATCCTCACCTGCCCGATCTGCTCCAGCGCCTCTCGCAGCAGGGTCTGGCAGCCCTCGAGCCGCGACCCGTCGCCGGCCGGGCCGCCGAGCGCCTCCGCCGCGAGCAGGGCTGCCAGCTTCGGATCCGTCCGCAGCACCTGGCGCGCGGTCTGGAGCAACCGGTGGGCCCGGTCCATCCGGAGCTGCTGCTGCGCGGCCTGGACCTTCCTCTCCGCCTCGTCGCGCAGCTTCTCGGCGGCTTGCTGCTTCCTGGTCGCCGCCTCCATCGCTTCCTCGGCCTTCTCCCGGGCCGACTGCGCCCGTCCCGACATCACCGCGGCCAGGAACCCGAAGAGGACGATCGCCACCGCGGCCAGCGCGTGCAGCGGGCGGTCGCCCGGCTTGAGCGTCACCACCTCCCAGACCTGGCCGTCCCCACCCGCCCGCAGGCGGGGCACGAGGCCGGCCTGCACCACCGAGGACTTGCCCACCCCCGAGGGCCCCACCAGCGCCACCGCGGACCTCTCTCGGAGCTTGCGGGTCAGCAGACTCGTCTCTCTCTCACGGCCGCGAAAAACGGGGGCGTCCTCCTCGCGAAAGGCCTCGAGCCCGCGGTACGGGCACAGGGCCTCCCGCGCGCGCCGGTACATGTCCTGGTCCTCGGCGGACGGCGCGTTGCGCCGGGCCGTGGCGGCAATCGGCCCCAGCGAGAGCGGACCGTCCGCGGCCGACTGCAGGTCCACCCAGGTGAGCAGCGGCAGGAAGCCGAGGGACGGACGGCCGCCGGGAAGAAGGACCGGCACCACCTGGAACTGGGCGTCGTCTTCCCAGCGCCCACGAATCGCCTGCCGCTCCCGCTGTTGCCAGCGGTCCATCCCTTCGGGACCCTGGAGCACGACCACGGCCTGGCAACCCCTCAGCATCCGCTCGAGCCCCTGGGGCCACGGCTGACCCTGGTCCAGGTACACCCGTTCAGCCAGGACCGTGAGCCCGGCCTCTCGCAGGGCGATGGTCACCCGTTCGGCCCACCGCCGGTCCACCGGGTTGAAGCTCAGGAAGACGTCATGCATTGCCGGGTCCCGCGAGCCGGATTGTAGCACCGGCAGATAGGGTTCCTTCGGTGCCAGGCTGGAAGGGAAACGCCGACCGGACTTGCGATACACTCGAAGCTGGAGCGTCCCGGACCTACCAGTGCTCGGGTCGCTTCAAACCTCCGCGGGAGGTGCCAGCGTCGAGTGGGAGCAACCCTGGATAGCCTTCTCGAGAACTACCCGTACCTGGACGTCGAAACGCGGGCCGAGGTGCTGGACAAGCTGGTCCTGACCGAGGACCCGGGGGTCGTCAAGGCCCTGGAGAGCTTGGCCGGCGATCCGGAGCCCGGCCTGGCTCGACGCATCCGCGAGGAGGTCGTCGTTCGAACCGGCGAGGGATTCGACGCGAAAGGAACGGTCCCGGGTCTGGGGTCCCTGGGGGTGTTCGGCTGCTGGGGCGCCGCGGCGCGGCTCCTCTGCTTGCTTCCAAGCGTGCTGGTCGTCTCCGTTCTGGGGACCTCGGGCCCTCCGCTGCTGCTCGGGCTCGTGTTCGCGGCGTGCGGTGCTCCGGAGATTGCCAGGGCCTTCTGCGCAGCCTACTTCACAGGCAGCCTGGACGCGGTCGGACCGGGCGGGGATATCGTGCTGACTGGTCTGGTGATCACCTGCTTGCCCCTTCCAATAGCGCTCGCCGGGCTGACGGCAGCCGTGATCGCCTGGTGCGCCGGCAGGCGCCACCTGGAGGAAGCTCTGACTCCACGCGCGGCCTTCGCCTTCTTCGGCATCCGTCTCGGGCGGATCGCCTTAACGGCGGCCCTGCTGTGGGGCATTTTCCTGATTTACGCGGTCGACCTCGGGCTCTTTGCTGCAATACAGTCCCTGTGGGGTCTTCAGTGGGCGGTAGTACTGGGGCTGGGGGTTTCCGTGGTCACAGGATTGATCGTATTCTACCTGTGCGTCCGCTACTCACTGGCTATCGTCGCTTCGGCGATCGAGGGCCTGGGCCCGAGGGCCGCGGTCAAGCGCTCCGTTCAGCTCTTCCGGCGCCACCCGTGGAGGGTCGCGGGCTTTCACCTCGTTGGCCTCCTGCCTGTCCCGGCAGTCGGTCTGCTTCTCTCGTTGGCCCGGGTGTACTTCAGCGAGTCCTTCGCCGGGGTTGCCGACCTCGGCCCGGGCTGCCGCGTGCTCCTGCACGCTCTGCTGCCGAGCTGGTACGCCACGGCCCTGGCCGTGTTTTACTACGACCTGCTGAGAAGGCACGGATGAGCGAGACTGCCGCTGTCAGTGCATGCGAGGACTGTCTCTCCAGATGCCGTTCCCAGGGTCCAAGACATGCGCCGATAGGCCCGGCGACGCCTCGAGCATCCCCGCCGCGCGGCGGGCCTGGATGCGAGCCCATCGTGCGCTTCAGCACAGCCCGCCGGTCGTCTTCCCATGACTTGGCGTCGCTCCCCGGTCTGTCCAGGGCGACCTCCACACCGCAATGATAGAGTAGGTTCCGGATTCACTCCTTCCCAGGCATGGCAACCCAGACGGAGACCGGGTCGCTCGGTACGCTTCTGGTCGTCGACGACGACCAGATGGCTCGAGACATGCTTGCCAGACGCCTCGGGACGCGCGGGTATTCGGTGCAAACGGCCAGCGACGGTCCTGCCGCGCTGGCGTCCCTGGATGGGGTGGACCTGGTCCTGCTCGATGTCAGCATGCCCGGGATGGATGGCTTCGAGGTGTTGAGACTCATCCGTCGAAAGCGAGACAAGACCGAGCTTCCGGTGTTGATGGTCACGGCGCACACCGAGAGCCAGGAGGTCATCCGGGCGCTCGAGTCTGGGGCCAACGACTACATCACCAAGCCGATCGATCTCCCCGTCACCCTGGCCCGGATCAAGACTCATCTGTCGTTGCGAAAGGCCGAAGCCCAGGAGCCGAGCGCGGCGCCACCCTCGCCACCGCCCCTGCAGACGGCTTTGGAGCGCCTGGCGGCCACCCGGCCGGCAGAGGCGATCGTTCCTCTGCAGCAGGCACTCCGGTCGGTCGCAGACAGTGAGAAGCTGACGCTCCGGTTCCTGCTGGCACGCGCGTTCCTGGGGGACGGGCAAGCTCGACCGGCGCTCGAGGTGATCGACCAGATGGACCTGCGCCGGCTAAGCCTGGAGCAACGCTACGAGCTGGGCCGCGCTCTCGAGACCTGCGAGGAACTGCAGCAGGCGCGCAGGTTCTATGCCTCCGTGGCGGCCGAGGACAGCGGCTATCGCGACCTTTCGGCGTGTCTGGCCAGAGTCGACGCGGCCGTGGCGACCAGTCCCCGCCACAAGCTGGAGGAGAACCTCCTGTCGGCCCTCCCGGTGCGTTACAAGGGGCCACGGATCGTGGGTCAGGGAGGCATGGGAGTCGTGTTCCGGGCGACCGACGAGCAGACCGGGACCGACGTTGCCCTCAAGGTCTTGAGCCCCATGCTGGCCGCTGACACCGGCGCGAGGCGCCGTTTCCTGCGCGAGGCCCGGACGCTGGCTGACCTCGAGCACCCGGGGATCGTGAAGATCTTCGAGGTGGCCGAAAGCCCGGTCCCCTTCTATGCGATGGAGTACCTGGAGGGAGCCACGCTCGCAGCCCTCATCGCCGACGAGGGTCCCCTGGAACCGAAGCGGGCCGCCGGGCTCGTCGAGCGGGCCGTCGACGCGCTGGACTACTGCCATCACCGGGGTCTGATCCACCGCGACATCAAGCCGGCCA
>JACQZL010000261.1 GCA_016213865.1 Candidatus Rifleibacteriota bacterium
ATCCGCCCGTAGCAGATCATGTCGAAAGCCGCGAGCGTCTCGTCCAGTTCCTTCCTGGCTGCGTAGTCGTCCGAGGACGAGTTGTCTCCGTCCGAGAAGAAGAAGAGGTACTTGTCGTACTGCTGGAAGCCATCGAGCAACTGGCGCGCGCGACCCAGGCCCGCCGAGATGTGGGTGCCGCCCTTCGACTCGATCGAGAAGAAATCGTCGCGGCTGACGACCTCGGCCTCGTCCTGGAAAACGACGAACTTGCGCGCGTTGGTCGAGTACTTGCGGTCCAGGTAGTACCAGAGGATGAAGATGAACTTGCGGATCAACGCGATGTTGTGTCCCGAGACCGAGCCGGAGATGTCGAGGAGGTAGACCTCGAGGGCGCGGTTGGTCCGCTCGGTGTCGGGGACCTCCACCGCGTACCAGCCGTCCTGGCGCAGGTCGACGTCGTAGTCGAGCTTGCCCCGCTCGCGGATGGAGCGCTGCAGGGACTCCATCATGGTCCGCTACAGGTCGAGGTCGGCCGGCATCCCGGGGCGGTCGATCTCCATGAGCTCTTCTTCCTCTTCGTGTTCGACGTCGCCGGCGAGCGGCGAGGAGCCGACAGGGGGGAGGTTCAGGTCCTCGAGCAGTTGCTCCTGGGCCAGCCGGACGAACTCGTCGAAGTCCAGCTCGACCATCTGGGCGTCGGCGTGATCGTCACTGCCCAGCGTCCCGGAGAGGTCGACGACCTGGTCCTGGCCGCCGGCGTCCGGTTGCCCCGAGCCGGGCTTGCCGCGTCCGGCCTGGCCGGCGCCGCCGCCGGAGGCGAGCGACTCCTTACCGGGCTTGCCGTACTTGAGCGTCGGCAGCTCGAGGATGCTGATGTTCGTCTTGACCTTGCCGTCCTTGACCAGCTTCTGCTTCTGGACGAGGACGTTCAGGTTCTTCTTGAGGCTCTCTCGCAGCTTGCGATCGTGCTCGATCCGAGCCAGCTTTCCGCGGTCGAGGTACATCGGGTTGGGCCGTACGAGACGGCTAGATGTGATCGCCCAGGACCTTGAACAGCACCTGGGCGCAGTGCTTGCAGTAGCCGTGGTCCCGGATGAGGGTATCGCGCAGGATGCGCTGGACCTCGCGGCTCTGCTCGTCGATGCGCTTGGTCTTGTTCGACAGGCGCAGGAAGCTCTTCACGTGGTTGAAGACGACCTCGTTGATGACCGCCCCGAGTTGCTCGTTGCGGTCGTATGACATCCCGGTCAGCTCGTCGAAACGCTCCATCAGGACCGACTCGAAGGCGGCCTTCCCCTTCGGACTGATTTTCTCTTTCGCCACCAGGAGGTCCTCCACCTCGTTGATGAGCCCCTCTTCCGTCGGAGAGAGCTTCTCGCCCTTCACGTTGCGCACGACCGCATCGAGGTAGTTGCGGTAGTACTTCTGCCCGTACTCGGAGAACTGCTTGCTGTTCGGGATGAGGTGGTTGATGAAGGTGTCGATCCGCTCGTGGAGGAAGTCTTCCTTGGTCTTCTCGAACGTCTCCTTGAGTTTCTCGACGTTGAGGTCCTTGTGCGACTTGTGCTCGAACATCTTGAGGATCGCCAGGGAGAGGGTCTCGAGATCGATACACTCGGTCGCCTGGGTGTAGGCGATGCTGATGACGTCCTGGAAGAACCGGGGCGAGAGGCCGTTCATCCCCTTGGAGTCCTTGCGAGTGCGCACGGCGTACGTCGCGGCGAAGGTCAGGGTGTCCTCGGCCACGTGCCTCACCTGGTGCTTCAGGTGGTCGGTGCGCTCGATGCACTTGTGCAGGATGCGCTTCTCGTTCTCGATGTCCAGGCCGTAGGGGAACTCGATCTTGAAGATGCGCCCGCGGAGCGGTTCCATGATCTCTTCGTTGACGAAGACCTGGTACTCGGGGAAGTTGGTGTGGCCCAGGACAATCTCGTCGACGTGGACGGTCGGGAAGTTGGCCATGTCGATGCGCTTGCTCTGGATGAGCTCGAGCAGCAGGCCCAGCAACTGGCGGCGGCTCTTGAAGATCTCGGTCCAATCCAGGATGCCCCGATTGGCCCAGATGATCTTGCCCTCGAAGTCGAAGGACTCGGGGTCGTAGGTCGAGCCGATCTTCTTGAGCTTCGAGAAGTTGACGTTGCCCAGGAAGTTGGTGATGTCCTCGCGCCTCAGGTCAGTCGGGGTGTGCTTGGCGAGGCCGCACTTGCCGGTCGTGGAGACGTGGATCCGCTCCACGGGGACGTCCCTCCAGTTGCCGTGGCGCTTGACTTTCTGCTCGCAGACCGGGCAGGCGATTGCCTCGGGGAACCAGCGGATGTCATGTTCGTTCTTGAGCTCGTCCCGCTCGACGTGGGGTATCAGATCGAAGGGGTGCTGGTGGAACGGGCATCCCTTCACGGCCCACAACGCGCCCTGGGGAGTATGGCTGTACAGGTCGAGGTGCTTCTTGATCTTGTCGACCGTGTACGACTTGCCCGCGCCCTGAGGGCCGACGAAGAGCAGCAGCCGGCGCTCCAGGCTCGTGTTGTGGGCATGGAAGAAGAGCACGATGTTCTTGAGATGCTCCTCCAGGCCGTAGATGCCCTCGAACACGGCCTCCGGCGTGTAGTGATCGAGCATGTCCGAAATGTAATGATGCGTATTCCTCCGCAGGCTCGTCTCACGGAAGCTGGCTTCCAGGTACTCGCCCACGGTCCGGGGGGACACCACGGCATCGCCGTCATGCTTATGGGATTCGGTCATGGTGGGGGATTCCTTCCCCTGTTCGAGGTCACGAAAATCGCGCAACGAAGCACTGAATCGCTACAATTTCCCGACGTTCATATTACCTCTGGCAGCAGCAAACGCCAAGAGCCCACGGGGGGAGCGTCCCTGAAACGTGGGAAGTCTTGTCACTGCGTCGGGGGCTTCTCCCTGTCTTGGTGGTGGCGGGTCTCCAGACCCGCCAGTACTGGCGCAGCTTCTCGGCCGGTCTGGAGACCGGCCACCACCGAGTTCCCCACGTCTCAGGGACGTCCCGCACCCCGGGCGTGCAGCCGGCAGACCCGCCAGCCACGGTATCCTGAGGACGTGCCCGACGGACCCGCTTCGCCCCTCGCCGTGACCTGTCCTCTGTGTGCTGGCGTCTCCAGTCGCGCCTTTCGCGTGCGGGAGCGCGACTATCTTCGATGCGCTCATTGTCGGCTGCTGTGGGTCCCTGAGGCTCAACATCCATCGCAGGAGCAGGCCGCGGCGCGATACCGAACGCACCGCAACGAGTCTCTCGACAAGGGTTACCGCCGCTTTCTCGAACCCGCCATCGCCGCCGCCTTGCGGTACCTGCCACCCGAAGGCACGGTGCTCGATTTCGGGTGCGGACCTTCGCCCGCGGCGACGCGGATCCTCGCCGAACGCGGCGTTCGCGCCATCCCCTACGATCCCGTCTTCCCGCACGAGCCCCTTCCCGCCGGGCCCGTGGGCGCCGTCCTGGCCATCGAGGTCTTCGAGCACTTCCGAGAGCCGGGGCGCGACGTTGCGCTCGCCGCGAGCCTCGTGGCCCCGGGCGGCGTCCTGGTCGTCCAGACCCTCTTCGTCCCGGCCGCGGAGAACCTGGCCTCCTGGTGGTACCTTCGCGATCCGACGCACCTCGCGTTCTACTCGGCACGCACGTTCGAGGTTCTGGGCAGCCTGCACGGCCTGGAGCCGCTCGAAAGCGACGGTCACCGGCTGGTCGTGATGAGGCGTCCAGAAGAAGGAGGCGACGCGACGGGAGGACTCGCCGGTACACTGCACCCAGAACCGCCGGCGGTCCGGCCCCGCGCGGGCGGCCCGGACGAACCGGCCCGACCTTCCGACCCGAAGCGCCGATCGCGAGTCCCCTCCCCTTGATCCGCCTCCACCAGGTCACCCGCCACTTGCCGAGCGGAGCTCGGACCCTCTCGGTCCTCGACGGCATCGAGCTGACGGTGCCCGCCGGCCAGTTCGCCTGCATCGTCGGGCCCTCGGGCAGCGGCAAGTCGACCCTCCTGGGCCTGGTCGCCGGCATCGATCGCCCGTCCTCCGGGCAGATCGTGGTCGCGGGCCAGGACTACGAGCGGTTGAGCGAGGACGAGCTGGCCGAGTTCCGAGGCCGCAACATCGGCATCGTCTTCCAGTCGTTCCACCTGATCCCGACCTTGACGGCACTCGAGAACGTGCTGATCCCGATGGAGCTGCTGGGTCAGTCCTCTCTCCGGGACGCGGCCCGTGAGGGCGCTCCTCGAGAGGAGAGGAACCAGGGCCACGCCGCCGCCCGGAAGCGCGCGGCCGCGCTGCTCGCGCGCGTGGGGCTGGCCGACCGAGCGACTCACTACCCCGTCCAGCTCTCGGGTGGCGAGCAGCAACGCGTCGCCCTGGCTCGAGCCTTTGCCAACGCGCCGGCCCTCCTCCTGGCCGACGAACCGACCGGGAACCTGGATTCGCGCAACGGCGAGCAGGTCCTGGGTCTTCTCGAGGAGCTGCACCGCGACGCCGGGACGACGCTGCTGGTCGTGACGCACGAGACCAACCTGGCCCGCCGGGCCGACCGCGTCATCAGGCTCGCCGACGGCCGCGTCGTGGAGGACGGCAGGGCGGCCTCGTGAGCCGCTTCTGGCAGAGCTTCGGCTTCGCCGCGCGCATGACGCGGCGCGACTTCAGGGCCCACGCCGGGGCGCTCGCCTTCTTCTCGGCGGCGGTGGCCCTCGGCGTGGGCGTGATGGTGGCCACGGATACCCTGGCCGCGGCGATCGCCAGCAAACTGCAAGCCGAGGGAAAGAGCCTGCTCGGCGCCGATCTGGAGCTTCGCAGCCGTAAGCCCTTTCCGAAGGAGTTCGACGCACGCCTCGACGCCCTCGATGGGACCAGGGTCCACCTGGTCCGGACGGTCGAGACCCTGTCGATGGTGAGCGGCACACTGCCGGCCAGTCAGGCGCGGCTCTGCTCGCTCAAGGCGGTCGGTCCGGGCTATCCGCTCTACGGCGAGGTCCTTACCGACCCGCCGGGGGCCTGGAAGGAGCTCGTCAGCCGCGGCGGGGTCCTCCTCGCGCCGGCGCTGGCGATGCAGCTCGGGGTCCGGCCCGGCGAGTCGGTGATGGCCGGCAAGTCGCGCCTTCCGGTCCTGGGCGAGCTGCGAGCGGAACCGGACCACCTCGCCGAGGCCTTCCACCTGGGCCCCCGAATGATGATGCGCCTCCAGGACTTGCCCGCGACGGGCCTCCTGGCGCCCGGCAGCCGCGGGACCTGGCGTGCGCTGCTGCGCCTGGCGCCGGGGACCGATGCGGCCGCCCTGGCGCGCGAGCTGGCCAAGTCGGCCCCCGACGGCGACGTCGAGGCCGCCACGGCCGAGGAGGGTCCGGAGGGCGCCCGCCGGCTGCTGTCGCGGGTGAACGGGTTCCTGGGCCTCTCCGGGCTGTGCGTGCTGCTGCTGGCCGGCGTGGCGACGGCGATGGCCGTTCACACGCACCTCGTCCAACGCCTGGATTCCCTCGCCATATTCAAGTGCCTGGGCGCCACGGGCCGCGGGCTGGTCACGATGGTGCTCTTCGAGACGCTGGCGCTCTCGACGGTGGGCGCGCTGGCCGGCGCCGCGGCCGGTCTGGCACTGGCGCGCTGGTTGCCGACCCTGCTCGCGGGCGTGTTCCCGTTCGAGGTGGACGCC
>JACQZL010000042.1 GCA_016213865.1 Candidatus Rifleibacteriota bacterium
CCTGTGGAAGCGGCAGGATGCCGCTTCTACCTTTCCGACGCCCGTCATGCCTTTCCTGACGCTGGATTTAATGCCATTGGGCTTGTCCCCCGCTTTGGATGCGGTCCGCCGACCGTAGCGGGCCACAAGCATGTCCTGAGCCTGTCGAAGGGGGCCCGCGCTACAGCTCCTTGGACCACGCACCCAGTCATGCGGCTTCCCGGGTTCTGCGTTCGCTTCCGTCGGGGTGCGAGTCCCGCGTGCAGCACGTCTTCGGTGGTACGATCAGAGGACGTGGGAGGTTGGCTCGAGCTCTGGGAAAGGCTGGTCGCGGACCCGGTCGAGGAGACCGACGCGCTCGAGTTCGTGCTGGCGCGGCTTCGACGAGGAGCCACGCTGCCGGAGTCCCTCACCCACGCTTCCCGGCTGATGCAGGCGCTCGGCGAACCTCGCGGTCCGCGCTCGCCCGCAGCCCGGCTCTCGCGCCTGCTGGCGTCCATGGCGAGCGAGCCGGCGCCGGGGGACGGCTGCCCCGAGCCGTGGCGCACGCTCTTGGCGGCCTGGACGGCGTTCGCGTCTGGACCCGCGATCGCCGAGTACGGCCCGGGCCTCGTGACCAAGCTCCGCGCGCGTCGCGCTCTCAGGGTCGAGGTGGCCAGCCTGGCGCTGTACACCGTGCTCTCCATGTCGCTCCTCGTGGGCGGTTGCCTCGCGGTGGCTGCCTGGCGACTCTGGGCCGTGCCCGAGATGGCCCTGACCCTGGAGCCCGGGTCTCTTCGCCTGGTGACGGACTGGACCGCGGCCGTGGCCTGCCCGCTGGGGTTTCTCCTCCTGGCAGTCCTCGGCGAACTGCTCTTTCTCGGGTGGATTCGGGATCGGCTGGTGTCACGGGTGCTGGGCGAGAACGGGTCCGAACTGCTCTTCTTCGTCGGGGTCGGCATTGCCTCGGGGGCACCTCTGCCGGCGGTCCTGCGACGAGCCGCCTCGGGTACGGTGGTCCTTGCGCCCGGAGACAGCCGGTTCCTCGCTTCGCTGGCGGACTCGATGGAGTCGGGGACAGGCCGTCCCGCCGTCCACTCCGAAGCCACGGCCCACCGCTCGCTGGTCCAGGCAGCCCTGCTGCTTCAGGGCGGCCTCTTGACCACGGAGAGTCTGCAGCTCTCGGCCGGCACGCTCGTCGATCGGTTCAGGGCCCGCCGTGGCTGGAAGCTCTGGACAGCCTGCGTCGTCGCCACGGCGTGGTTCATCTTGACGGGGGTCCCTGTCTTCGTGGCCCTCCTGGGAGGCCCAACCGGGAGCTTCTGGTCCGGCCGGATCCAGCCGGCCTTGCGGATGGTGCCGCCCGTGGCCTCGACAGAGCGGTGAGCACGATGCATCCATCACCCGAGCGGGATCGACCCCGCAAGGCACGATCGCCAAGATCGCTCTCGGATGCGCTCCAGGGCGAATTGCTCCCCTGGCTTGCCGCGGGCTTCACGCTCCAGCAGGCGGCCAGGATGGTCCTTACCCGACACGAGGCTCTGAAGGACCTCGAGTCCCAGGGGACACTCCGGTCGTTGTTCGGCACTCGCTCGGCCGATCGCGCGACGCTCGAGGCCCTCGCCGACAGCGCGTCCGACGGCCTCTCCAAGCTCGAGCTGGTGCCGGCGCCGTTCCTGGCGTGGGCTGACGGCGCTTGCGGTGACGGGACGCGGATCGCCGGGGCGCTGGCACGCCTGCTGGAGTTCCGCCGGCGCGAACAACTGGCCTCCGGGTCGTTCTTTTCGGTGTCTGGCCAGGGCGCCGTGACTCTGCTGATTCTGGCTGGACTACCCGTCGTTCTTTGGATGGTCGTTCGGTTCGTCTGTCCACGCTTCTTCGAAGCTTCGGGCGCGGCACTGGCCCAGGTGTGGCAACTACGGGGGCTCCCGGCTTCCGGTGTGCTGGCAATGATCCAGACGGGTGGGCAACTCTACTGGCCTGGTGCCCTATGGCTCGGAACGCTCGTCGCCGGCTTCGGTCTCCTCGCAGCGTGGCTTCTGCTCCAGCCGTTCCGCAGGGCGGCGGAACGCCAGGCCCGGCAAATCGAGGCCTTGGCTCTCGTGCTCCTGGACCTGCGGCGCGGCGACGCGTTCCCGATGGCCGCCTCGTCGGCCGCCTGGAACCTGGGCCCTCGCCACCCGGAGCACACCCTGCTCTCGTCACTGGCCTGCGGAGACCCGTCTCCTTTCCTGGGCAGCGATGCCCCCCTGGCCGACGCCGCCGAGTTGACGGTCGCCGGAGCCGACGGCGACGCCGTCGCCGACTGGCTGGAGCGCCGGTTGCAGCAATCGGCCGAGGAGGTCGGCCCCAGGACGCTCGCGGAGGGCTACGTCACCCATGCAGTCTTCGCGGTGGCTTCGCTTGCCTTCTTCTGCGTCACGCTGGGGATCTTCCTCTCCGTGTGGCTCCTGGTCCTCGGCAGCCTGGCCGTCGTGGTCACCGGGATCTGACGGGGCTGATCGGAGGCCTGCGAGGGTCCCCGATCACTTCTCGGGAGGCAAGCAGAGACGGTCGAAGTCCTGGACCCAGGCGGGCGAACCGGTCTCGGGAGGCCGCGCGGCTATCTCGGTTGCCCTCGCCAGGCAATCGGATGCTCGCAGCAAGTCGCGGTTACGGGCCAGGATCTCCGGGGCCATGTTCCCGGGAACGCCCGTCGCGCCGCGATCGGCTGCGAGCAGATCCAGGGTCCAACCGGTCGTCGGCCGGGCCGGGTTCGCCGGTGTCAGATCCCACGCCAGCGACAACGAGGCACCGCGGCGCTCCAGTTCGAGCAGCCGGGCCACGTCTTGCCGGGGAACAGAGAGAACGACGCGGACGGTGTCCAAGTTGCCGTTTCTGGATAGTCCTTCGTGGTAGGACGGCCAGTCAGGCTCAACCCGGAGGACTTCCAGCTTCGATACCACGATCCGGCAACTCGGGGCTCCGGCGCACTCGATGGTCGCCAGGATGTCCACGAAGTCGGCCGACCGGATGAACCCGCTGACCGCCTGGAGTCCGGGCATCCTCAGACTGAAGCAGCATCGCCCGGACGCGGGCCGGGGGAGTTGAAGCCAGGAGCGGTTCCTGGCGATCCTGGACTCCGTGATGAGCTCGCCCGGCGAGAAGGTGCGCAGCGCGAATCTGCCCCGGACCTCCTGTGGCAGAAGGATGCTGCCTGCCGGCGCCAGGTGCGGAGGGACCCAGTCCGTGAAGACTTCCTCGGAACGGATCCGCTCGTGCGCCCGAATCGACCGGGCTGCCCGAACGACCTGGACCCAGCCCAGCCGCGGGGCCCCGGCTTCTCGTCGGAGTCGATGTTGCTCTCGGACCTTGCGGCAGTGGAAGCTCCAGGGGCCGTAGTAGCACCAGACTGCCACGAGCGCTGCCAGATGGGCGATAGCGATGTTCCCGGCGAGCCTTTTCATTCGTGCCCCTGGTCGCCTGTCGAAGGCGGAGCGGCCGGCGGTCTGGTGCGGCTGAAGGAGTCGGGCGCGACGGACTCGAGAAGGTCTCGCTCGCAGACCACAGCATACGGCTCAGAAGATAGTGTCTCGTCCGGGTTCATGATTGCGAGATGGAGCTGGGTGGTCCGAACCGCAAGGGCCAGCTTTTCCGCCTCTTCGGGCGTCACCTCCAGGGTCACAGCCTGGATGTCGTGGTGGTAGACGCCGAACCCCGCGGGGGGGTGCGTGCGCAAGGGTGACCAGACAGAGACTGCACTCACTGCAGTCGGCGGCTCCGAATTGCGTATCTCCAGGGGGCGGCCGTTAATCGCAAGCACCCTGACACTCCTGACGACTGGCTTCGTTACCAGGCCCCGCGGCGTGCGGAAGGTGCCGATGACGTCGACATGCTGATCGACGTCGACATACCCGCCCACGGCGCGATCCATGGTGATGGGGATGGAAACGGCGCGAAGTGGGCCCGGCCTGCGGGATGGCTTCCCGCACCACCTGCTGCTCTCTCCGAACCAACCCAGCAGGAGTTGCTCTCGTGCCAGAACATCCACCAGGAGTTGGTGGTCGAGAAGACACTTCACGTTCGTCGCCGCGTCGGAGTGCCGCACGGAGGCGGGTACCCACACGAGCTCCATCATCCCGGCCGTGGTCCGCGTGCGCGCCGGCAGGTCCACTCGCGCGATCACGACCGGCACCCGCTCTTCCCCTTCCGGCGGGCATGACCAGCCATCCTCCGGGACCGGTCTCGAGACCCTCGTCTCGACGAGATGGACAGCACAGAGCGTGCCCAGGAACGCCGTCAGTCCGACCGCGAACTCCAGGGCATATCGCTTCAGCATCTCCATGATCCGACCGTCCCTGGGTCAGCGTAGCACCTGCGGCAAGCGAAGGCTCTGGTGCAGGATGAGGCCCGGAAACCAGATGAAATCGCTCCTGAGATTCGGAGTAGGGAAGCACGAGCGAGCGGGGGCGCTGACGCGCGGGAGCAGTCGAGCCAACGGAGGCCTTCGCGGGCGCGGACGGCCGGGCCGTCCCGGGAGTGCGCAACCGAGCCTCCCGCCCGATCGGGGCCCCGTCGGGCGTGAGACCGTCTTGGGTGGCGGCCCCGTCAGGCCCCACGTGGAGACGCGAACCGCCGTCCGCGTGGCTCACTCCAACGCGGCCACTTACAGCCGGGGCGGCGGCGATCGGCAAGAAGTACGGGGCGGCGGCGAGGGGCTACGCAGGTCACTTGGGCAAGACGGCCTTGGGGTACAAGCTGCACTTGGCCTATGACGTTCAGCTCGGGCTCCCCTTGGCTATCTGGATCACTTCCGGAAGAGTCAACGACGCGGCCTCACTCAAGGTGCTTCATGAGCGGGTTACGCGGATCATGGGTAAGCGGCCCAACCAGATGTACGTTTTGGACCGCGGCTACTTCGACGCCGAGGAACTTGACGGGCTGGACAAGGACGATGCCCTCTTCGTCTGCCGCGCCAAGCTCGTACCCAACTACATCAAGGACGCGGACTTCAAGTACCGGTACCCCAAGTACTGCCTGGCAGCAACCACGGTCGTCGAACCCACCAGGGTCGTCGTGCTCCAACTCGTGGTGGTCAAGCACAAGGCCTTCCCGAAGCCCATGGTGCTCGTCTGCAACGCTTTGGGGCTGCGACCTGTGCAGATCTACCGCCTCTACAAGAAGCGTTTCCACCTCGAGGCTGCGTTTCACGAACTGCGCGGACCGCGATTCCCGGCCTTTTCCTCGCTCCGTCCAACATTCTCCTCTCCTCCGCCGAGCAGGAGATCCCCCTCGTTGCCCAGACCGTTGCCCTGGCCCGACGCTCGACAAGGTCCGCGCCGCCTACGGCTACATCATCATCGACTGCCCGCCGACCCTGGGGCTCCTCACGATGAACGCCCTCATCGCCGCCTCCGAGGTCTTCATCCCCATCGAGCCCGAGTACTACGCGCTCATCGGCATCAAGCAGAGCCTCTCCACCGTCGTCCTCGCCAGCAACCCACTCGCTCCCGATAGCCTGGCCCGGTCCATCGACCTCACCCGTAACCTCCGCCCGCTCATCGGTCGCGGGGGCTCCGGCAACCTTCGCAAGCAGAGCACTCTGCGCCTCGAGTGGCTCAAGCCCAATCCTGGTCAGCCTCGACGCCAGTTCTCGCCAGA
>JACQZL010000262.1 GCA_016213865.1 Candidatus Rifleibacteriota bacterium
GAACGGGGGGAGAAATCGAGTCGATGAAGACAACTGCCCGTCGTGTCGCCATGATCCGGCGCCGCACCCCTGCTCGACCCAAGGGGTGCATGTCTCGTAGGTGCCCCCCCCCTTGCGGGATAAACACAGAGACGCAGAGACACAGAGGCACAGAGGGTTCATTCTCTGCCTCGCTCGCAGGCACCGCGACTCCTCGAGCCTCCCTCGTCTTGTCATTCGATAGACGTCGCCACTCACGGTCTCTCTTTCTCTGTGGCTCTGTGGCTCCGTGTCTCTGTGTCGAAGAGCCATGCCAGGGCCTTTCCAACCGGCGTGGGACCACCTGCCAGACACGCACCCTCGACCCGAGGATTGACTCGCCGCCGGGGGAATGCTAGCTTTGATGCGCCATGACGGAGACTGGACCGACTCGCTCCCAGCAGCGCGAACCTCAACGCGAACGGCTGGTCATCTCGGTGATGGGCGCCGATCGGCCGGGTATCCTCTCGGCGATCACCCGCGTCCTCGCGGACCACCAGGTCAACATCGTCGATATCACGCAGAAGATCATCGAGGGGCTGTTCCTCTGTCTCATCGTGGCGGACTGCTCGGCCGAGGATCGGACCATCGTCGCCGTGCGCCAGCAGGTCGAACGGACGGCCCAGCAACTCGAGCTGAAGGCGATCATCCAGAAGGAGCGGCTCTTCCGTTTCATGCACCGGGTCTGAGACCGGGCGTGACCCGGTCGGCCGCCCCCAGGAGGAACGCGATGGAGTACCAGCTCGAAGAAGTGCTCGAGACGCTGGCCATGCTGGCAGTCGATCACTTCGACATCCGCACCGTGACGCTGGGCATCAGTCTGCTGGACTGTGCCGATAGCGACCTGGCGGCCGTCGAGAAGCGGATCCAGCGCAAGATCTTCAGCGTGGCCCGCAACCTGGTCAAGACCGTCGACGAGGTAGCCGAGGAGTACGGCGTCCCCGTCGTCAACCGGCGACTCGCGTTGACACCGATCTCTCTCCTGCTGGAGGGGGCCCCGAAGGACGGGCCGCTGCGGATTGCCCGGCTGCTGGACCGGATCGCGACGTAGTTGGGCGTCAACTTCATCGGCGGGTTCACGGCGCTGGTGCCCAAGGGCATCACCCCCGGCGACCGGCGGCTTCTGGAGTCGATCCCCGAGGCCCTGGCTTCGACCGAGAGACTCTGCGGCAGTGTGAACCTGGCGACGACCCGGAGCGGCATCAACTTCGACGCCGTCGGGTTGATGGGACGTATCATCCGCGAGACCGCTCAGGCCACGGCCGCCCGGGACGGGGTCGGCTGCGCCAAGCTGGTGGTCTTCGCCAACGCAGCGGAGGACAACCCGTTCATGGCGGGCGCGTTCCATGGCGTCGGCGAAGGCGACACGACTGTCAGCGTGGGCATCAGCGGCCCCGGAGTCATCCGGCACGTCGTGGCGGCCTATCCGGACCTGTCCGTGGGCGACCTGGCGGACCGCATCAAGCGGACGGCCTTCAAGCTCACGCGCGTGGGCGAGCTGATCCTGCGCGAGGTGGCCGACCGCCTGAACCTGCCGCGAGGGATCGTCGACATCTCGCTGGCGCCGACGCCGGCGGAGGGCGATTCCGTGGCCAACATCCTCGAGGCCATGGGCCTGGAGCGCGTGGGCGCCCCTGGTTCGACGGCGGCCCTGGCCCTGCTCAACGACGCCGTCAAGCGCGGTGGGGCGATGGCCACGACCCACGTGGGCGGGCTCTCCGGCGCGTTCATCCCGGTCACCGAGGATGCCGGCATGGCCGCTGCCGCAGCCCTCGGCGCCATCGACCTGGGCAAGCTCGAGGCGATGACCGCCGTCTGCTCGGTCGGGCTCGACATGGTGGTCGTCCCCGGCGATACTCCCGCCGAGACGCTCTCGGGGATCATCGCCGACGAGGCCGCCATCGGCGTCGTCAACAACAAGACGACCGCCGTGCGTATCATCCCCGCTCCCGGCAAGAAACCCGGCGATCGTGTGGAATTCGGGGGGCTCCTGGGCGGCGGGCCCGTGATCGCCGTCAGCCGTTACTCCTGCAAGGCCTTCATCGACCGCGGCGGACGGTTCCCGGCGCCGCTGCGGGGCCTGACCAATTAGCCAGGCGCCAGCCGATGAACCACGAAGACTCGAAGACCCCGAAGGCAATGGACTCCACCGCATGATCGATCTCATCCACAGCTTCTTCCAGAACCTCTACAACCTCGAGGAGCTGATCCGGTGGGGCGGTATGACCGTCCTGCTGATCATCGTCTTCTCCGAGACGGGTCTCCTCATCGGTTTCTTCCTGCCCGGGGATTCGCTGCTGGTCGTGGCGGGCGTCCTGGCTGCCGGGGGGTTCCTCGACATCTGGTGGCTCAACATCTCGTTGATGCTGGCGGCGATCCTCGGGGACGCCGTGGGGTACCAGATAGGCCTGCGGACGGGGCCGAAGATCTTCAAGCGAGAGGACTCGCTCCTTTTTCGGAGGTCGCACCTCCTCCGCACGCACGAGTTCTACGAGCGGCACGGCGGCAAGACGATCATCCTCGCCCGGTTCATCCCCGTCATCCGCACCTTCGCGCCGGTGGTGGCGGGCGTGGGGACGATGGGCTACTGGCGCATCGCGACCTACAACATCGTCGGCGGCATCGGATGGGTCGCCTCGATGACGCTCTCGGGCTACTTCCTGGGCCGGCTGGACCCGCACATCAAGGAGCACATCCACTACGTCGTCGCGATCGTGATCTTCCTGTCGATCTTGCCCGGGGCCGTGCCGATCGCTCGAAGCTACCTGGAGTCCTGGCGGGCCAAGCGTAAGGGCTGCGGACAGGCGCCGGCACCTTCCGGTGACGGCCCCCCGGCAGCCTCCGGCGAGCTGCCCGTGGAGGCGCCGGCACCCGAGACCGATCGATAGAGAGCTCGGATTTGCCAAGCCCATGCCCCGAGCCCCGAATCGGGAGTCGGTAGTCGAGAGTTGCGAACCCACGAGCGATCGTCGAACAGCGCTCGGCGGGTTCCGAGTCTCGAACCCCGCGGGCCCGCAGGAAGGCCAGGCCGAGCCCAACGGCAGGCGTCACGTCCTTGCCTGGGCCGCCACGTTCCTCGTGCTGGCGGCCGTCATGGCCAACACCTGGGCGTACCTGACCCTCTCGAGCAACGCGCTGGACACGGGCCAGTGGGCCAGCGAGGCCTCGCTCGGCTCCCGGTGGTGGCACGAGGGTGGGCCCTTCCGTGGCTTTGCCCGGTGGCTCGATCGCCAGCATTACTACCCACCGCTCTACTTCACCTGGCTGGCCGGAGGGTGTACGCCCGGCGAGCGGCCCGACCTGACCGCACTGGTGATGTGGAGCAACCTCTGGATTGTCGCCGGCCTGGTCGGGTTAACCGCGGCGTTGCTTCGGCGCGGCGCGGGGCCGGCCACGATCGCCCTCGCGCAGTTGTTGCTGGCGGGCGCGCCTCTGCTCAACTGGCACACCAAGGCCCTGGCTTTCGAGTGCGGCCTGGTGGGGACCGTCGGCCTGGCGCTCGCCCTGCTCGCGGGTCCGCACGGGCTGCCCTCCAGAAGGGGCTCGGCAATCCTGGGGGTGGTCCTGGGACTCGGGGCGCTGACGAAGTGGACCGTCGCCCTCTACCTGGTCGGTCCCCTGGGAGTGGCTCTCGCGTCGTTCAGGCGCGCCGGGGGCACCTGGAAGGAAGGCGCCCTTCGGCTCGGGCTGGTGGCGCTGGTGGCCACGCTGGTCGCCGGATGGTGGTTCTGGTCCTACCTCGACTGGGACCTGCTGCGCCTCACGACAGCCAACGACCCGACGGTGATCGAGGCGTCCCGCGTCTCGGAGTACGGGCAGATGCTCGGCATGTACACTGCCAACCTCTGGACGGCGTGCGGGCGCTGGCTCTCGCCTCTCGTGCTGGCCGGGGCGCTCCTGGCGCTCTGGAAGCGTCCCGCCGGGACCGGGCCGCTGGCCGCCAGCTTCGCCGGCGCGCTTCTCCTGCTGTCGGTCTTCCGGCACGGCGAGGCCCGCTACCTCGTCCCCGCCCTGGTGCCGCTGGCCGGTCTGGCTGCCCACGGCTTCGGCGCGCTGGGCCGGCGACCGGCGATCGGAGCGGCCTTTCTGGCGGCCGGCCTCGCCGTTGCCCAGGCGGCCGATGCGACGTGGTACCACCGCGATCGGTTGCAGCCGATGTACAGCCCGGGTCACTACGCGGCTTCCGATCCCGACATGCGCATGCGATGGACCTCCCGCGCCGGGTGGGACCTCTACGAGAAGGCACGCCTCCTGGCCCATGCGCTGGCCTTGCCCGGCGAGACGCTGCACCTGGCCGTCCACCCTCTCAACACCCACCCCGCGCTGGATGTGCAGCTCTTCAGCTTTCTCAACAACTCGCAGCCCGCGCCCCACGATCGCCGGTGGTTCCTGGGCTACGAATCCTCCATCTACTGCACCTTCCTCGAGGACGAGGCCCACGACCGCATCGCCTTCCTCGCCATGTCGAAGACCGCTCTGCAGGGCGACCGGGAACTGGCCCTGGCGCTCCTCGACATGGCCTGGATCTACGTCCATCCGGGCGGCTCGCCTTCGCACTGCACAGGGCTCGGACGACCCGACGACCCGTTCCTGCTGGACCGGCTGCGCGAGCGCTACCGGTTGCTGGAGACTGTTCCCGATCCTCAAGGCGAGGTCTGGCTGCTGATCCGGCGCGATCTGCTTGCGCGTCTGCGAGGCGACGTCCGCGTCGGGCCGCTGCCGCGATCGGAGGCGCCTACCGCACCTTCAACCTCTGCAGCCGGCGGGGGAGCGTAGGCCCACAAGGCGTCGCCCTCGAAAGCCGCTGGTGCCGTGGAAGCACTCCATGGTCTCAGCCAGCCCCGTCGGGTGAGCAAGGTAGAAGCGGGCACCGGTCAACCTCGAGGGTTTCGAGCGGACAGTCAGTCGCTTGTAGCGAGGACGCATCCGGCGTGACGGGTGCGAGAGCAGACGGCAATCTCGTGGGTTCGCAACCCCGACCAACACGAACAGCCACGTCCCGGAGCGCGACAAGCGGCGAGCACTCAAAACAGCTCGTCAACATCGGGAACGTCCTTCCTCGATGCAGTCCACTTTCGCCTCACCGCATGGAAGAAGCGCTTCTTGGCGAACCCTCGGTCGACCTCCAGCGGGGCCGATGCAGCCACTTCGAAGACAAACGCGCTGAGTCCCTGACGCCCATCGTCGTGAGTCCAGAACTCCTGACATACCCCTCGGGAATACAGACTGGAGCTAGAGGGAGCGCCGAGGGGTGCGGGCCCTAAACTGTCCGCTTTTTGTGAAAGTGCTGATGGCTATTGCTGTTTCGAACGCATTTACGGCGTTGCTCGTGCGGACGTTAAACTGTCCGCTTTTCGCGAAACTCGTGATGGCAGCAAGCCGCAGGGGCACAGGAGCCGCGAGTACGTGGATGGAGTGGGAGGGCCCATCGTGGTGAGGGCGATACCGCGAACATGTCTACATGAGCGACTCCATTGGGCAAGGAAAGCTGTTTCCCGAGGTTGCAGCACTACCAGGGACGGTAGCGGTCAACTCCCGTGTCTCGGTCCGCACCGCGCAGGGTCACCGTGTGGTGACTGCCGCTGCAGTCATCTTGCACTCGTACAGCGTCGAGGACCGGGTGGCCGAGGGCTACGCGATGGTGCTGTTGGTCGACACGGGCCTGGCCAACCAGAAGGAGGTTGCCCGCGCTTTCAGCCATTCTGTGCGTACCGTTCGTCGCGATCAGGCGCGCTTCGCTCTCGAGGGACTGAACGGCCTGGGACGACCAAGGGGCCGGCAGTCCGGCATCCCTCGAGTTGCCCGTGCTGGCGTGAGCCGTGACCAGACGATCCTGCGGTTGAAGCTGGCGCCAGCCAGCAATCGGACCATCGCCGGCTTGCTGGGGATAGACGAGAAGACCGTTCGCAAGGCGCTTCGACGGATGGGCTGGAACCCGCCGGATCACCAGGGGCGACTTTTCAACGAACCACAAGGACACAGCAGTGCCCGCGTAGGCCCGTGCCCTACCCTGGGTTCGGAGATGGCAGTATCTGGCGAGGCCACGAAGTCGGACGCCGGGGAGCGCGAACTGAGCAGTTCCGAGGAGGCGATTGTTGACACTCAGGATCCGCTGGATCGGTCCCTTGCTCGACTTCTTGCTGCCTTGGGGCTCGTCGAAGATGCGCTTCCGCTCTTTGCAGAGGCCGCAGCCGTTCCCGGTGCTGGTGTGTTGCTCGCCATCCCGGCACTGGTCGATTCGAAGCTGCTGTCGACTGCGGAGAGGATCTAGCAGCATCGGCCCAGCCTTCTACGGCCTGCGTACCACTCTGGTTGCGCTCGTCTTGTTCTCGCTCCTCAGGATCAAGCGGCCCGAGTGGCTCAAGGAACACTCTCCCAGCCAGTTGGGCCGTATCGTGGGGCTCGACCGCGCCCCTGAAGTGAAGACACTTCGCAGGAAACTCACTCGATTAGCGAAACTGAAGGGAGCTGAACAGCTTGGTCGCGAACTGGCCAAACGTCGCGTCGCCGACCATGGTCGGGCTCTGGGCTTCCTCTACGTCGACGGCCACGTCCGTGTCTACCACGGCAAGCATACGATCCCGAAGGCACACGTCACGCAGATGCGGATTTCCATGCCTGCGACGACAGACTACTGGGTCAACGACGAGCGAGGTGACCCGCTCTTCGTGGTCACGGCCGAAGCGAACGCTTCCATGACCAAGATGCTGCCGGTCGTTCTTGAGGAAGTCCGTGGCTTGGTCGGGACAGAGCGGCACGTTACCGTCGTGTTCGACCGCGGAGGCTGGAGCCCGAAGCTCTTCCAACAAATCCTGCTTGCTCACTTCAACATCCTGACCTACCGCAAGGGGAAGTTCCGTCGTATTGCCAGGAAGCGATTCGTCCTGAGGAAGGCTGTCTTCAACGCCCATCCAGTGGAGTATCTCCTCGACGATCGAGCCGTTCGCCTGCTCCAGGGCAAACTGCGCCTCCGACAGGTCACACGCCTCAACGAGAACGACCACCAAACTGCCATCTTGACCAGCCGCTGGGACCTCCGAGACGTGGAGGTAGCCTATCGGATGTTCGAGCGCTGGCGGCAAGAGAACTTCTTCTGCCTTCTCGTCAAATCCGTCGAAAACGTGTCCCGAAACCCCGGCAACCTGCTAATGCCGGTCCCGAAGGAACATCCTGTCGCGTCATCGCGCTGACGACGTGTTCAGGGCAGAGCGCGAAGGCCGCGAGTGTCTGCAGGCCCCCTGGCAGTTGCGCGCACCTGGCGATGGCGGGTGCAGGAGGACGCCGCTCGAGCGCGGGAACCGCACCCGCTCGGCCGCGCCGAGGCAGCCGGCAACGAGCGTCGAGACGATGACCGCCACCGCCACCGATAGCCCAGCGCGAGCGCTCATCGAGATCACCTCCGTTCGAGTACGGGAGCGGCCGGACGGAAGCCGGCCCTTTGGCGGCCACTGTATCACCGACGAAATGGGGGGCGGAGCGGGCTCTCAGGACTACCGCGCCGCACCGGCCAGGGGGGGGCAGACCAGCTCCCCTCTCGTGGTCCACGTCCACAGTTGCCTCCTGAATTCGCCGAGGAAGCTGGGCGCGTCCTCCACAACCGTGAGGTGACCCCCTCCCGACCCA
>JACQZL010000263.1:0-1454 GCA_016213865.1 Candidatus Rifleibacteriota bacterium
CACGGTGACCGGCTTCTTCTCTGTCTCGTATCCTTCGAGACGGAACTCGAACTCGAGCTTCGTGTCTGCCTCGATAGCACCCTTCCAATCGCACGGCGTCTTCCCGACTTCGGTCGTTCCGCTCCGGCCGTGCGGCTTCACCATGACCGTCGCTCCCGACGGCTCCGATTCGAGGCGGACGTCCACGTCGCGCCGCGGGTGAAACGATGCGAGGAACTGGTACTTCAGTGGCGCTGGGCGGCCGTTGCCACTGGCAAGACCGATCTCGAGCCAAACGGTCGATTTCCGGTCCACGTCCAACTCGACGTTAGTTCTGGTCGGCCCGAGCTTCTTGCTGCCTGGATGAACGAAGGCCGTCACGCCGCCGTTCTTTCGAGCGACGCTCAGCTTTCCGGGGCCAGGGAGCTCCAGTCTGAACCAGTCGTGAACGTCTCCCTCTCGGGCGTCCAGGTGTCCGCCAAAGGGCTTGTCCAGTTCGGCCGGAACCGCTCCGTCCCGAGTAGCATCGGGGTCTCTTGTCAGTTCGATTTCGAGCGACTCGCCGCCAGGCAGCTTCAGGGAGCCGGAGCCGGGCAGGTAGTCGTCGGCCACCGCCGTCCAGTCGTGCCGGCCCGCGCCCAACTCCAGCCGCTCCGAGCTGGCGACTTCCTTGCCGTCGATGAGAAGGCGCAAGCTGCGTGGGGTCCGCTTGACGGTCACGGGGATCTTCGGCGGTTCGACCGGCGGTGGAGGCTTGGGCGGCGTGGTCGTGGCGCCGGCTGCCGTCGAGACGACCGAGGGTCGCGCGGCCCGGGGCGTAGTGGGCGAAGTGGCGGCGGATGCTACTTGCGAGGCCGAGGGGGTGGGGCGCTGCGGAACGGCGGCGACCCGAGAGGTCGTGGAGGTCGGCCGTCCGGCTATCGGAGCGACCGAGGTCTCCGGTGAGGCCGGCGGGCCCGAGGGTGGCGTGAGCCCCGTTGGAACGATCGCAGCCGGCAGCGAGTCGGTCGGCGTCCGGCTGGCAGTCGGAGGCTGCGCAACGGGCGGCACCGTCGGGCCGGCAGCCGTCTTGACTTCAGCGGGAGCAGTGACCAGTGCCGTCGCGGAGACAGGGGCTGTCGAGCCCGTGCGTGCGACCGCGGCCGAGCTTGTCGGCGCCACCTCCGGTGCCGGCGTGAGCGTCGACGGCGTGGTAACTGCTGCCATGAGGGTGGCCGTTGATATGCCGGGCTCTGTCACCCCGGTCTTGGCTGCCTGGCCCGCCACCGCCGGATCCGTCAGTCCCGAGTCAGGGATGGCCGTCACCTGCAGAGCCCTCACCGCTGGGCCGTCCACGCGATTCACGAGACTCCCCGCGGCCAGCCCGCCGACGAAAAGCAGCAGGGCTGCGCCCAGCAGCCTGAGTGTCGCCGCGCGGCCAGTCCCTTGATTGGCGCCAGGCGAGAGCGCCGGCCTGGCGGTAGGGCGGGCCACCG
>JACQZL010000263.1:1566-12062 GCA_016213865.1 Candidatus Rifleibacteriota bacterium
GGCGGGTCCTTCCTCGAGAGCACCTGCGCGAGCTCCGGATCGTCCACCATGCCGTGCAGGCCGTCGGAGCAGAGCAGGAAGACGTCGCCTGCCTCGAGGTCGTCTTCACCGAACTCGGCTTCCAGCTCGTCGCGAATCCCGATCGCCCGAGAGATCTGATTAGCCCTGCGGTCGGTCATCATCTGCTGCTTGGAGATCTTCCCCTCGCGGTACAGGGCCCAGACCAGCGAATGGTCGTGAGTGAGCTGGCGCAGCTCGAATCCGCGCAGGCGGTAGAGGCGGCTGTCTCCCGCGTGGGCGTGGAAAAAGCGCCCGCCAGCGAAGGCTAGAGCCACCACCGTCGAGCCCATCCCGCGCTTCTCCGGATTGTCCAGGGAGTGGAAGTAGACCCGCGAGTTGGCCCTCGCGAGGGCCTCGTTCAAGAAGGCGGCGGGCGACTGCGCCAAGGTCCCGCGAGCCAGCTCCCGGCGCACCATCTCGATGACGAAGCCGCTGGCGATCTCCCCGGAGCTCATGCCCCCCATCCCGTCGGCCACCACGAAGAGCGAGAGGCCCTTGTCGACGAAGATGGCGTCCTCGTTCGTGACGCGGATCTTGCCTGGATCGGTGAGGCCGGCTGCGACAATCTTGGGTGAGAGTGAGCTCATATCATTCAGCCTTGCCTGCGGCGGTTGTGAGTGCCGTTTCGACCGACTGGCCCTCGACCCGAACGGCGACGGTCCTGCCTGGAACCACCTGGACGCTGATCGTCGGCAACGAGGCGGCTCCGTCGATCCGGTCGACGATCTCCAGAGCGTGCTTTCCGGGCCGGAGGTCCGTCAAGACGAGCGGGGTCTCGCGCGTGGCCACACCGTCCAGCTTCAGCATGCCCTGCGGCTCGGCCCATACCGCGAGGGCGCCGGGCGGAGGAAACACGCGGGTCCAGAGTTGCCTTCCCTTGGCCATCGCCAGTCCCAGGACCGTCGATCCCCAGAACGTACACGCGACCGCCAGGACGACGACCGCGGCCAGCCGCAAGGTCTTGCGGCGACTCGGGGCCTCGTGGTCCGGCCTCTCGAGCTGCTCGAGCATCTCCTTGGCCGACTGGAACCTGCGTCTCGGGTCCTTTTCGAGCGCTTTGAGAATCGTGTAGCGCAGGTTCGGGCCGACCGGCTCGCGCGGCGGCTTGGGTGTCTGCAACGGCTGGCGGGGCACCGGGTTCTTGCGGTGAAGCTCGGCGACCACGTCGGCGGGGCCGGTGAAGGGGGGACGCCCGCTCATTAACTCGTAGAGGACGACCCCGAGCGAGTAGAGGTCGGAACGATGGTCGAGCGGCGCCGGCTCGTGCACGCCCGCGGCCACCTCGACGCTGCTGACCTGCTCCGGCGAGGCATAGACCGGCGTGCAGAATTGCCCGGTGCTGCCGGTGATCGTGTTCCGGACGTCTCCCCGCACGCGAGCGATCCCGAAGTCGAGCAAGACGGCCCGGCCCGTTGCCTTCTCGATCATGATGTTACCGGGCTTGATGTCCCGATGGACGAGAGACTCGATCCCCTCGTGCACGCTGTGCACACAGGCCAGGGCCTGCAGCACTTCCTTGACGATTTGCAGACACTTGGGCCGCGTCAGGGAACCCTCGTTGATCAGCTCCTGGAGCGAAGCTCCGTCGATGAACTCCATCACGATGAAGTGACCGTCCTGGTCTTGCTCGAGCGAGTAGACCTTGACGATGTTCGGGTGGTCCAGCCGGCTGAGCACCTCGAACTCCTGGCAGAACTTCTTCACCTCGGCGGGTTTGAGGCACTTGGTCTCCTTGAGGCGCTTGATGGCGACCAGTCGCTTGTTGACCTGGTCGACCGCCTCCCAGACCTCGGCGAAACCGCCCTTGAAGAAGGGATCTTCGGTCGTCCTGCGCCTGCGATGGATCAGCCGGTACCGGTCTCTCAGCTTTTCCGGCTTCTGGGATGCCATGCCAGCTCACCAAGTCCCTCGCCCCTTCTCAGGGCGAGCGTCGCCTGGCCTCCTGCCGGAACACGACCATCAACGTCAGCGACACGAATACGACCGAGAAGCTCGCCAGTACCAGCCGGTCGAGGTGCTTGGAGCTGTCCTGGATCTTCCGCGGCTTCATCTCATTGGCTGCCGCCGCGAGAGAGTCTCCGAGCGTGTGCAAGTCCGTCGAGACCAAGCGCATGCCCGCCGCCATCTCTGCCTTGCGCCGATCCAGATCCCTGCGAAGGGCGTTCTCGTACTTGTGCTGGCCGTCGCTCTCGAGCACCTCGAGCCTGGTCCTCAGACTATTGAAATAGGCTGTCGGGTCTTTCACGGCCTGATCGATCTCGACCCACGTCTCCTCGTCCTTCCGGCGGTGGTCTTCGAGGTTGCGGCTGAGGGACTCGATGGAGGCCCGGCCGTCCACGCGAAGCTCTCCGTCCCCTTCCCGAGCTACGTAGAACGCGCCCGGGGCGAAAGCGCTGAGCTTCAGGGCGTCGAACGCCCAGAATCCGGGGTCGACGTGGCAGCAGACCTTTCGGAGCACCTTGCCGAGCTCCCTGTCCCGCACCAGGCGCTCGATTGGCGTGGCGTCCGGCTGGACGATGACGCCGGAGAAAAGCATCTGCAGGACGACCAGCAACGTCAAGGCGCTGGTCGCGACGTCCACTGTCGAGGCGACCGCCGAAAGCAGCAGCCCCTCCGCCAGGCCCGTCAGTCCCGTCAAGCTCGCGGTGAGCCACAGGTCGAAAAAGTTGCCCAGGTGCTCGAACTTCGCCTGCAGGACCAGCGTCATCAGGAGCGCCTGCAGCGTCACGACCAGACCGAGGACGAGGACCTTCGACGCGATGTACCCGGTCAGACTCAGGTTGAAGAGCCTCTCTCTGAGGAAGATCGGACGTTCCTTGACGACTTCTCTGCAGGAGCTGAAGCAGCCGAAGAACAGCGAGGAGAAGACCAGCATTGCCAGAACGGTCTCGGTGTGGTCGACCGTCCCGGCGATGGCCAGGGCCAGGAGGACAGGGCCGCCCAGCAAGACCGCCAGGTTCGGCCGGTTCCGGGCGACCAACGTCGCATACCGGCGGGCCAGGACGTGAGTCTGCCTGACTGCACCCAGCAGCCCCTTGAGCGAACCGGCGCGGACCCGCTTCGACTCTCGGAGCTGGACACTGACGCTGCTGCTCGTTCGCGCGGCCTTGGCGTGGGCCGGCGGGTCGTACGAGATCCGGTTCGTCTCGTCCTTGCGGTAGCGCTCTGCCCATTGATCGCCTTCCGCGTCGAGGCGGAAGTAGAGGCTGCGCCAGTCCTTTACAGAGAAGTAAGTCAGGGCATCTCTGGGAGGTCCGGCGTAGGCGAGCCGGCCTCCCTTGACCAGGATGAGCACCTTGTCGAGCCGCTCCACGTTGCCGAGCAGGTGAGTGACCACGACGATCGTCTTCCCCTGCACGCTGGAGAGCTGGCGGAGCGCTTCCATCAGGTCGGTCTCCGACTTGGGATCGAGGCCCGCCGTCGGTTCGTCCAGGAACAGGATGTCCGGCTCGGCCAGCAGCTCGAGGGCCGTGCTCACGTGCTTCCGCTCGCCTCCGCTCAAGGTGCGGATGAGCGCGAACTCACGGTCTCCCAGGCTGACGCGCTTCAGAACGCTCTGGATGCACTTGTCCCGGTCCTGTCCCGAAGTGTCGGAGGCCAGGCGGAGCATGGCCGCGTAGGTCAAGCACTCGCTTACCGTCAAATCCTCGTGGACCAGGTCCTTCTGGGGCACGTATCCGAAGCGCCCCTGAAGGGCCTGGAAGTCGTCGTAGAGGCTGACGCCGCACAGATAGACCTCGCCCCAATGGGCTGGATAGAGGCCGTTGAGCGTGTGCAGCAACGTGGTTTTGCCCGCACCGGCCGGTCCGAGGATGCCCACGAACTGGCCCGGTTCGATCTTGAGGGTGACGTCGTCCAGCAGCAGTCGTGGCTTGCCCGAGTCGTCGTACGGCTGCTCGGGTGCCAGACGGCCCAATCCAAAGGCCTGGATGGCCGGAGCGCGCCGCAGTTGCTCCAGCGCACCATCCGAGAAGAGGAGAAACTGGCCTGCCAGACTGATGACGTCGCCGTCCTGCAGGACTCGGCGGCGATAGTCGATCGGTTGCCCGTTGACGAAGGTCCCATTCGTGCTGTTCCAGTCTCGGACGCTGAACTCGTCGCCTTCCCTGCGGAAGACGGCGTGGAGTCCGGACACGCTCGGTGCCTCCAACCGCACGGAGCAGCGTGGCGAACGTCCGACGGTGACTTCCGTTCGAATGGGGATGACCCCTGCACGGCCGTGCACCAGTTCGTGCCTGGCCGCCAGGTGAGTGGCCGAGGGACGGAACAGCACCGTGCCCCGTGACGGGTCCTCCTTGGCGACCTGGAAGGTCCCTGAGTCCCTGAGGTCCGGGACCCGGTCGCCCCGCGCACCGGCAGGTCCGGGCGCCGAGACCACACCGAGTACCGGGCCGTCCCTGCCAAGCTGTATGGTGTCCCCCGTACGCAGGTCCGAGAAGGCGTTCTTTCGTCCGTTGAGGTACGTGCCGTTCTGGCTGCCGTTGTCGACGATTCGCGCCCCCACGCCAGTGCCAACGTAGATCTTGGCGTGCTGTCGAGAGACCTGCTGGTACCTGCTGTCGAAGCAGACGTCGCAGCCTGTATCGCGGCCCAGCAGGATCATCGACTTTTGAAAGTGAAGTTGAGCGCCGGCCTTGAGCCCATCCTTGTGCTCCAGGACCAAGGTGTCGACCTGGCCGCGCGCGAAGCTGGCCGGGGCGGCGACGAGCAGGTACTCGAGGCGGACCTTCGGACCACTCCACCCAAGCTCCAGGACAGCCCCATCAGGAACAGGAGCCGGCTCCACCACTTCGTTTCCGTCGAGGTAAGTGTGGTTCTTGCTGCGGCAGTCTTCGACGAACAACTGGTCGCCGTGCTGGTAGAGGCGCGCGTGGAGCGCCGAGACGACCCGCCCCTCGAAAAGATCGAAGGCCACTTCGCACCTGGAAGTATCGCGACCGAGCGAGATGGGCAGCCGCTCGAAGAGGACTGTCAGTCCCTCCTGGCGTCCGGACAGATGAGTGATACGAACCGACATCAGACCTGAGTGTGCTGCGCCATGCCGTTAAGGTCCCGAGCCGCGTACCGCCTGTGCCGATGAGGACTCTGCAGGTCGGTTGCGCCCGCCCGGGCCGGACCTCTCGCTGTGTGCCCCGGAAGGGCCGGGGACCGACTTGCCCATACCCTGATTCGCCCGGGCTCTTCCGCCTTTCAATCCAGATTGGCGTGGCCGCACAGCCCGGAGTGTACGGTCGCTCCCGCAAAACCCATGTTGACATACGCCGGACCGGCTGTCCATCTCCGGATCACGGTCGAAGGGTCGATGGGTGCGCTCGCGGTTCATGGGTGAAACTGGTAGGGCCGGCCTCCGTGCCGGCCCAGGAAGCCGCGCCAAGACTGGCGAGTCCGGAAACCGGCCAGCGGCAGGGGAGATAAGATCGCCGACGTGGCGATGCGGCTCCCCGCATCTCGCGAGCGCACCCAGGGTCGATGAGGTCCTTGACTCCGGCGGCTGGCCGGTGTACGAATTGAATCGCTATGGCCAAGCTGGGGAGGTCGGTTCGATTGGGCGTCGGCATCCGGTTGGTTCTGATTGCCGTCATCTGCTGTGGATTCAGCGGGCTTGCCGCGGCCGAGACTCGGGTCGTCGTCAAGGTCGTAGACGGTACTGCCGTGGTTGTGCGCAGCGGCTCCGCCGAGCCGGTGCCGGCGACCCCGGGGATGCAACTGCGCAGCGGCGACCGCTTCCGGGTTATCAGCGGGGGTGCCGAGCTGGAGCAGGATGGCCGGGTCTTCCCCGTCCCGCTGGGCGCGGACTACGTCTGCCCGCCTGAGGAGGGCGGGTTCTGGGGTCGCCTCGCCACCAGGGTCAAGGATCTCGTCGGCCCTGGTCAGACCGAAGCAGCGCCCGTTTGCCCCGAGCCCACGTTCCAGCCGTCTCCCCGTTCTCCGGCCAACAGCCAGATTGGCAGTGAGGCGCCGGTCTTCCGCTGGGCTCCGGTCACCAAGGCGAGGGTCGAGAGCATCGAGATGAAGTCCCTCGACGGCTCCTGGAGCCAGACTGCGCCGGTCTCCGGCGAGGGGGCGTGGAGTCCGAGCCAGACCCTGATGGACTCGCTGAAAACCGGCCAGTGGTACTGCTGGCGCGTGCGGTTCCGGCCCGAGGCCGCGGAGGCCGCGGCTCCGACATCCAGCACTGATTGGGTGGCCTTCCGCCGCATGTCGGAAGCCGAGATGGCCGCCGTGGAAATGACCGCGGAGGCGATTCGAAAAGTCTGCAGCGGGAAGAGCCCGGCGCTCGGGGAGCTGGCGGCGGCCGTGCTCTACGAGGACGTCGGCATGCGCCAAAGGGCCGAGGAGATCCTCGAACGGCTGACGAACCAGCCCGGCGGGGACCACGCGGCTCGCGACGAGGTCCTGAGAGGTGCCAGGATCCTGCTGGCCAAGGTCAAAGGCCAGAGAGCGAGTGACTGGACCGGCAAGGACGCCCTCTCGCGAGTCGACTCCGCGCTCAGAGAGGCCGCCAAGGGAAACGTCCCGGAGGCCGTTACCGCCTTCCTGAAGGTTGCCGGCCAAGAGAACGCCGTCGGCCGGTGAGGATCGTCCGGTGAGCCCTGCGCCTGGCAGCGAACCCGCGAGTCCACACGCCCTGCCCCAGAAGGACACCCCCGGTCTTCTGCTCGGGGCCCTTTCGCGGTGGACGCGGTCTCACGGCGTGGCCGCACTCTTTGTCGTCCTGTTGGCGCTACTGGCTGGACAGCTCGTGGAAGACCAGGTCTACGATGAACTGGTCTATCTGAGAGGCGAGAGTGCCTGGGACAGCCGGCTGATGGTGGTCTTCGCCCGAGGAGGGGAGCGCTCGCTCGCTCCATCGAGACTGGGCGAGCTCGCGGGCTGGATCTTGCGCGACGGCGGAGCGCGGTTGCTGGTTGCCGATGTGCTGTTCGAGGGGTCCAGACCCGGACTGCCGGCGCCCGGGTCGGAGGCCGAAGTTGCCCGGATGCTCGAGGGGTTCGAGTCGTGCCGCCGGTACGTCTTCGAACAGAAGGTCCTGCCCATCGAGCTTCCGCTGGTTTTCGTCCACAATGCGGACGGAGGCTACCACGAGGAGGCCTTGCCCGCCGCTTTGCAGAGCCTCTTTCCGGTTCGGGGTTACTCGGGGTTCGCCGAACGGACGGTAGTCCGCAGTGTCTACCCGTGGTTTCGAGGAGTGCCGGCCCTGGCCGTTCGCGCGGTCGCCCAGTTCGAGGCCCTCGGGCGCGGAGAGGCGAGCGCTCAGATGGACCCAAACCTGCCGCTTTCGCTCGAGGCCCGGGTCCTCGAGGCCGCAGGCCGGCGGCGGCTCTGGATCGACTACTCGAGGTGGGGCATACCGCAGAACTACTTCGCGCTGGCCGGGCAGCCGATCTTGGCCGTGGCGGACTTGCAGGACCCGAGCTATCGCAAGAAGCTGCTCGCAAACCAGACGTTCCGCGACCGCCTGGTCTTCCTGGGCGTGATCGACAGTGCCACCGATTCGCATCTCACCCCGGTACGCCCGCTCGGTGCCGGCAGGGTCCCGGGTTTGCTCCTTCAGGCCAACCTCGCCAACAGCCTGCTCACGGGAGAGACGCCGTACCGGGCCGCATTGCCGATTACAGCGCTGATGACGCTGGCGGGCTTCTGTGGCGGCGCAGCGCTATCTTGCAGGTTCGCTGGCCGGAGGTTGCTGGTCTGGGCCTGCGCAGCGTCGGTCGCCTACGCTGTCCTGGTCGTGTGGGCAGCCGTGGCGTGGACGGTCTACGTTTCTCTCGTGGCCCCTCTGATCGGGTTCGTGGGCGGGTGCGTTGCCTCGGTCTTGGGCTCCCGAGTTCGGGTATGGGACCACCGCTCGAAACAGGCCGGTGGCCCGACGAGTCCACCCGAAACCTGGGTCCTTTCCGTCCATTCGCTCCCACCGGTTGGCGCCGTCATCAGTTACAGCTACCGGCTTGAGCCGTCGGGCGACGGTGAGTTGGTGGCCGCCGGCGGCGCCGCCCTCGAGGCCCACCAAGTTGCAGTTGCGGAGCGGAACCGGCTCCTGGCAGAAATCTCCGCCTTCGATCCGCAGGCGCTGGGCAGACGGGCACCCGAGGTCCTCCAGTCGATCGGTACCGACCTGTCCCGTTCCATGGTGGGTACTGACCTCGTTGCTCGATTGGGCCTGTTGCCGCGCAGAACCCTGCTGAGACTCGACCTCAGCGAGGACGACGCGATCATTCCCTGGGAATGCCTCGTGGTCCAGAACGAGATGTTGCAGCGGCGGTTTGCGCTCGGGCGGCGCTTGCTGTTCCCCCAGCAGTTGTCCGACTCGATCCAGGCCTACTCTGCCAGCAGACGCGCCGAGTCGCACCCTCGAGCCCTGTTCATCGCCGATCCTGTCCACCCCGGCAAGCGCAGGCTGCTCCAGGCCGTCCGGGAGGTCGAGAAGCTCAGACACCTCTTTATCCGCGCCGGCATCGACGAGAGACGGATCGTCGTCCTCGAAGGGGAAGAAGCCACCTTCGCCGGCGTCCGCAAGGTCGTCTCTGCCGGTCCCGTCGGACTGCTCCACTACAGCGGCCACACCGTCGTTGCAGCCGACGCTCCCGATCAGACGGGGATGCTGCTCGCGGATGGAGTGCTTTCGCCGGCGGGGATCCGCGACCACTTCGCTGGGCGCTGCCCGCGCTTGGTCTACCTCAACTCCTGCCAATCGGGGGCCGCCATCGGCACCCATGCGGCTGGCTATCGAGATCTTGCGAACATACCGAAGGCCTTCGTCCGCGCCGGCGTCCAGAGTTTCATGGGCTGCCTGTGGGTCGTGGAGGACACGGCTGCGACCACACTTGGCCTGAGTTTCTACGAGGCGATCTTGCAGGGCAAGATGCTCGGTGAGGCCCTGCTCCTACGGCGATCCCCGAGCGAGGTTGGACGAACTGCTGGCCTGAAGGCCTACTCGACCTTCACCACCGTCGCGCCGTCCAGCACGCCGGCCAGCTTGACGATCTTGGCCTGGGCCCGGCGGGCGGCTTCGACGGACTCGAACCCGCCGACGTGGACCCGGAACCAGGGGGTTCCGCGCACGTGGGTGCGGTCCATCGTTGCCTCGAAGCCGGCGAGGAGCAAGGTCCTGACCGTGGTTGCGGCGTTCTCGAGGCGCTGATACGAGGCGACCCGGATGACGTAGGGCCCTTTGGGGCCGGCGTGGGCTGTCGCGGCGGGGCTGTCTTCCTCTGACGCGGACGGTTCGCGGGGAGGTGTGGCGGCGCGTGGGCGGACCTCGGGGTGGCGTGAGGCGCGAGCTGAGCCGTCTCGCGTACCGGAGCCGGCAGGGACGCCGGCCCTACTGCCCTCGCGTTGCGCTCGGGCCGGTTCGGGGGCCGGCGCCGGATTGGGCTCGGCGCCCTCGTCCGCACCGGCCTGGGCTGGCGGTGCGCTGATGTTCCAGAGGCGGACGTCGGTGTTCGGGTGGCTTCGTTTGATCGCCTCCATCACGGCGATCGCGTCCTTCCAGGTGGTGAACTCGCCGAAGTGGAGCGTGTAGCGCCGGGTCTTGGAATCGCGCACGGGCGAGAAGGTGTGGCCGTCGATGCCGAGCTCGACACCTGCTTTCACGGCTTCTCCGGCGCTGTCGAAGGTGCCTATCTTGAGGGTGATGCGTTCGTCGGCCGGCGGCGCTCTGTCCGGTGCGGGAGGCTCGGGCTGTGGAGTCGCCGGCGCGGGTGGGGCGGGCTCGGGGGGCGGCTGGGCCGTGGGGGCGGCGACCGGCGGCTTCTGCGGCGGGCGCACCGGCGGCTCGACCGGCCTGACCGGCGGTTGAACGCGAGGCTCGACGGGCTGGGCGGGCGGCTGCGGGCCTGGCTTGACGTCGGCCGGAGGCTGCGAGGTGGGCGGTCGCGCGGGCTCGACCTTTGGGGGCCGATCCGGTCGGACGGGTTCAGGCTTGGGCGGAACCGTTTCAATGGGAGGCTTCGCCGGCTGGGCTGGCGGCTCGGTACCCGGGCCGGGGCCGACGGGTTCATCGGCGGGGGGGAGGGCCGCCACGGCAGTGGGCGTGACTGCTTCCGAGGTTGCGGCGACCAGGTCGCGGGCAGGACGCTCGGGTGCGGTGGTGATCTGCTTATAGAAAAAGACACCCGCATAGACCACGAGCACGACGACCACGACCCAGGCCAATACGGAGATGACCCGGTCGTGTTCTTGATAATCCCAGGGCGTATTTTGCAAGTTCATTCCCAGCGCCCTATCTTAACACGGGCCGGGATCACGGCGCAAATCGGGTGGGGAGCGTCCCCGAGAAGTGGGAGACCGCATCGCCACGTCGCCAGTGGCGTTCGTTCCGGTGGTGGCGGGTGCCGGCGCATCCTGAGTAGTGGCCGTCAGGCCGCGTATCGAAGGACAGACCCGCCGGTCCTGGTGCGGCCTCTTGGGCCGGTCTGGAGACCGGCCACCACCAA
>JACQZL010000043.1 GCA_016213865.1 Candidatus Rifleibacteriota bacterium
ACCCCCTGCAGCCACGGCATGGCCACGGCCGCTGGCAGCGAGACTTGCGCCACGGAAGGCGGTGGCGGGAGCGCCACCCCCGACCAGGCGTTCGCAATCTCCCTTTGCGTGTAAGGACGCTTGCCCGTCGCGGCCTCGAAGAGAGTCACGCCGAGTTGATAGAGGTCCGTGCGGACGTCGAACGGCTCGCCGCGCAACGTCTCGGGGGCCAGGTACGCCATGGTCCCCATCACGCGCGGGGTCACTGTCAGCAACGAGAGGTCGAAGGCCTTGACCATTCCGAAGTCGGTGAGCTTCGCGTGTCCTTCCGCCGTGAAGAGGACGTTTCCCGGCTTGAGGTCCCGGTGGAGCAGGCGCGCGGCGTGCAGGACCTCGAGCGCGGCAGCCAGCTCTCGAACGAGTTGTTCGAACCGCTCGGGTGGCAGGCCGGCCCGGCCCTCCGCGGCGGTCCACTCGAGGCGCTGGGTCAGGGAACCGCCCGGCAGCAGCTCCATGCAGAAGTACGGCGGCACGTGGTCCAACGACTCGGCGAGGATCCGCACGACGCCCGGATGGTCGAGCCTGGCCAGCGCCTTGACCTCGCGACGAAAGCGCCTCTGCAGCTCGACGGTCGCGTTCTCGTCGTCGAGGAGGACTTTCAGCGCGGCCACGACGCCGCTCTGGAGGTGGATCGCGTGGTAGACGAGCCCCATTCCGCCCTTGCCGAGCTCGGCGTCGAGACGCCACCCGTCGAGCACCTGACCCACGACGATGCCTTGCCCCTGAGGTTCGCTCTGCATCTGCGAACTCCAGTATAGCCCCTCACGAGACGCCGTCCGCGGCGCCGGCCGACTGCCCGCCTTGCCGCATCCGGCGCAACCGGTCGAGCTCCCGCACCAGGCGGCACGCCATGACGCAGGCGATCATCTTGGCGATCCGGATCGTGGTGCACGGGGTGACGCGGTGGTCGTAGAACCCCCAGAAGTCCAGGTACGGCCCCACGCCGGCGCTGGGTTCGGGGATCTGGAACAGCACGTTGTTGAACAGGGCCTGGCCGGCCAGGCAGATCACGAGCTCGCCGCGCGACGGACCGGCGGACAGCATCCGGGCGAGGAGGACGGTCTGCACCGGAAGCAGGTAGCTGGCGAAGATGGGGATGTTGGTGCCCCCGTAGACCGTGAGCCCGAACACCAGGGCGCAGAAGAGGAGCCCCTCGTTGTCGGGAGTGCGGAGCTCCGCCCACGCGAGCCGGGCTCGCTCCCGGGTGAGCAGCATCAGCGTCGGCAGGAGGTATCCCGCCGTGGCAAAGACCACATTGAGCATTCGCCGTGGGTTCGCGGGGTCTTCCAGCAAGCGAGAGATGGACTGCGGCTTGTTGACCGGGTCGATGCTCTGCCACGAGTCGACCACGGTGACGGTCAGACGCGGATACGCAAGGCACCCCGCGAGCACCAGGGCCGCGCCAAGGGCCGCCGCGCCCGCGCGCAGCGTCCGTTCCTTGCGGTACTGGCGAGCGAGCCTCAACAGGAGGATCACCGACGGGACGATGAGGAACTCCTTGAAGAACAACCCCGCTCCGCAGCCGACCAGCGCCAGCCCGTGCCGCCGGCCCAGGAGCGCCGCCCAGGCGAGCAGCATCACGACGTAGGCCTCGACGTCCACGAGGCTGGAGAAGAAGATCGGGAACCGAACGTGCCAGTATCCCAGACCGGTGAGCAGGAGAGTGACGCCCGCGACACCGCGGGGTGCGCCCAGATGTCTGGCAATCAGGAACACCAGGACCAGGAGGGCCCCGCTGCTCGCGCGCGCCAGGAGTTGAAACGCCCGGGCGACCGGCAGCTCGCCGAGCCACGCGAGGCTCCCGGCCAGCCACGGCGTCGCCGGCCGGTAGGCAAACGGGGCCACGTGCCACTCGGTCCCGCCGGTGCCGTACCGAGCCATGTCCTCGTAAAAGAGCGCGTCCCCGGCCGACCAGAAGCAGGGACCGGTGATCGTGGTCATCAAGACCACGAGCATCGCCGCGAGCACGAGGCCAATCGCCGCGTCGATCAGCCTGGTGCGTCGACCGCAGTCCATCGGCGGGGGCCCCCTACGTTCCGCCCTTGTAGCGCCGGAGCGCGCGCAGGATGCTGCGGAAGTCCTTGGGCAAGGGTGCCTCGAGCGTCACCGGCCGGCCGTCGTCCGGGTGGCGGAAGGTCAGCTCGGAGGCGTGCAGCGTCAGCCGCCCGATGATGGGCCGTTCCTCGCGGCCGGCGTGGGCCCGGTAGTCCGGCTTGAGCGCCGAGAGGTAGAGCGCCTTCTGGTTGCCGTAGACGGCGTCGATCGCGAGGGGATGTCCGACGGCCGCCAGGTGGACCCGGATCTGGTGGGTCCTCCCCGTCATCGGCCGCACCGACAGCAACGTGTAGCCATCGAACCGTTCCGAGACCGTCCACCGCGTCAGGGCGTGCTTCCCCTCCTTCTCGTTGACGAGCATCCTGGAGGGCTTGCGCGGATGGGGCGCGAGCGGCAGCTCGATCTCGCCGCTGTCCTCGTCGAGCCGGCCGACGACCAGGGCCATGTAGAGCTTCTCCACGAGCCGCTTCTCGAACTGGCCGGCCAGGAAGGAGTGGGCCTTGTCGTCCTTGGCGAAGAGCAGGACGCCGCTCGTCTCCTTGTCGAGTCGGTTGACGATGCGGGGTTTGACCTCGTCGACCCGCAGGTGGTGCCAGACGCCCTCGAGCAGGGAGGGCCGCTCCTGGCCGTAGCCTGGCGTCGTGGAGAACCCGGCCGGTTTGTTGATGGCGATGATGCGGCTGTCCTCGTGCAGGATGTCGAGGTCCAGCGGCTTGGGCGCCAGCGTGCCGCTGAAGTCGTCGGGGATGACGACCTGCACCTCGAGCCCCTTGAGCAGCCGCCAGTCCGGGGCCAGTTTGCGGCCCTCGACCTCGACGCACCCTTCGCGGATCAACCGCTCGATCGTCCCCTTCAGCAGGTCGTGCAGGGACGCGTTGAGGAACTCCAGCAGCGTCTTGCCGTGGAAGGCGTCGGAAACGTGGAGGACGTGGCGTTGCATACCAGACTTGAGGTTTGAGATTTGAGACTTGAGCGCCGGGCGACCCGATAGGCAGCCCGTGGAGCCGTCCAGCCCATCGTTCGACGGAGGAAGAGCGCGCGGACGTCGAATCTCGGATTCCCAGGCTCCGGAACCGCAGGCCACGGTACCTCCCACGTTGGACGTTGTCAAACCGCGTCTGGTACGATGGGTGCATGTCTCGTAGGTGGCCCCCCCCTTGCAAGGGAAACACAGAGACGCAGAGACACAGAGGCACAG
>JACQZL010000264.1 GCA_016213865.1 Candidatus Rifleibacteriota bacterium
GGCAGCAGACGACTGCCACCGACAACATGGCCCAGTCCATCTCGGACGTCAGCCGCGTCGCCGCGCAGGTGCTCAAGAGTTCCGAGGACACTCGCAAGGCGGTCGACGACATCAACGACCTGGCCGACAAGCTGCGAAGGCTGGTCGGAGAGGAGTCGCTGGGTCAGCCGAAGTGACGGCCCCGGTCCGGAAGCCCGCCCTGAGAACGCGGCTGGTGCGCGCCGTCCGGGCGCGGCTACGGTTCTGGATCGTGCTGCTGTCCGAGTCGGGCATCTACCTGGCGTTCTTCGGCCTGCTCGCCGTCGTCAGCGGACTGCTGATCACCCACTTTCACGAGGCCGCCCGGGGCCATCCCCTGTCGGAAGGCATCTACGCGGCCGTCTCGATGATGTTCCTGCAGCCGACGCTGCCCTACCCCCAGGGCGGGCCGGTGCAGATCCTCTTCTTCCTGCTGCCCGTGCTGGGCATCGCGCTGCTGGCAGAACCGGTGATCCGGTTCTGCGCCCTGGTCTTCAACCAGGAGAATCGTCTGGAGGACTGGCAAGTGGCCCTCGCATCCACCTACACCGACCACTATGTCGTCTGCGGTCTGGGCGCCATCGGGTATCGGGTCGTGCGCTACCTGGAACGGATCGGCAAGGGCATCGTCGCCGTGGAGATCGACCCGGCCAACCGCTTCATCAAGGAGATCCGCGACAGCGGCATCCCGGTCGTCATCGGAGACCCGCGCCAGGAGACGGTGCTGCGGGAGGTCGGGGTCGAGCGCTGCCAGGCGATCCTGGCGGTCACGAACAACGACCTCGCCAACCTGGAGATCGTGCTCGACGCTCGTCAGCTCAAGCCGGACATACGCGTCGTGCTGCGGATGTTCGACGATACCCTGGCGGCCAAGCTCCAGCACGCCTTCAACATCCGGGTTGCCTTCAGCTCGTCGAGCCTGGCCGGCCCCGCCTTCGCCGCGGCGAGCACCAGCCTGGCCGTGCGCCAGTCGTTCCAGGTCGCCGACGACATCTACCACATCGGGGAGTTCAAGGCCGGAACGGTTCTCAACGGCCTCACGGTGAGCGAACTGGAGCGGCGCTATCCCTGCTCGGTGCTGGCCGTCGTGCACGATGGCGCGCAGGCGGTCTTCCCCCAGGCAGCGCAGCCGTTGAGCAAGGGCGACACCCTCACCGTCGCCGCCGCCCTCGAGACCATCAAGGCGATGGAGAAGGCGATCCAGTAGGGAGTCGAGGGTCGAGGGTCACTCAAGCCTCGAGCCTCAACCTCCGAGACTCAGTCCTTCGGCACCGCCGCCTGCCCGCTCTTCAGTTCGGTGATCAGCGTCTTCAACCGGGCCACGGTGGCCGGTGTCTTGTTGCGCACGATCTCCCGGATGCAGCCCTGGGGGTCGACGACGACGATGTTCACCCGGTCCCGAGTGACGTTGTAGCGGCGCTGCAACTCCCGCTTCCAGTCGACCAGCCAGCGAATCGTCGTGGCCCGGAAGGCCTGCTTCTCCTTCTCGTCCAGCTCCTTCCAGGTCTCGTCGAGATAGCGATCCACCTCCTGGCGGATGGTGTCCGCGGCGTTACCGCGAGAGACGATGAACGGAATCCGGCCCGGGTAGAGCACGTTCAGGAACACCAGGTCCGGATCGCCCATGAAGTCCACCGACTGCTCCGACAGCCAGGCCCGGGCCTCGTCCTCGTTCTTCTGATCCACGAAGCTCATCACGACGATGCGGCCGCGCAGCTCTCGCATCGACATCCGCTTGCCGTACAGATCGACCGCGCTGAAGTCGGGCGCCGGAGGATTCTCGAAGGTCCGATCGAGCCGATCGACCAGTCCGTTGATCGCATCCAGGAGCGGCGGCGGCTGGGCGGAGGCCTCCTGGCCCAGAGCCTCGGGCACGGCGAGCGCGGCGCTCCCCCCGCACGCCAGGGTGACAGCCAGCGCCAGCTTTCCAAGTCTGCTCTTCACGGAAGTCCTCTCGGCCGGCTCGCGGTGCCGGCCCCTCGCTCGGTTGACACGAATGCGGCTGCGTGCTAGATTCGAGGCCCCGTCCTGTGCAGCCACATGACTTATCGGAAGCCGCGCGGCCGCCTCTTATCTCCCGGCACCCAACCCAATGACCTCAAAGCGTAGCCTCGCGCGGCAAGTGGCCATGAAGCTGGTCTTCATGAGCGGCCTGGTCGAGACCGACCTGGACGAGACCCTCGACTATTTCCGAGAGGAACTCGGCCTCGACGACAAGACCCTGACCTTCGCGCGCGAACTGGCCGAGGGCACCCTCCAGCTGCAGCCGGAACTCGATCCCATCATCCGGGAGTTCCTCGAGAAGTGGGATTTCGACCGCCTCGGCAACGTCGAGCGCTCCATCCTGAGGCTGGCGGTCTTCGAGTTGCTGCACCGACCCGAGATCCCGCGGAAGGTGACGCTCAACGAGGCGGTCGAGATGGCCAAGGACTACTCGACCGACGAGGCCGCCAAGTTCGTCAATGGCGTCCTGGATCGGCTGGCCAAGTCCAGGGCGGCGGACAAGAGCTAGGCGCCCCTTGCTTTCCGGTTGACGGTCGCCGGGCTGCCTGATAGCTTTTCTCTGGGCGCGAACCGCGCCCGACGAGAACGCATATGTCGCTCCGAATCGCCGTCGACGGCTCGCTCGAGGCTTATCTCGTGCTGCTTCAGTCGCTGAAGCTGCCGCTGGGTCTGGCCGTGCACCGGCTCCAGCCGGGAGAGGCGCCCGAGCCCCCGCGATTCGATCTGGTGCTGCTGGTCAGGTCCCCCGGAACCGAGCGGCTGGCGCAGGCGCTGCCCAGCCGGGTGCTCCTGGTGCAGCCGGCGCAAGAGCCTGCGGGGCCGCCCGCCTCCCCGTCCGCCTCGGCGATCTCACCCGGTCTGCCCTGGCTGCCCGACGAGGCCAGCCTCCGGGTGCTCCTGAACATGGCCGGGGAGTTGCGCTCGGCCGAACGTCACGCCGCCGAGTCCCGGGCGTTGCTGTCCGACCTGGGGATCCTGGCACGCCTCACCGGCATCGAGGACAAGGTCCAGCGGATCGAGGCCTCGTGCAAAGCCCTGGCGCAGGCCGATTCGGCCGTCCTGCTCATCGTCGACGAGCAGGGAGAGCTGACTGTCGGCGGGGCCGAGGCCACGCAACCCACGCGGCTCCCGCAGGGGTCGTTCCTGGCGGAGGTGGCGCGCCGGAGAGTGGCAA
>JACQZL010000265.1 GCA_016213865.1 Candidatus Rifleibacteriota bacterium
CTCACGTCCGGCTCCGAGGAAGCGGCAAGATGCCGCTTCTGCCTTTCCGACGCCTGTCATGCCTCTCCTGGTGAGGGATTTAATGCCATTGGGCTTGTCCCCCGCTTGTGGAGCGGCGACTCGACCCGAGCGGGCCACAAGCATGTCCTGAGCTCGTCGAAGGGGGCCCGCGCTACAACTCCTTGGACCACGTACGCGGCAATGCGCCTTCCCATTTCTTGGCATCGCACCCCCGCGCAGCGTCGGACGATGCAGACCGCGCCCGCAGGCTGTACGCTGGAGGGTGATCTCTGGACCCGAGCCTTCCGATGAGCGACGTCGAACTGGGCGGCCTTCACGTATTCGGGTTCCGCGCCACCTGCCCGGTTTGCGGGGAGCCGCCCGAGGAACCCGCGGTGCGCTGTCCCAGGTGCGGGACGCCCCACCACGCCGACTGCTGGGCCTACGCCGCCGGTTGCGCTCTGTTCGGCTGCCAGCCCGAGCCCCTGCGGCCCACGGTCCCGCCTCCGGACACCCCGCTTGCCTGGCTGCTGTGGCTGGCGCGCCCCCGCAACCCGGACCGCGCGTGGCTCTCGATGCGCGGGCTGATGTGGCTCCTGACCATGGGTGTCGTGGCCAGCTCCGGCCTGCTGTTCTACGGCTATCACCGACTCGTGCTCGCCGCCGAACGTGACGCCGAGCGCCACCTCCGGCAGATATCCAGCCAGGTTCAGGTGACGCCGCAGGTGTCCAGCCAGGTGGGCCCCGCGCTCGCGCCGTCTTCCCCTCCGAAATCGCGACTGATACCCTCTCGGCCGTGACCGACCTGGTCCAACCCCTGATCGCCGGTGACGCCGTCGAGATCGACCTCGATCCCGAGTGGTTGCCGCTCGACGCCCTGCCGCTCCAGGGCTGCGTGGCGGAGCTCATGGAAGCGCTGGGCAATCCTCCAGCGTTCTCTCTGGCGGCCCGGGGCCGGCCGGCGGTCGAGTTGCGTCGCGACGTCGAGGAGGGTTTCCTGACGGGACCGGGTCTCTCCGAGCTCTTTGGGCCGGCCGCTCGCCAGGCACTCCTGCGCCTTCGCTCGGTCAAGGCGCCCGTCGAGCTGGAAGTCCTCCCGGAAGGCCCGCTTGCCTCGCTGGAGGCTTCGAGTATTTCGAAGGGGACCCCCTACTCGCTCGATCCGGACAGCCTGACCATGCTGGCGGAGGCGCTTTCGGGGCGCCGCCGGCCCAGTCCGCTCGCCCCCCTGCACGCGGAGGCCATGGATCTGTCCCTGGCCCAGGCGCTGGATGTGCTGATCGGCGAGGGCCAGCTCCGGGACCTCACCCCCTTCGAGTACCAGCGCCGGGTCGTGCGCCGGGTGATGGCGCACCTTCGCGGTCAGGCGATGCTGGCCGACGAGGTCGGTCTGGGCAAGACCATCGAGGCCGCAATGACCCTGGTCGAGTACCGGGCCCGTGGGCTGGCGCGCCAGGCCCTCGTCCTGGTCCCGCCGGCCCTGGTCGGTCAGTGGGCCGACGAGCTTCGCCGCCACTTCAACTTGCCCGTGGTCACCCAGGACGAGGCCGCCTTCGAGGAGGCGGGGGACGCTGCGTGGCACAGGTTCCCCGTCCTGGTCGCCTCCCTGGCCACGGCCAAACGCGAGCCCAACCGGACTCGCATCCTCGCCGAACCCTACGACCTGGTCATCGTGGACGAGGCCCACCACCTGCGCAACGCGACGACCCAGGCCTGGAAGTTCGTCAACGCGCTCCAACGCCGCTTCTTGCTGCTCCTGACGGCCACGCCGGTCCAGAACGACCTGAAGGAGCTGTTCAACCTCGTCACGCTCCTCAGGCCGGGCCAGCTCGGTACCTATCGGACCTTCCGTTCGAGGTACGTCGCCACGGACGGGGCCCGCAACGTGGAGGACCTGAGGGCCCTGCTGGCGGGAGTGATGATCCGGAACCGCCGCTCCGACACGGGTCTCGACCTTCCGCCTCGTACGGCCAGGACTCTCTCCGTCGCGCCGACCGACATCGAAGCTCGAATCTATCGGCGAGTCAGCGAGCTGGTGCGCGGCCGCTATCGCCGGGAACAGCACGCCCGCGAGCGGCTCGAGCTCCGGACGCTGCAACTCCTGGCCGGCTCCTCGCCCGCGGCCCTGGCGGCTTCGCTGGCCCACCGCGACGACCCCGAGCTGGGGTCCCTGACGGCCGTGCTCGCGACGCTCGACGTGCCGGCCAAGACGCTCCGGTTCCTGCAGACTCTCCAGGAGCTGGAGGGCGAGAAGGCTGTCATCTTCACCCAGTTCCGGGCGACGCTGGCCCACCTCGCCGCGTTCCTGGAACGAACCGGCTTCACTTTCGCGACCTTCCAGAGCGGCATGTCTCGGACCGAGAAGGACCGGGCCGTGGCGGACTTCGCAGGCGACACCCAGCTCCTCCTCTGCACCGAGATCGGCTCCGAGGGGCGCAACCTGCAGTTCTGCCGCAACCTGATCAACTTCGATTTGCCCTGGAACCCGATGCGCATCGAGCAGCGGCTGGGCCGCCTGCACCGCATCGGGCAGACCCGCGAGGTCCGCATCGTCAACCTCGTCACGCGCGGCACCCTGGAGCACGAGCTCATCGACGTGCTCGAGCGCAAGCTCGACCTCTTTCAGCTCGTGGTGGGCGAAATGGACCTCATCCTGGGAGACGTGGAGGAGGAGGCCGGCTTCGAGGAGGCTGTCTTCGACGCCTGGGCCTGGGCCTCCGACGAGTCGACCGCCCGCGGCGAGTTCGAGGCTATCGGCGATCGGTTGCAGGAGGCCAAGAAGGCCGTGCGGTTCCAGGAAGAGCTGAACGAGACGCTCTTCGGGAACAGCCTCGCGCTCGGAGCGGAGGACGAGGAGGCGGCCGGTGGCTGATCCCGACCGCGTGCGCAGTTTCTTCCTGCGCTTCCTTTCAGCGCGCGGGTTCTCGGCCGTGGAGGTCGAGAACGGCGTCTACAGCGTCTCCGGCCCTCCCCAAGGGCCACCGCTGCTGCCTGGCCGCCCGTCCTTCGAGCTGACCTTCGATCCCGAGGCCGCCGCCGAGTCCGCTTCACGAGAACTGATCACAGCCGGAAGCCCGCTCCTCGAGCACGCCGTCAACGAGACCCTGTCGGCCGGGCAGGTGCTCCACCAGCACGCCCTGCGACGCACGGTCGAGCACGGCCTGGTGGAGGAGCGCGTCCGCCAGCGCGTGACCCTGGACCGGCTCCGGTACTCCCGGCTGGGGCCCGGACGCCTCGTCGAGGCCCGGGTCTTTCATATCCATTTCATCCTCACGCTCCACGGAGACGTCACCCAGCAGTTCCTGGTTCCCGTCTTCGTGGACGGCACCTCCGGCCGGGCGCTCGCCCACTTCTATACCGACTACCAGAGGTTGACTCTCTCCGAGACGAGGCAGTTCGTCCTGCCGCGTGACGCTCTGGCGGCGGCAGACGCGATCGGCCTCGAGTCGGTGCTCGAGTTGCACCGGATTGCCGGGCCGCGCCTGCAGGGCCTGCTGGCCGAGCTCTCCACGCAGAAGCGGGACGAAGAACGGCGCATCCGCCAGTACTTCGAACAGCTCGAGGAGGACGAGCGAGGGCGGGCAAGCCGCGCCAAGACCGCCGAGCTGAAACAGAAGCACGAGAGCGCGCTCGCGGCAATCCGAGCCGAGAGAAGCATGCGCCTCCGGGACCTCGAGACGCGCTACCAGCCGAAGGTGGAGGCCCGTATCGGTGCGGTCGAGGTCCTTCACGTGCCGGTCTGGACGGGGCAGCTCGAAGTCGAACGCGGCACCGATCGCTTCCTCGTGCCCCTCCGGTACGACCCTTCGCTGGGCGCGGTGCTTCCGCTCGCGTGCCCCGGTTGCGGCAGGTCAACGCTCACGTTGATTGGCCTGCGAGACCTGGCCCGTCCCGGCTGTCCGGCCTGCGTCCCCCAGAAGGCACCCGTTCCCGCCCTTCGAGAGGCGGCCCCGCAGGCTCCTCCCCGGGTCGAAGAGCCCCGGGCCCGGCGGGAGGCCCCAGCTCCGTCAGGGCCCGTCACGCCGCCCTCCACGCGTCGAGAGAGGCGTCCGCTCCTGCAAGAACCGCCCGCGATGCAGCCCTCGCCCGTGGGGATCGTCGGCCATTGGAGGCTGTGGCTGGTGCGGATCGCGAACCACGCCACCGCGGCCACCTTTCACCGGACCCTCACGCTGGGCGAGCGACTGGGGCGGGAGGTCTCGAGGACGGTCGACCGGGCCTTGGGCGGCACGAAACTGGAGTTCCACAAGGCCCCCGGCCCCAAGGACAAGCGCGTGTGGGGCTGCGGGATGGTGACCGCGGCGATCGACCTGTCGGTCGGGCCGCGAGCCCTGATTGCCGGGACAGGCAAGTGGCTCCAGAAAGAGGCTCAGGACGCTTTCCTGCACAGCAAGGGGCGCTCCGGGAGCCGAGTCGTGCAGGTAGGCCTGCCGGAAGACCACCCCGAAGCCCCCGGGCGCCTCGTGGGACTGGATCCGCCACACTTCCTGCGGGCGACGGTGACCTTCTGTCTCGGTGAGTTCGACCGGGTCAGCAGGGTGGGCGTCTCGCCGCCGTCGCTGGACGAGGCCCTCGAAGCCGTCTTGAGGCGAGAGCTGGGGCTGACGGCTGCCGGAGACGCCGTGAAGCTCCTCGGCACGACCCGCGAGGTCGACTCGCTCCTCGCGGGTTCCGGCGTGGTCGAAAAGTACCTCCGAAACGCGTCGCCCAAGGAGCTGGCCGACCTTGGCGGCCTCTGCTTCAAGCTGCGGGTGGCCTTCTCCAAGGCCGCTCGAGGCTGAGACCCGGCGGGGCCGCGCGGGAACGACCCGTCAGAGCCTGGGAATCAATCGCTGGGCTTTCGAGCTCCAGGTGAAGTAGGGCAGGCATCTTGCCTGCCCAGCAGCCAGGATGCCGCGTCTGGGCAGGCGGGACACCTGCCCACTACTCTTTTCAGACGGCGTCTCCGGGCTTTGTGCCATGGTGGTTTCGCCCGTTCGCTCCTCTGCCTGCTTACCCAAGGGTCCGGCAGCTCACATCCCCTTCCTGGCCTGCTCGCGCAACGCCGGGTCGACTCGAAGGTACTTGTACATCTCGTGGCCGACCGCGTGGAACTTGTAGTTTTTCACCCACCGGTGGACCAGCGTATAGCCCGTTCGGTGGACGCCGTAGATCCACGGCACCTCGTCGTGGAGGATCGCGATCATCTCGTCGATCAGCTTCTTCCTCTCGGGCGTATCGGGCATCGCCTTCATCTTCTCGTACAGCTCGTCGTAGCGGCTGTTCTTGAAGTTGGACGAGTTGGGGCCGGGGGCGCCATTCGGCCCGTACAGGAGTTGCAGGAAGTTCTCGGGGTCGGGGTAGTCGGCCCGCCAGGCATAGCCGAAGATCTGGCCGCGCCTGGAGAGCATCTTCGCGCTGAACTCGGGCCAGGTGTTGGCGTTGGGTTTCACCTTCACGCCCAGCTTCGCCATCTCGCGGCAGAATAGCTCTCCGAACTGCCGCGAGGTCGTGTCGGCCATCGCCTCGAACGTGAACTCCGGCAGTCCCGCGCCGCCGGGGTAGCCGGCCTCGGCCAGCAGGGCCTTGGCCTTCTCGAGGTCGACGCCCGCCCACGGATTGCGACGCGCCGGGTCGTAGCCGAAGACCTCCGGCGGGATGGGCGACTGGGCGGCGATCGCCCGGCCGTTGTAGAAAAGCTCAATTCGGCGCGCGTTGTCGTAGGCCAGCGACATCGCCCTGCGCAGCAGCTTGTTCTTCCCCAGGATCGGGTCTTCCATGTTGAAGACGGTCATGGTCGTGTCCAGCTCCAGGGCCGTGGTGAGCCGCAGTCCGTTGGCCGCGAGCTCCGGTTTCAGCAGGCGGGTCTTGCGGTCGATGGCCGCGTCGAAGTTGTCCTTGGGGATGCCGCCGAAGTCGAGGTCGCCCGAGAGCAGGCGCAGCCACCTGGGCTGGTCCTCGACGATGATGGAGAACTCGACGCGATCCACGAAGGACATCGGCTTCCCGGCGTCCTCGAGCAGTCCCGCATCCTTGTCCCCCGGTGCCCCCACGGACGGATAGGGCTGGCCGCGGAAGTTGAGGTTGCGCACGAAGACGATCTGGTTGTTTCGCACCCACTGCTCGATCTTGAAGGGGCCCGTGCCGACCGGGTGGTTGATGATCTCCTTCGCGTAGGTGTCGACGGCTTCCCTGGGCACGACCGCGGTGAAGGTCATCGCCAGCACGTAGAGGAGTTGCGGGTACGGCCGCGTCAACTTCACGACCAGCGTGTGCGGGTCCGGCGTGGTCAGACCCTCCACCGCGAGCGAGTAGTCCGTCGCGCCCTTGGCCTTGGACGAGGCCTCGCGGAAAGCGTCCAGCCCCCGGACCTTCCCGTCGAAGACCCACCAACCCGCCGAGTGGTTCTTCTGATCGGCCAGCCGCTTCCAGGAGTAAACGAAGTCAGCCGCGGTCATCTCGCGGCCCTTGCCTCCCGTGGCTGCAAAGCAGGGATCGTCGGCAAAGCGCACTCCCTTGCGCAGGCGAAACGTGTAGGTCAAGCCGTCCGGGCTGACCGTGGGCATGCTCTCGGCCAGGCACGGCTCGACGCTGTAGGGCCGCGCCAGGTACGAGTACTGCATCAGCCCCTCGAAGACCTGGATGGCCGCGGTGTTGGCGTAGAAGTCGTCGCTGACGACGGGATCGAGCCCCTTCACGTCCGCCAGCACGGCCACGCGCAGGACGTTGTCTTGCGCCGCCGCGGGACCGACGAGGACCGTTGCGAACAGGACCAGCGCCAACCAGGGTGCAGTCTTCACCAGCCACCTCCTCCAGTCTTGCATGGCCTCAGTATAGGTGCTCCGCTCGCTCGCGCTATACTGGCCTCAGAAGAGAGGCCGCCATGAAGGGAATCCTGATCGTTCGCAAGTACAAGAACCGCCGGCTCTACGACACCGAGCAGTCGATTCACATTACCCGGGATCAGCTCCTGGAGACGATCCGCGGCGGGCGCGTGGTCCAGATCCAGGAGGCCAGCTCGGGCGAGGACGTGACCGTCGAGACGCTGTTCCAGTTGCTGCTGGACCAGGGAGGCCCGGCCCTCAACACCGCTGTCCCGGCCGACTTCGTCCACTTCTTGATCCGCACCGGCGAGGCCGAGCTGGGCCGCTTCTTCCAGGACTTCCTGCCCATGGCGACCCAGGCTTTCCAGGCCAACCTGCGCACCATGCAGGACCAGGGCCGGCGCGTGGCCGAGGCCTTCTTCCCGTATGCGCAGTATGGAGCGCCGTGGCTCTTGCCCTGGCAGGCGGCGGGGCTGCCGGCGACGCAGCCTCCCGTGACGGCCCCTTCGCCAGCGGCCTCGAGTGCGACCGCCGACGAGGTCGGGCAACTCCGGGAGCGCTTGCAGGAGCTGGAAGCGCAACTGGCCGGCAAGGCCCCCAAGGCGCGCAAGCGCAAGACCTCCGAGAAGCCCTGACCGGGCGTTTTCAAACCGTAACTGTTCACGGCAATCTCGCGAGGAGCAGGCGAAACGACAGGTTTGGAGGCCTTTTAACCACGAAGACCCGAAGTGCGCCGAGGAAGCACGAAGGTGAGAGCAAGACAAAGAAGTCAATCTTGGTGCCCACTTCGTGCCCTTTGTGACTTTGTGGTGAACGCTTACACCAAATCAACATCTCAGACGGCATCTCCGATGGCCTCACAGGCCCTCAACGCTCGACGGTGACCATCTGGATCGGCCCCGTCCAGTCCGTACCCACGGCCAGGAGCTTCTTGCCGCAGACGGTCAACTCGAGCGCATAGAGGTCCGGTATCGCCACCGGCCGCGACGCGACTTTGGTCCAGCCGCTCTCCAGCGAGCGGTTGACGTAGAAGTGCATGGACATGGCCCTCAGGCTCATCTCCAGGTCCCACGTCTGGAAGGCCAGGTACACGCTGTCCCCGTCGCTGCACAGGGCGGGCCGGCGCCCCTCGGTACCGGGCGGTAACGGCATCTGCGCGAGGGGCGTGAAGCGGACGCCGTCTCGGCTCAGGGCGGTCCAGAGGGTGCCGTTCTGTCCCTGGACCGCGACCACGACCCGATCCGGCGTGGCCGCAAGGGCCCAGTCCACCACCGAATCGCCTGCCAGAGGAGTCAACGGCACGATTGTGGTAGGATTAGTCAAGGATCGGGAGTCCGCGACGCCGACCATGAGAGGTCGGCGGCTCCAGTCAGGCGGCACGGGGGCGTGGGCCACGACCAACCAGCGGCCTCTGCCCAGTCCGAGCCAATCCACGGCAAGTGGAATCGCGTCCCCTGGCGGAAAGCCCGGGGGAACGGGAACGACTCCCGCCGGCCAGCGGTAGCAGTGCATGTCGGCTCTCAGCCGTTC
>JACQZL010000370.1 GCA_016213865.1 Candidatus Rifleibacteriota bacterium
CGCCTGCGAGCGAGGCAGAGGAAGATCCCTCTGTGCCTCTGTGTCTCTGTGTTTCTCCTGCAAGGGGGGGGCCACCCACGGGACACGCACCCAACCTGCCGGGGAGCGGCCCCATCCGGCGCTCAGGCCGCCCAGAGGCTGATGGCGTCGCGCTGCATCTCCGTCACGGCCGGCAACCGCATCTTGCGCAACTGGTTGAACTGCTTCTGCTCGAAGCAGCGCACCTGCAGGTAGATCCCGGACTCGATGAACTGATCCAGGGCCAGTTCTTCCACCTGGGATTCCATGACCGGGTTGGCCTTCTTGAGCAGCACGAGCAAGTTCATCTCGCGGCTCTCTGGCTGGACGGGACACCTCAAGCCATGAACGCTGATGGAGGCCACCTGGGTGCCGAGCTTGGCCACGAGACAGCGAGAGAAACTGTCCACGGCCTCCCGTTCGACTCGCGAAAGCTGCGTCAGTTCGACGTTCTTGAACTGGCTTTTGCATCGGCTGGCCAAGGCGCCCATCCTTCCGCTGAAGCCCACGGCGTTCAGCTTGCTGGTGTTCCCCGACTCGACTGCGACTTCCCTTCCGGAGCATCACAGTATGATCGCCATGGCAGCCGATGACAACCCCCGGCGGCCACTTTTTCCGGACCGTCTTTCGAGGCCTGGACGGCCGTTCACTGGTAGGCCGACAGGTCCTTGCCCAGCAGGTCTCGAGCGGCTGCACGGTCCACCAGGAGCGTGAACCTGGGGTGGATCTTCAGGATCGAGGCCGGCAGGCGCGGATCGATGGGAGAGAAGATCGAGGCCGCCACGGCGTAGGCCTTCTCGGAGCCGCTGGCGATCATGAGGATCTCTCGGGCTTTCATGATCGTCCCGATGCCGACCGACAGCGCATGACTGGGGACCGAATCCCCCGACTCGAAGAACCGGGAGTTGGCCTCGCGGGTCGCCTCGGAGAGCGAGAAGACCCCGGTCCTCACCTGAAAGGAATCGCCCGGCTCGTTGAACGCGATGTGACCGTTCTTCCCGATGCCGAGGATCTGGAAGTCGATTCCGCCCGCGGACTTGATCTCTTCTTCGTAGCGAATGCACTCGCCGTGCTGGTCGGGAGCCACGCCGTCCAGCAGGTGGGCGTTGCTCGATTGCAGGTTCACGTTCTCGAAGAGGTGCATCCGCATGTAGTGCGCGTAGCTCTGTGGGTGGCTGGGCGGCAGGCCGCAGTACTCGTCCAGGTTGAACGTGCGGACCCGCTGGAAGTCGAGCCCGTACTCCCGGTGCAGCTTGACCAGCTCTCGGTAGAGCCCGAGGGGCGATTCGCCCGTCGCCAGGCCCAGCACGACGGAGGGGTTGACCGCGATCTGCCCAGCCGCCATCAAGGCCGCATGCCTGCTCAACTGGTCGTAGCCGTCCACGATGACGAACTTCATGCCTTCATCCTCTCATGTCTTCGCACCGGTTGGTAGCGGACGGCTCGAAAACCGCGCCCTCGACGTACGTCCGCAGCACTTCGAGGCGCGGCCCCAGGACGACCACATCAGCCCTCTTGCCTGGCTCGAGGGTGCCCCGGTCCGACAGCCTCCCGGCCAGGCGGGCCGGCGTCTCGGTCAGCATCCGGAGGGCCACCGCCAGCTCCACCCCGGCGGAGGTCAGCATACGCAGAGCTTCGGCCAGGTCGATGCGGCTGCCGGCGAGCGTCCCCCCGGGCAAGTAGGCGCCACCCTGGCGCACTGTCACATCCCGCCCTCGCCAGCCGTGGGTGCCCGGGGGCAACCCCGCCACGGCGATGGCATCGGTGACGCCGATCATCCGGTCGGCCCCCTTGATACGGGCCACGGCCCGCAGCATCACCGGGTGGACGTGGACTCCGTCCGGAATCAGCTCCACCGTGGCCTCGGCGTCGTCCAGGAAGGCGCCCACGATGCCCGGCGAGCGGTGGTGCAGCGCCGTCATCGCGTTGAAGAGGTGCGTCGCGTGCCGGGCCCCCAGAGCCATCGCCTCCCGCGCCTGCTCGTACGTCGCGCGCGAGTGCCCCAGTGCCACGAGGCAGCCAGCCGCGAGGAGCTCGCGGATCAGCTCCATCGCCCCCGGCAACTCCGGCGCCAGCGTGAAGAGCCGGACCAGCCCAGCCGGAACTCGCTCGCTCAGCTCCCGGGCCAGTCCCGGCGAAGGGGCCTGCAGATGCTCGACCGGGTGGGCGCCGCGCATCACCGGGTTGAGGAACGGGCCCTCGAAATGGACGCCGAGAAGGCTGCCTGCCAGGTCGTCCTCGGACTGGAACCGCGACAGGTTCTCCAACGCGGCGAGGAGGGCCACGCGCGGGCTGGAGAGCAGCGAGGCCATGAACGACGTGGTCCCGCGGCGCGCCAGGTGGCGGGCGATGCGGCCAGCGCTGGTCAGATCGGGGTCGCCGAAATCGGCGCCCACGCCTCCGTGGACGTGCAGGTCCACGAACCCCGGAACGATCCAGCCGTCGGGGACCTCGAGCTGCGGCCCGGCGGGCGGCCGTCCAGTCCCGAGGTCCGTGAGGACGCGGCGCTCCATCCGCACCCAGCCGTCGTCGAGGAAACGGCCGCGGTCGAAGACCCGTCCGCGCAGAGTGAGCCCCGGTTGCTCCGTTGCCTGCACGGCGAGACCATAGCACAGACCACGAGCGCGAAAACGGGGCCCGGGGAAGCGCGGGAGCGTCCCTGAAACGTGGGAAGCCGCGTCGTCGAGTGGCCACGGTGCCTGTGTTCAACGCAAGGGCGCAAAGGTGCAAGGACGCAAAGAAGGTCCTATTGATCAGCATTTCCTGGCGTCTTTGCGTCCTGGCGTCCTTGCGTTTGGTCCTCTCTGCCCCATGATCCGGGGACGCTCCCGGGAAGCGCGGGAGCGCAGCGAGCTATTCCGAGGCGGGCCCGGCACGGCCGAAGGTGGTCTCCAGCGAGCTGCCGGCGCCGGCCGGTTCGCGCGAAAGGAGCAACCTGGCGCTGTTGAGTGCCGCCGAATCGATGGCGCTCGAGCTGGGAAGGGCGCGGATGGCGATGCGGAACAGGTTCTGGCCCTCCACCAGCGCCGCGGGATCGAACCGATGGTAGATCGGGATGGTCTGCTTGGTCGCGATCGATTGGCGGTAGAGCTGGCCGCGGTTCCGGAACTCGAGGCGCAGGCGATCGTTGATCGTGACCGTGAAGGCCAGCTCGGGGTTGAGCGCCCAGGTCTCCAGCATCAACTCGGCGCACTGGAGCTGGGCGACTTCGGTCAGGTTCATCGTGACCTCCTTCGATTCGATCCGCGTCACGTCGTCGAGCAGGTCGAACGAAGAGAGCTTGTTGGGAAACCGCGGCTTGAAGCTCATGATCCCGGACATCGGCAGCTCCAGCGCCGGGGCCGTCGCCAGGCTGGGAACGGTGCTGGTGGCCCAGGTCGCGGGCATGGCAACACAGGCGGGGCGTCTGGCCGAAAGACCGTAGCGTTCGCAGAAGAAGTACGGGTCCTGGAGCCTCGTGAGGGCCTCGTAGAGCTGGGCCCGGGCTTGCAGGGGGACCTTTCGGCTTTCCAGGTATTCGGGAAGGAGCTGGACCAAGTCCCGGAGGGGCGCGTCCAATCCGAGGGACGCGAGCTCGTCGAGCGTCTCGGGACCCAGACGCAGCGTGTCGCCGACCCGTGAGAACTGGTGACTGTACCAGGCCTTCCAGGGAACGCGATGGACCCTCTCCAGGACCGCGGCGACGGCCTTCTCGACGACGGCCGGCAGCGGGAGGAGCTCGATCGCCCCGAGCCGTGCCTCTTCGCCGAGACGGCTGCTGAAAGTGAGGAGCAGCGAGGCGGTCTCGAACGGCTCGGAGTCCAGCTCCAGCGTCTGCTCCCGGGCCGGCGTGGAGGACGAGGTCCGGCTCACGGAGAGCCCCTCCCCGCGCAGGACCGCGCCGACGGTCGCCTCGAGCGGCAGGGAGACCCGCACGCGCAGAGTCCGGAAGGCGCGCTCCAGCTTCACGGGAACCGTCGCCGGGTCGAAGGGCCGGACGTCGAATGGTTTGATCGGCACCGGTTCGCCGAGCAGGGGCACCAGAGCTGCCGAGTAGACCCCCGGTTCGAACAGCTTGCCGCTCTCCCATTGCTGGCGGCCGCGGACCTCGTAGAGCTCCTCGTGTCCCCGCGGGGTCACGAGAGAGAGCTCCTTGGCCTCGCCGTTCCATTCCAGTCGCAGCTTCTGGAACCCGACCGATAGGTGGATTCCCGTGACGGTCGCGGCCGGGTCCCCCCGGTACACGAGAGCCACCGCGCCCAGGAGGACCAGGGCCGCCAAGGCCAGCGCGGCGCCCCCCAAACGCAGGCGTCGCGGGAGTTCGACTCGGGGGGCTGGACTGCCGGGGGCCCGCTGCGGCTTGGCCAGCGGGGGCACCTCGAGCCTGCGAGCGGCCGAGCCTCCCTCCGGGGCGGGCGGTTGCGGTTCGAGGCGCGAGCGGCCCAGCACCTCGAGCCGCCGGGCAGCCGAGGGCGTCACGGCAGGAGGCTCGGGTGGCACGCCCAGTTCCGCGGGGGGAACGGCCGCCGGGAGGGCTGGGCCGGAGTTGAGGGTCGGATTGGCTTGAATCCCCATCAAGGTCCAGGGGGACGAGGGGCAATCGGGGCCAGCGACGGGGGCCGGCGCGCCCAGCACGGTCCGCACGTCCGCCGCCAGAGCCGAGAGCGCCTCACCGCGGCCGGCGAGACCGGCGAGGTCCTGGGCCAGGGCGGCGGCTGAACGGTACCGCCGATCCTGAGCGGGGACCAGGAGAGTCTCGAGGATGGGAGAGAGCTGCAGGGCCGCCGGGGCGGTCGTTGCGAGGGGCTCCTGAAGGCCCTCGAGGCGCCGCCGCAACGTGACGGCCAGCTCGCCGGGAATCTCACCCGGGAGGCGTCCGGTGACCAACTCGAAGAGAACGAGGCCCAGCGAATAGAGGTCGGTGGAGAAGTCGACCGGCTCGCCGCGGATCTGTTCCGGCGCCATGTAGCGAGGAGTGCCCACGACAGTGCCGACCTGGGTGAGGACGCCGGTGCCCTGGAGGTCCCGGACGATGCCGAAATCGGTGAGATAGAGGGCAACGCCCGGGCTGATGAGGATGTTCTGCGGCTTGACGTCCCGGTGGATGAGGTTGTGGCGATGGGCCTCCTCGAGGGCGCGGGCCATCTGGAGGCCGATCGCGGCGGTCTCTGCCTGATCGAAGGTGCGTCCCTGGCGCGAGCGAAAGGTGACCAGGTCGGCCAGGCACATCACCTGGACGAACGGCATGACGAAATAGAAGGCGCCGCCGGTCTCGCCGAAATCGAGCACCTCGAGCAGGTGCGGCGACCGCAACCTGGAGAGGGCCCGCGCCTCGGCCAGGAAGCGCTCGCAGTCGACCTCGTCGAGGCCGAGCTTCATGACCTTGACGGCCACGGGACGGTTGAGCGCCGTGTCGGTGGCTCGATAGACCCGGGCCATCCCGCCCTCGCCCAGGGTTTCTTCCAGGCGGTATTTGTCGAGTTGTTCCGGCACGCCAGCCTGCTGTTGCCGCGAAATGCGTCGAGATTCTACACCGGATGCAACCTTCGCGCCCGGTCAAAGGTAATAGGAGACGGCGAGAACTCTTGCGCCGTGTTCCCCGAGATTTCCGGTGGCCGCCCGGCGAGGCGGCGAAAGATCCCCATGAATACTCGTGCAATCAGGCTCCTGGCGTTGCTGACCCTGTTCGTCATCTCCCAGGCCGCGCTGCTGACGGCGTCCGAGCTCTCGGTCTTCTTCGGCCCGACGAAGCCGGGTCAGGCCAACGGCCTCGACACGCAGACGGTCAAGCTGATCGACAGCGCCAAGGTGCGCCTCAACGCGGCGGTGCACGAGCTACGGCTGCAGAGCATCACCGACGCCTTCATCCGCGCCCACAAGCGCGGCGTGGAGGTCCGCATGGTCGGCGAGGACCGCTACTACGACAACGAGTTCATGCAGCAGATCCGCGAGGCCGGCATCCCGACCAGGAGCGACGAGAACCCGAACGCCATCATGCACAACAAGTTCGTCGTCGCCGACGGCGAGCGCATGCTGACCGGCAGCTTCAACCTGACCAACACCTGCTCGTACGACAACTACAACAACCTGGTCGTCATCGTCGACCGCGCGGTCTCCAAGATCTTCGACGACGAGTTCGAGAAGCTCTTCGCAGGCCAGATCTACAACGAAGACTCGGGAGATCAGATCCACCGGGCCACCCTCAAGCTCAAGGACCGCGAGGTCCCCGTCGAGATCTTCTTCCAGCCGCGCTGCCAGGAATCGCAGGACCACGTGGTGGAGCTGCTGGGGCGGTCCCAGCAGAGCATCTCGGTGCTGCAGTTCGCCTTCTTCAACGGTGCCGTCGGCAAGCTCCTGGTCGAGAAGCACCAGGCCCGCCAGGACGTCCGCGCGGTCATCGACTACAGCATGGTCTTCGGGGACTTCGAGCCCTACAACCAGATCGGCCGGCTGGTGGAAGCGGGCGTCCCCTTCTGCATCGGCGACGATCCGGGCGGCAAGCTGCACCACAAGGTCTTCGTCGTCGACCCCGACGGGCCCAACGCGATGGTGCTGACCGGCTCGGCCAACTCCTCGTCCGCCGGCTTCAACAAGAACGCCGAGAACATCATCGTCCTCAAGGACCCGCTCCTGGCCAAGAAGTACCGGGACGAAGCAGTCCGCCTGCTGCACCGCCTGGACCACGGCGCCGTCACCGTGAAGCCCAGGGGCCTCACCGGCATCGGGCAGACCCACCAGTTCGACATCATGGTCGATTCGGGCGGCAAGGCGATCCAGGACCTCGAGCTCTCACTGCCCTTCCACTGGCGAGTGGCCTCGCTCTCGGACGTCTCCGCCTGGAAGGATGACCAGGCCAACCTGCGGCCCAACCTGAAGCTGGGCTCGCGGGTCCCGTCGCGTTACACCAGCATCCCGGTCCAGATGGTCCTGGTCAAGGGCGTGAACCTGAAAGCTACCGGCCCCGGTTCCAAGGCGACGATCCGGGTCAAGAACCTGCGACACGACCCCGGGACCCTCCCCGGCAAGTATACCATCTACGCCCGGGGCTCCGAGCCTTCCGGCAAGCTGGCGGCCATGGCCTCGATGCCGCTCATCTGGCTGTTCCGCACCGCGGCCGAGAACGTCGGCACGATGGCCAAGCTGCTCGAGTCGCAGGATGTACGGGCCTCCACCGAGCTGGAGTTCCTCGCTCGAGACCTCAAAGACAGCCTGGGCCGCGAGATCGAGAACAACAAGTTCGACGCTCTCAAGGACTTCACCTTCCTCCTGGAGAAGGCCGTCTCGTCGAACAACCCCCGGGCAGCCAAGGTCACGCCCATCGTGCGCGAACTGGTCCAGAAGCTCAACTTCGCCGCCAGCAACGGAGGCCCCGCCGAGCTCAAGCAGTTGCTCTCCCGGCTCCAGGCCCTCGGCGGCAGCCGCAGGTAGCGGGCGGCGAGGGCAGCAACGCGCACGCCAGACTACGAAGGCCCAAAGGCGCGAGGCGAGGCTCAACCGGAGGCTGCCGGGTCCCCAGGCTCAGGGTCCCGGCAGAGTCCTCGAAAAGGACTTCGGCAGCCCGTTTGCGTCACCCCCGCGCAAGCGGGGGTCCAGGATCGATGCGACCCCTGGATTCCCGCTCCCCGCTCTTGCGGGGACATGCTTCGCGGGACTGACGACTTTGTCCGTCGCCCTGTCCCCAGGCTGACCGGTCCTTGACGACAACTGACCGGTCAGATAAACTGGTCACATGCACAGGCTGAGCGCCACGGAGTTCAAGGCCAAGTGCCTGGCGGTGCTGGACGAGGTCGCTCGCACGGGCGAGGGAGTCACGGTCACCAAGCGCGGGCACCCGGTTGCTCAGGTGTTGCCGGTCGTTCCGCGTCACCAGGGATATCCGCAGGACCGACTGCGCGGGACCGTGGAGGTCCTCGGGAACATCCTCGACCCGGTGCTGCCGATGGGGGCCTGGGAGGCCCTGGCAAAGCGCAAGTGAAGTCGCTGCTGGACACTCACATCCTGCTGTGGTGGCTCGGGGACGCTCGGCTCCTGTCCAGGGCCCAGCACGCGGCCATCCAAGAGGCCAGACCCGAGTCTCCGCTGCTGGTTGCCGGTATCACCCTCTGGGAAGTTGCCACGCTTCACGAGTTGGGACGGATCCGTCTCGCGCTGCCGCTGCGCGAGTGGCTCGAACAGGCAACGGCGCCGCCTTTGGTCGAACGGTGCGACCTGACGCCCGCCATCGCCAGCGAACTCGCGACGTTTCCCAAGAGCTTCCACCGCGACCCCGCGGACCGCATCATCGTTGCCACGGCGCGAGTCCTCGGGGCCACCCTGCTCACCAGCGACGAGCGGATCCACAAGTCCGGTCTCGTTCCCACCCTTGGCTAGCAAGGAGGAGCCAACACTCCGTCGCTCTGGGGGGCTCGCCGCGGTCGCCTCGCCCACCTATGGCAGCGAGACGATCCGCGAGGCCGGCATGCCGACGATGTAACCACGGCCTTTCTGGACGGGGAAGGCCTGTTGGCCCTGGAAGCCAAGGTAGGTGTCGAAGGTCAGCGAGCCACCGGGGCCGGCAACCGGCCGGGCCACGAACGTCGCTCCGCAGCGCTCCCTCAGGTCGGACCCCGTCCAGTGGGCGGGCGTCGTGTCGAAGAGCCCGACGAAGTTGACGCCCCGCGCCAGGGGCACCTGGCGGGCGGCTTCCGACCAGGGACGGCCGGTGACCTCGACCGACCTGGTGGTCCCGGCCGCCTGGCGGGTCAGATAGGCGAACCCCGGGCGCAACGGAAAGCCCGGCGTGGCCAGCTCGGGGACGTGGCCGACGAACCGCTGCGTCCCCGCGGAGGTCACCTCGCGGCCGATGACGAAGGCCGGGTTCCACGTGGCATCCACGTGCGCTGCCGAGACGGTCGTCCCATCTCCGGGGCGAGGGTCCACCGTGAAGTTCCAGAGCCCGAAGCCGGTCGTCAGCTCGACCGTCTCGTGGGCCGTCGTCGCCGGGGGCAGCACTTCCACTGCCACCGGAACCGGCTCCGAGCGCACCTGCCCGTCGTCGACGTAAAGAGAGAAGAGCAGCTCGTGTGGCTGTTCGTCGCGCAGGTCAGGCGCGAAGACCGTGGCCACGGGGCTGTCGGCTTCGGAGAGATCGACGGGTGGCCCGCTCTCCTGGACCCAGCGGTAGGTGCGGATCGAGGTGCCCGTCGTCAAGGCCATGCTGGCGCTTCCGTTCAGCTCGAACCTCGACCCTGCCCCGGCAACGGACGCTCCGGACCCGTTGGCCGCCAGCGGTTCGCGCTTGCCCCTCACCGGCCTCGTGACGCTCGCGCTGGCTCGCGGGACCTTGACCTTGTCGGACTCGACCACGAGGCGTACCCTGGCGCGGGTGGTGATGGCCGTCGGGTCCTCGGAGCTCCCCAGGAACACGGTCAGCTCGAAGTCGTAGACGCCGGGGGTCGTGGGACGCGCCGTGGCCACCGCGCGGCGCTCGTCGTCCAGCTCCAACTCCGGTCCCGAGAGTCGCTGCCAGCGGTAGGTGGTCGGGACGGTCGATTCGGTGCCCGAGACCTCCGCCTTGAGCGCCACGGTGGTGACCGTGCCCGCGGTCAGCGAGGCGTGCAGCGACGGCGCGCGAGTGCGCAACAATCCGTCCGCGAAGCCCTGCGTCGTCACGCCGGTATCGGTGGCCGCGGCCCTCACGGCGACCTGCAGGGCGGGCTGCGACTGCGGGACGACCACGAAGCGCGCGGCTGCACGAGGGCTCGAAAGACCGGTGCGGTCCGTGACGACGAGGCCGACCTCGTAGGTCCCGGTCGTCGCGGCCAGGAAGCTCGTCGACTTGAGCGTGGTGGAGGTCAGGTTCGCCCCGCGAGGCGGTTCCCAGGCGTAGAGGAGGGCATCGCGGTCTCCCAGATCGGGGTCGCTCGAACGGCCCGCGTCGAAGGTGACCATGGAGTTGGCCCTCACGACCAGGGACCCGGCCGTGGGGTCGGCGAGGCCCACGGTCGGCGGCAGCCCCACCTTCACGTCGATGTGTGCGACCGGCGGGCGGCTGTTCGCCTCGACGACGCGCACCCGAGTCTCGGCCGGTACGCTGGAACCTTCGCCGTTGGTGACCCGCAGGGCGAAGCGGTACTCACCGGGTACGTCCGTGACGAACGTAACAACGGCCTCACGTCCCTGGCTGGAGAGCTGCACCGTCCGTGGCGGCGGCGGATCGACGAGCTGGGTCCAGCGGTACTGCAAGGGCCGTCCCCGAGAGTCCACGCTGCGACTGCCGTCCAGCGTGATCCACGGCTTTCGGCGGGCGGCCGCGGTCAGACGGAAGTCGGCCGTCGGATCGATGACCGAGAGCCGTTTGGCGGGGGTCAGGGCAACCGTCTGGTCGAACCCGGGGTCGGCCGTCGGGGGCAACACGTAGAGCACCTCGCCCTCGCGGGTCTCCATACGCACGAGGGTCGTGTAGACGGCGTCCTCGAGGTCTGCCTGCGAGGGGGAGCCCGAGACTGCGAACTGCGTCACGGCCAGGTCCCCGCCTGGAGGCGCGATGGCGCCGACGAAGACCAGCGCCAACGCCCCGAGTCCTACTCGGGCCGGATAGAGCTGGCAACTGGAAGCGGCGGCCCCCTTCTGGGCACTCAAATACGCCAGCAGGTCGGGGTCGTAGGCCAGGATTGCCAGGGCTTCCCGCAGCGGGACGTCGAGGTCCTGCGTCTCGAGCGTGACCGGGACGACCTGGTTGGAGAGCACTCCGACTCGCCTCACGAGCCGCGGGCGGAACTGTGGCTTCACTTGCAGGGTGAAGCGGCCGCTCCCCGCCCGCTGGGCCTGCGACTCGGCCAGCACGTCGAAGGCATAGTCCCCGGCGGCGTGGGGAATTCCGACGAGAAGGCCGCTTGGCGTCAACGTCAGCCCGGGCACGGGGCTGGTGGACTGGGTCGACACGATGGACCACTCGAACGGGGGGACGCCGTCCGCCTGGAGCTGGTACCGGTAGATGGCCCCGACCCGCCCCGCTGGGAGCGCGCCCTGGCCCTGGACCACGACCTGGCTCGGCGGCTCGACCGGATCGATTCCGAGCACGCCGGCACCGTAGGCTCGGCCCGGCGGATTGCTGCCGTCGGTCCTCAGGCGCAGCCTGGCTGCCGGACCCGGGACCCGCACGGTACGCCCCGCCAGCGCGAGGCCGGTGAACGGACTGCCGGCGACCGGGACGCCGTTCTGAGCTGCAATCTCGAGGAAATCCGCGCCCGATTCGAGCTCGGTGACCGGATCGAAGCGGACGTCGATCGCGGTCGCCGTGAGGGTCGACGTCGGCGTCAACCAGACCGTCTCGTCCAGGTCGTTGGGGTAGTCCCAGCGCGACCAGACCCAGCCCGCGGCTCCCGCCTCGCTCGCCGCCAGGAGCAGCAAGCCGGCGGTGACAGCCGCGACCGTCCAGTGAGCCGTTCGGAAGGTCTTCGCCAACAAGAGCCCAGTCCTCCTCGCCGACGGCCAGGCGTCTTGGTCCCGCGTTCGTCGCACCACCAGCCCGAACCGCCCGGGGACAGGGTAGCCGAGCTTCGAGGTCACGAGCAAGGGAGTCGTGGGGTCCGCGCGGGGTCCGTAAGCTGACGGGAGAGCGATGCAGACAAGTGGGGAGCCGCATCACTGCGAAGGCACGAGGAGACCAAACCACGAAGGCACGAAGAACGCGAAGAGCGGCACAAAGGACCTCATTCGATCAGGCCTCTCTTCGTGCAGTCCTTTGTGCTTTCGGGTCTTGGTTCACCTCCGACTCTCCACGGAAAGCAACCAGAGCTGCTCCTGACCTGCAGCTCGGATTTGGCTCCCTCTTCTCGGGGTTGCTCCCGGCTCGGGCCACTGCTGCACCCTCGCCCGGCGTCCCGAGTTCTCCGCGCCCTGCGGTAGACTGAAGACGTGCCCGATCACGACCATCCCTACAAGCTGCTCTTCTCGCACCCCGAGATGGTCCGCGACCTGTTGGTGACCTTCGTGCGCGAGGACTGGGTCCGCGAGCTCGACTTCAGCACGCTCGAGCGCGGCTCCGGCAGCTTCGTCACCGACGACTTCCGGGAGCGTGAGACGGACGTCGTGTGGAGTGTTCGATGGGGCTCACGGCGGCTCTACGTCTACCTGCTCATCGAGTTCCAGTCCGCGAGCGATCGCTTCATGGCCGTGCGGCTCATGACCTATCTGGGCCTGCTGTACCAGGATCTCATTCGCACGGGGACAGTGGGCGATAGCGGGATGCTGCCGGCAGTGCTGCCCCTGGTGCTGTACAACGGCAAGCCGCTCTGGGCAGCGCCAGTGGACCTTGGCGCCCTGATCGAGGAGGTGCCCGGCGGGCTGGAGCGCTACCGGCCGTCCTTGCACTATCTGCTCATTGATGAGTTGCGGTGGGCGGAGAGCGAGCTGACCGCTGCCCGCAACCTGGTCGCGGCCCTGTTCCGGCTGGAGAGGAGCCGGGACCCGGGGGAGGTGCGGGGCGTGGTGCGTGAGCTGGCTGGTTGGTTGCGGGCTCCGGAGCAGGCAGGCCTGCGGGGTGACTTCTCGAAGTGGTTCACGAGGACCTTCCTGCCGGGCCGGGCGCCGGGCCAGTTCATTCCGGAGTTCAATGATCTGCAGGAGGTCGATGCGATGCTGTCGGAAACGGTGGTCGAGTGGACGAAACAGTGGGAGAAGCAGGGGCTGGACAAGGGCCGAGAAGATGGCTTCAGGGAGGGCCGTGAGAAAGGCCGCGACGAAGGCCGCGACGAAGGCCGTAACGAAGGCCGCGACGAAGGCCGTAAGCACGAGCAACACCTGGTAGCGCGCCGCCTTCTCGCTCGCGGGATGAGCGTCACCGAGGTAGCGGAGGTGACCGACCTGTCGGTTGACGCCGTCGAGGCACTTCGGCGAGAGGGTTGAGGAGCCGTTTCGACCCCTGGAGTTGTACCCATTTGCCACTTGGGAGCTTCGCCCCCGAACCCCCACCAAGCGATTGCATCCCTTGGAACCCGCGATGATTGCGGGGTTCAGGGGCGAGCATCACCCTTGGTGAGGCCTGGAGCGAAGCTCCAGCAGGGAAATGAGGTACCGCTACTTCAGCGGTATGGGGCCTGGCTCGCGGCGACATCCTGAACCGCTGGGTCCGAACACCGTCCGGGGCCGAGTGCGCTTCGTCGAGCGAGCGGTCGCGTTCACTGAAGCTGTCCCGGCCCGTTCCAAGTCACCCTCTGTCGGCTCTCCGATTCCCGTCTGCGATTCTGGCATCGCGTCGTCTCGCCGCTCGAGCAAGCCGGGATCGGGGCGCATCCGGCACCTGCGGAACTCTGGCGAGAGCACATTGCTCCCGGCCTCGAGGACTTCCTGGGTCCCGTCTTCGAACAGGCCTGCCGTCAGGTCTTCTCGGACCCCAGTTCGAGAAGCACCTCCAACTCGGCCAGCACGTCCAGGTCCTTCCTGCGGCCGGCGGCCCTCTTGAGGCGGATCAACGTCGGCAGATCGACGCACCGAAACCGCAACTCATCGACCGCAAACTCGACGCTGCCGGCGAGCAAATCCTCGTACTTCCCCCCCCCCACGACCTCACCCAAGAGATCGAGGTCACCGAGCGTCGTGGTCAAGGTGAAGTTCAAACCTCTCCGGATCGTGGGACCATCCCATCGGAACGGCAGTCCTGGCGGAGCCCCTCGCAGGTAAGGGCCCACGGAGGCCAGGGCCGTCGCGAGCCGGTCGATGTTGCCCGGCGTCCGGCGGTAGACCACGTCGATGTCCTGCGTCAGGCGAGCCGAGCCGTGCAACGTGGCGGCCACGCCGCCGACCACGACGAATTCCACCTTGGCTTGCACCAGCAAGCGGATGACGCCCAGGAAGAAGTCCATCAGCGTTCGGGCTCGAGTGCCTTCGCTCTTCTGGCGGCAAGCCAGAACTCGTACATGGCCTGCAGGCGTCGGAGCCGCTCGGTCGGCGAGCGTTTCAAGTTCTCGAGAAGAAGCGTGCGGTCGACACCGGGCTTGTAGGCTTCGACCACGGGGTCGTTCTCGTCCTGGGCATCGGGTGTCATGTTCACGTCGCTTGCAGTATACGTCCGCTCCAGCTCCGGCGGACCTTCGGACCG
>JACQZL010000044.1 GCA_016213865.1 Candidatus Rifleibacteriota bacterium
CGCCCGCGACAAGCTGTTGATGGGGCCCGAGCGCAAGAGCCGCGTCCTGACGGAGGCCGTCAAGCAGAAGACGGCCTGGCACGAAGCCGGTCACGCCCTGATGACCAAGCTGCTCAAGGGCGTGGACGAGCTGCACAAGGTCTCCATCATCCCGCGCGGCCGGGCCCTGGGCGTCACGAGCTTCCTTCCCGAGGAAGAGAAGCTCTACCTGCGAGGCCGCAGCTACCTCTTCGACACCATCTGCGCCGCCCTGGGTGGCCGGGTGGCCGAGGAGCTCAAGTTCCACGAGATCGACAGCGGGGCCGCCAACGACATCGAGAAGGCGACCAAGATCGCCCATCAGATGGTCTGCGAGTTCGGCATGAGCGAGCGCATGGGGCCGATCAGCTACGGCGAGAAGAACTCGCTCGTCTTCCTGGGCCGGGATCTCACGCGCGACCGCAACTACAGCGAACAGACGGCCCGCGAGATCGACGAAGAGGTCAAGCGGATCGTCACCGAGGCCCTGGAGCGAACGCGCAAGCTGCTGACCGACCACTACGACAAGCTCCAGACCATCGCCGAGAACCTCCTGGTCCACGAGTTGCTGGACAACAGCCAGATCGGCGTCCTGATCGGGGGCGGCACCTTGCCGCCGCCGCTGGCTCCGGTGACCCAGGCCAAGCCGGAGCCCGAGAAGACGCCGCCCCGCACGCGGCCGGTGCCCGTCGAGACGCCCGTCCCGGCCGCAGCTCGCCTCGAGCCACGAAAAGCCGACGCCTGACCGACGTCCCGGGGCTCATGCTAGACTGCCGCCATGAGCTTCCCACGTTCCAGCGGCGTCCTGCTGCATCCAACCTCGTTGCCGAGCGGCTTCGGCATTGGGGACCTTGGTCCTGAAGCGTACAAGTTCGTCGACCTCCTGGCGTCCGCCAAGCAGTCCCTGTGGCAGTTGATGCCTCTGGGGCCCACCAGCTTTGGCGACTCGCCCTACCAGTGCCTTTCGTCCTGCGCGGGCAACACGATGCTGGTCAGCCCGCAGAAGCTGATCAGTGACGGTCTGCTGCTCCAGGACTGGGTGGGCGAGGTCCCGCAGTTCCCCGGCGATCGGGTCGACTACGGCCCGGTCATCGAGTGGAAGAGCCGGCTGCTCTGGAAGGCCTTCGAGTTCTTCAAGCACCGTGGGTCGAACTGGCTCTCGGAGCGGTTCGAGAAGTTCTGCGCCGATAACGCCTACTGGCTCGACGACTACGCTCTCTTCAAGGCCCTCAAGGACCACCACGAGGGAGCGGAGTGGAGCAAGTGGCCGCACGATGTCGCCACCCACCAGCCCGGGGCCGTCGCCCAGTGGCGTGAGCGCCTGGGCGAGCAGATCCGCGCCCAGAAATACTTCCAGTTCCTGTTCGGTTATCAGTGGCGCGAGCTCAAGTCCTACGCCAACGAACGCGGCCTCAAGATCATCGGCGACATCCCGATCTTCGTGGCCTACGACAGCGCGGACGTTTGGAGTAACCCGACCCTCTTCTGGCTCGACGCCGACGGCAAGCCCCTCTACGTTGCCGGCGTCCCTCCCGACTACTTCAGCGAGACCGGCCAGCTATGGGGAAACCCGCTCTACCGGTGGGAGGCGATGAGCGCCCAGAAGTACCGCTGGTGGATGGTTCGCTTCCGGGCGGCCCTGACGCTGGTCGACATCCTGCGTATCGACCACTTCCGCGGCTTCGAGGGCTGCTGGGAAGTGCCCGCCGCCGAGACGACGGCGGTGAACGGCCGATGGGTGAAGGTGCCCGGTCAAGACCTCTTCGAGGTTCTGCAGGAGACCATGGGCTCGCTCCCCATCATCGCGGAGGATCTGGGCGTCATCACGCCTCGAGTGAGGGCTCTGCGGGATCAGTTCAAGTTCCCCGGCATGAAGATCCTGCAGTTTGCCTTCGGCGACGACGCCACGAACGCGTACCTTCCGCACAACTTCACTCCCAACTCGGTCGTCTACACCGGCACTCACGATAACGACACGACCCGCGGGTGGTTCGACTCGGCCGCGCCGCACGAGCGCGACTATGTCCAGCGCTACCTGGGACGCGACCCACGCGACATCGTCTGGGAGCTGATCCGTGCGGCTTTCCAATCCGTCGCCTGCATGGCCATCGTGCCGATGCAAGACCTGCTGGACCTGGGCACCGAGGCCCGGATGAACCGGCCCAGCGTGGCTGCCGGCAACTGGTCCTGGCGGTTCACCTGGAACCAGCTCGGGGACCACATCCCTGCTCGCCTGCGCGAACTGACGCTGCTCTACAACCGGTCCCCGCTGTAGGCCAGCTCACCGGCCGCAGCTCACCCGCAGCCGGCCGGTAGCCCGTAGCCCGCAGCCCCGCAGCCGCCTACTCCCGGCGGTTCGGATAGCGGCTGGAAACGAAGCTGAGCACGACGTCGTTCGTCCCCATCACCCGGAACTTCTTGATCGTGTGCGGGATCGCTTCGTCCGGCTCGAGGAAGATCTTGCCGATCATGCCGCCGCGCTCGAGGAGGGTCACCTGCACCTCGCCGCCGTCGGCCCGCACGTGCCGCACGACGAAGTCCTGGCCGTTGAGTGTCCAGGTCGTGTCTCGAGAGGTGACGGGCGGGAACGGCGTGTACTTGGCGATGTAGATGAACGGGAGGTCCTTGAGCACCCGGTCGCGGTGCTTCTCGGCCTCCGAGTTGAACTTGCTGCGGTCCGCCAACCGGTCGATGGTATTGCCGTTTCGCCGGAAGTCGGCGTCCAGGTCGAGCTCGTACTTTCGAGCGCGGTTCTCGGGGTCTGTCACCGAGCCGCTAGCCCTGATGCCGAAGTCGCTCGCGCTCTTCGTGTCGAAGGAGACCCACGCCTGGCCGATGTCCATGAACGCCTTCTTCACGGTTCCTCGGTACTGCGCATTGACCGAGTACTCTTCCCGCACCTTGCCCGGGACTCCTTCCGGCTCGGCGGCCGCGCCGGGGGCGCCGGGCTTCTGGCGGGCCCTGTCCAGAAGGCGCTGGAGCCTCGTATTGCCGTCGGCCAACACAGC
>JACQZL010000045.1:0-10302 GCA_016213865.1 Candidatus Rifleibacteriota bacterium
CGAGTAGGCCCGCAAAAGGAGAAAGCCCACGCCGAGCCATCCCATCTCCTTCGCCGCGGAGGAGAGGTTCGTGGAGACCTGCGCGGATACCTGGGGCAGCTCCGGCACGTGCCGCAGGACGGCGTAGAGAACGAGCAGGACGTGGGTCACGATGAACGCCATGAAGATGGGGGTGAGGGCCAGGACGGACTCCCTGACCCCCCGGAGGCGTGAGATCCTCCGGCTGCTTGCCGAGGGGCAGACCGTCAAGGAGATCGCCCAGAAGCTCGACATCAGCCCCAAGACGGTGGACGCGCTGCGGACGCGCCTGATGAAGCAGCTCGGCCTCCGAACTCTTCCGGAGTTGCTCCGGTTCGCGATCAGGAGCGGACTGGTCGAGCCGGAGCCGTGAAGCGAGCGCACTTGCCGTCCTGCGTCACGAGAGGTGCGACAGCCGCTAGCCGGGAATCTCCACCATCCCCGGAAGCGTAGCCGATGCGAGCCCGGGGCACCCCGTCGGTCCAGGCGCGCCCGCGGGGTCACGCCGCCGGCTGCGCCACGACCAGCACGTTGCCGTCCGGATCGGCGAAGTAGGCGGCCTCGTCTCCCCAGGGCCGCCGCGCCCGCCCGGAGAGCAGTCGCGCGCCGGCTTCCCGTAGCTTGCGGATGGAGGCATCCAGGTCGTCGCAGTGGAAGTAGAGCTCGGTTGCGGTGATCCCTGGCGGAGCGGCGGCGGGCGGCTCGCCGGTGTTGCAAGCGAAGGCAGACGCGGCGTACAGGCCCAGTCCGCGGCCGTCGGGCAGCTCGAGTTCCACGTAGACGGGCACGTCGACCCGGGCCGGGAAGCCGAAGGCGTCGCGATAGAACGTCGCGGAGCGCGCCAGTTCGGCGACGGCCAGGATGGTGAGGATGTGCCGTGGGGGGCGGGACCACTCGGCGAGCGGCTTCTCCAGTTCCCACATGTCCTGGATCGGCAGACCGGATTGGCCTCGCTCGGGGATTTGCGGCTTCAGTCGCCTGACCTCGCGCATGGCGTCCAGGGCCACCCGGACGACCCGGTAGCCTCGCCGGAGATAGAAGCCGACGGCGCGCTGGTTGTCGTTGGTCGTGGAGAGCACGACGCGTCTGGCGCCCGCGCCTTGCAGCCTCTCCTCGACAGCGGCCAGCATGCGGGTGCCGTCGCCCTGGCGCTTGCGAAAGGCGTCGATCGTGACCAGTTCGGCGTCGGGGCCCTCGCGGGCCCAGGTGACCAGTCCCTGAGTCAGGTCACCGCGCGTCAGCAGGAACCCCTCGACCTGTTCGGGCAGGTATCGGCGCCGCAGCGTACAGATGGGCAATCCCCAGCGCTGGCGCCAGATCGCGGCTATCTCCTCGGTCTTCGCGGGGACCAGTGTAACGGTGTCGTTATTGTCTCGCGTCACGGTCGAGTCGTCGTTCATCGAGGTGGGCCTCCCATCCGCAAGGTAGCATGCGGCGAGGACGAGCGCCGGAATCCGGCGTCGCTCTGCGATCCGGGTCGATCTCGCAACGTGCTTCGGGATACCCTGCCGGAGATGGATTCCCCCCCGGCTTCCCCGACCCCGAGCCCCTGGCTCTCCTCGGCGTTCATCCTGATCGCGGCGGTCCTCTGGGCCCTGCTCGGCATCTTCGGCAAGGCGGCGCAGCAGGCGGGCCTGGCGCCGCTGGAAGTCGCTTTCTGGCGGGCGTTGCTCGGCGGGGCGCTCTTCGCGCTGCACGCCGGGCTCACCGGGGCCCGGTTGCCACGGGGGCGCGACCTGGCCGTCACGGCGGCCTTCGGCCTGGTGGGCGTGAGCGTCTTCTTCGGGGTCTACCAGCTCGCCGTGCGCGAGGGCGGCGCCTCGCTCGCGAGCGTCCTGCTCTATACCGCCCCCGCCTTCGTGGCCGTGCTCGCGTGGCGGTTCCTGAGAGATCCGCTGGGGCCTCGCGACTGGGCCGCCGTGGGCCTGACGATCGGCGGAGTGGGCCTGATCTCGGCCGGCGGGCGGGCCGACGTCTCGGTGGGGCCGGCCGGCGTGCTGTTCGGGCTGGCCAGCGGCTTCACCTATGCCCTCTACTACATCTACGGGAAGTTCTTCCTGGGCCGTTACACTCCGGCCGCTCTCTATGGCCTGGCCTTTCCGATCGGCGCGCTCGGGCTGCTTCCGTTCGTCTCGCTCGGCCACCGGCCCGCTGCCGTCTGGGCGATCCTGGCCGCGATCGCCGTGCTCTCGACCTACCTGGCCTATCTGGTCTACGGCACCGGCCTGTCCGGTCTTCCCGCCACCAGGGCCTGCGTGCTGGCCTCGATCGAACCGGTGGTCGCGGCGGGTCTCGCGGCGCTCATCTTCGGAGAACGCCTGACCGCGACCGCCGGAGTCGGAGCGGTACTGGTGGTGGCCGCGGCGTTGTTGCTGAACCTGCCTCGCGAGAGCTGAGCCCTCGAGTGAGGCGAACTCTGGCGTTTACAGCCGCGCCTCAGGCGATGATGCCGGGCGTTTCGCGGAAGTCGGTGGCCAGGAGATCGAACGGTTCTGGTGGCCGGAAGTCCCTATCCCACAGGTATCCTCGAGGCCCGTGCGTCACGCGGAGCAGCTCGGGCGTGCGCAGAGCGCTGGCTTCCTTCACGCCGTACCCGGGATGGAAGGAGGCCAGGAACAGCGCGAGCGCGTTTCCGTGCGAACCGATCACCACGGTCTGGCCCCGGCGCCCTTCGACGATGCGGTCGATCGCCTCGGTCACCCGATCGCGGCAGGCCCGCGAACTCTCGCCTCCGGGCAGAGCGAAGTCCGGCTCTTCCCAGCTTCGCCGCCAGATCTCCCGGAAGTCGCTCACCCAGGTCGGCGAGATGAGCCGCTCGCGCAGGCCGCGATCGGTCTCGATGGGAAGACCCAGGCTGGCGGCGGAAGGCCCGAGGGTGGCCAGACACCGGCGGTACGGGGACGAGCAGATCGACTGCACGCCGAGAGTGGCGAGCACTCCCGCCAGGTCTCTGGCCTGGGTGACTCCCCGTTCCGACAGAGGCCAATCGGCATCGGGGACCGTCCACGACGGGTGGCTCTGGCAGTGACGCACGAGGAAGAGAGTGGTCACGATCGGGTTCCTGCGGCGAAGGCCGCCTTGCGGGTCAGTAGCTCAGCTTCAGGCTGGGGTCGCCGAAGTAGGTGGCGTCCCAGAACACCCAGCGCATCTCCTGGGCCGAGACGAGCCCGAGGAAGGCCTCTTTCGAGAGCTGGTTGGCGCGGCCCAGGGACGGCGCGTCGCTTGCCAGCGCGGTCGCGATGAAGCGGCGATGCAGCATCTGGGAGGCGCCCGGCGTCGTCGTCTGGGAAGGGTCGGGGTCTTCCGGCCCGAGGCCGTAGCAGGTGTTGGCGATGGCCGCGACGGCGCCCTTGTCGTGGCGCACCAGCAGCTCGACGAAGCAGTCGTTGGAGGTGAAATCGCCCGGGAAGCAACCCTGGGTGTAGTAGAAGAACGGCCGGGCGTTGGCGAACCTGCGGATCGACGAGTTGTACATCCGCATGTTGTACTGCTGGTTCGAGTGGCCCAGGTGGTTCACCATGCTGAAGTTGCCGCTGCTGATGGTGGACAGCGCCTGCGAGCCGCCCCAGGTCGATTCCCGGTCGTACAGGCGGGAAACCGCCCACTCGGGCCCGTAACCCGTGGTCTGGTAGCCGTGATCGGTGCTGGTTCCCACGAGCTGGTTCATGTACTCGTCGCCGTAGAGGTTCATGCTGGCGAACAGCTCTTCGCCCATCAGGAGCACACTCTGCGGGGCCGGCCGGCTGGCCGCGACGAGCGTCTTCTTGACGAAGTTCTGGAGATCGGTGGTCGTCTTCATCGGCATCCGGCCGAGCACGACCTCCGCGAGGAGGTCGACGTCGCCGCCGATGGTGCCGTCGGTCGGCTCTCCCCACTTGCCGTTGCCGTTGCCGTCGAAGGCGCCGTCGAGGCGCTGGTACTCGCCGCGGATGTAGTTCCGGAGCTTGTCTTGCAGATCCTTGCCCTCGGTCGAGGACTGGATTGCCGCCACGTCGACCACGCGCGAACGCAGGTCGCGACCCTTCAGGTACTCCTGGAGGTCCTTGAGACTGCCCGGCCCGCTGTAGGAGACGAACGGCTCGCTCGACACGATGAGGTAGTCGTAACCGTCGGCGTTCTCCTTGGCGCTCTTCGCGGCCGCGGCCACGACCTCGGGGTTGTCGACGAGGCCGCGCACCTGCTCGAGTTCGTGGGCGAACGGCTCGCGCCCGACGGGGGCCGCCTTGTCTTCGCCGTACGAGAGGGTCACCCGCGGCTGGCGCGCCACCGACAGCGGCCCCTTGCCCGCCGGGACGAGCACGGGATAGACGTTCACGATCGCGATCGGGACCCCGTGCAGGAGCTGGACGCTCGTCTGGACGCGGCTGGCCGGATACCGGTCGCCTTCGAATCGCGGGGCGGCCTCGAGCGTGCCCTTCGCGCTCCGGCGCCATCGCAGCGAGTACGGCACCATGGAGCGGGCCAGCGGGACCGAGCCCTCCATCTGCTCCACGGGGCCTTCCTCGACCTGGACGCCGGTCAGACGGGCGCCGCGCGGCAGCGCCACCCGCAGGGTCTTGACCGGGACCATGGGCAGGCCGGCCTCGAGAGTGTACGGCAGGCCATCGACCGCGAGCAGGGCCTCGCCCTTCGCGTGCTGCTCGAAGACCGGCGCCCCGAATCGGGTCTCCACCGCGATCGTCTGCTTCGACGGGTTCGCCGAGATTGCGGCCTTGCACCCGGGCTGGGCCTGGACGGCGGCGGAAGCGATCAGGGCGAGGAAGGCGATGAGCAGAGCGAAGCGCAACGATCGAGTCATGGCTGGCACCTCTGAAGAGCCGAATCGAATGAATGAGCCGGCCAATTTACCATGGATCGGGCCAAGGAATCCTCGTTTTTTCGCTCTCTTTCGACCCGAAATGTGTTACCTTTCGGACTTCCTGGACCAGCAGGTACGTGACCCTCCAACAGAGGCGAATCGCAGTCACTCGAAGAAAAGGAAGAACACTGTGTGGAACGGTACGGAGTTCGAATTCACGGTCGTTACGGGAGATGTCACCAAAGTTAACTGCCCGGCAGTGATGATCCCTGCCTTCACCGACGGCGAAGGCAGCGCGGCAGTCGTCAAGAAGATCACCGCGGCCGCGGGCGTCGATCTGGCGGCCTTGCGAAAGACCGGCGAGATTACCGGGACCATGAAGGAGTTCACCATCCTTCACTCCCGTCCCGGCGCTCCCTTCGGGCATGTCCTCGTCATGGGATGCGGCCGCCGGGAGAAGTTCCGGCTCGACGACCTGCGTTCCGTGGTCGCCAAGTCCGTTCGCACCCTGCGCAAGATCGGCATCGACAGCATGCTGCTGGTCGCCGCCACCATCCCGCAGCTCACCTGCGAGGACCTGGGCGAGGCCGCGGCCGAAGGGGCCCTGCTGGGCCTTCACAAGTTCCGGCGCTACCTGAAGAAGACCGACACGGTCCGGCCCTTCCGCGAGTTGAAGCTGCTGGTCTCGTCCGCGAAGGACGCGGCGCCCGCCCGCAAGGCCGCCGAGCGCGGCCGAGCGTTCTCGCTGGCCACCATCCAGGCGCGCGAGCTGGGCTTCGAGCCGGCCAACCTGCTGGGCCCCGAGGAGCTGAAGGCCGCCGCCGAGAAGGTCGCCAAGAGCCACAACCTGTCGCTCACGGTCCTGGGCCCCGACGAACTGAAGGAGCGCGGGATGGGCGGCATCCTCGCGGTCGCCTCGGGCTCGCGCAAGCCCTGCTTCCTGCTCGACCTCCTCTACCGGCCCGAGGGGCGAACCGACCTGCCCCGGCTCACGCTGGTGGGCAAGGGCGTCACGTTCGATTCCGGCGGCATCTCGATCAAGCCGTCGCAGAACATGCACCACATGAAGTACGACATGGCGGGTGCGGCGGCGGTCCTGCAAGCGATGGACGCGGTCGCCAGCCTGGGCCTGCCGGTGGAGCTGCGAGCGATCATCCCCACCGCCGAGAACATGCCCGACGGCGGCTCCTACCGCCCGTCCGACGTGATCAAGATGTACAACGGCAGCTTCGTCGAGGTCACCAACACCGATGCCGAGGGGCGCATGCTGCTGGCCGATGCGCTCTCCTATGCCTGCGAGTTCGACCCCGACCTGATGGTCGACGTGGCGACGCTCACCGGCGCCTGCCTGGTGGCCCTCGGCACGACGGTCGCCGGCTTGATGGGCACCAACACGTGGCTCAACCGGGCCCTGGTGGATGTGGGCGAGCACTACGCCGAGCGCTTCTGGGAACTGCCCCTGTATGACGAGTACATGGTCCACATGCGAAGCGGCGTCGCCGACATCAACAACTCCGGCCCGCGCTACGCCGGCACCATCACCGCCGGGAAGTTCCTCGAGACCTTCGTCGACGGCCGCCCCTGGGCCCATCTGGACATCGCGGGCACCGCGTGGTCCGACGAGGATTCCTCGATGTATCTCCACAAGCCCTACCTCCCGAAGCGCGGCCCCACCGGCTTCGGCGTGCGCACCCTCGCCGGGCTCGCACTGAAGGTGGCTGGCGGCGCGATCGGCTCCTCGAAGAAGTTGCGCGAGCTGACCGGCTGGAAGCCCGCCAAGGCGGTCGCCGCGAAGAAGACCGGCCGCCGCCGCTGAGCCGGGTAGCGATCTCGGTTAGCTGATTCTCGATGCCGGGGTGCCCCTCGCGGGGAACCCCGGCATCGGCTTTCTCACCGGGTTGCCGGATGCGTGGTCCGGTCTCGCGAGCGCCGGGCAGGCGGGATCACGTCTCGCGGGCCACGAGCAGCAGTCTACCGCGGCGCATCATGCTAGAGTCGGGCGAGGTCGCCCGGTGGGGCGCCACGTCGAGCATCCGGAGGGAGAGCCCAGATGACGGAAGAGATCAAGCCCCGGTTCGAGTTCCGCACGTTCGCCCAGAGCTTCGGACTGGTGGCCGAGAAGCTGCGCCGCCTGGCGCCTTGCGAGCAGATCCGTGAGAGCGCCGAGGTTTACATCATGTCGGCGGGCAACGACGAGAACAACACGAAGGTTCGCGACGACAAGATGGACATCAAGGTCTTCGTGCGGGAGCAGAAGGGGTTGCAGCAGTGGAACCCTCGCATGAAGGGCAAGTTCCCGATGGCGGCGGCCACGATCCGCGACGAGGTGTTTCCCGCCTTCGGCGTCGCGTGCCCCGACCTGGCCCGGGAGAGCTACACGCTGGCCCAGTATCTCGACGAGGTCATCCGTCCGCACAAAGACCTGAGCGCCGCCTCGGTCTTCAAGCGCCGCTTCGCCTTCACCGTGAACGGTTGCATCACCGAGCATGCCCAGATCCTCATCAACGGCGCGGCGATCGAGACCGTGGCGGTCGAGTCGACCGACGTCGAGGCGATCCTCGAGGCGAAGCGGAAGCTCGGGCTGGACGAGTACGAGAACGTCAACTATCTGGTGGCCATCAAGCGGGTCCTGGGGATGCTGCCCCTGCCGCGCTAGTCCGCAGACGACGACGGGAGGACAGACCGTGGGAACCGAGATCGAACGCAAGTACCTCGTGAACGACGCCTCGTGGAAGACCGTCGAGGGCGTCCGCTATCGTCAAGGTTATCTCAACAGTCAGAAGGAACGCACCGTGCGGGTCCGCACCGTGGGCGACAAGGGCTTCCTGACCGTCAAGGGCCCCAACGTGGGCGCCGTCCGCCCCGAGTACGAGTACGAGATCCCGACGAAGGAGGCCAACGAGATGCTCGACCTCCTCTGCGAGAAGCCGCTCATCGACAAGACCCGGTACAAGGTCGGCCACGCCGGGCTGGTCTGGGAGATCGACGAGTTCCACGCCGACAACCAGGGCCTCGTCGTCGCCGAGGTCGAACTCGACAGCGACCGGACCGACTTCGCCCGCCCCGCCTGGGTCGGCGAGGACGTGACGGGCGACCCGAAGTACTTCAACTCGAACCTCATCAAGAAGCCCTACACGAGGTGGTGACTCCCATGAATCGCGCTCTTGCCTTCCTCGCCCTGCTCGGTCTCCTCGCCGTCGCCGGGCCGGCGCCATCGGCCGAGCTGGCCTACTCCTTCCGGACGGCTGCCGGGGGCGGCGTCGCCCTCCTCTCGATCGACGAGGCGTCGGGCGCGGTGCGCTCCCACCAGGTGCTCTTCGAGGACGCCCGCTGCGCGCTGGCCAAGAAGGTCCGCTTCAGCGCCGACGGCAGCCGCGTGCTGCTGACCATCGAGTCCGAGGACAAGCCGTACGCCCTTCTCGCCCGCTCGTCGGGCAAGGGCGAGCCTCGGGTCGTGGAACTCCCGGAGCCCTGCGACGAGGCCCGGGCCGCCGGCGACCACTTCGTCGTCACCTGTTCCAAGGGCAAGCTCGCCCTCGTGGACGCCCGCAAGGGTGAGGTCGAGCGGGTGTGGAAGGGGCACGACGACCTGAAGCCGCCCTCCTCCGACCCGGAAGACGTGATCGTCGCGGATCTCGACGGCGAGTCTCGCGTTCTGGCAACGTTCCAGAAGGACAAGAAGGACGGCAAGTTCCAGGGCAACCGGGTTGCCATCCTGGAGCTGCCCAAGATGGACACGATCGCCGATCTGTCCCTGCCGCGCGACCGCGCCGAGCTGCACCTGGCCGGCAACAGCGACCTGCAGGGGCCCTGCCCCGAGGTCGTCGTCGCGCTGCCCTCCGAGAACGCCATCCTGGTCACGCTCGACCTCTACGGCGCCGTGGGAATCATGGACCTCGACGCGGCCCTGGACGGCCGGCTCGCCCACTACGCGGTGCTGCCGACCGCCCTCGATGGCAAGTGGGGCAACTCGTTCCCCGATCGGGCCGCCCGGGTGCCGGGGCCTGACGGAAGCCAGCGCGTGCTGGTGACCAATGCCGGCCGCACCGGCGGCGCTGTCCTCATCGAGCCCGCCGCCAGGCGTCTGGCCGCCACGTGGGCCACGCCTCCGGGCCTCGAGGCCCCCGAGTGGGTGGCGCCGCTTTCGGCCGCGGTGGCGGTCTGCACCGGCAAGCTCAAGTTCCGTGGGCCCGACGCCGTCGAGAAGGAGCTGCACCCCCGATCCGAACTCTACTTGCTTTCGCTCGGAACGCGGGCCGGCCGGAAGGGAACCGTCCGCACCTTCGACCTGAAGGCCCCGACCCGGGCGGGAATCGCCCTGCGCCCGCAGTCGATCCGCTTCATCGTCGTCGCCCTGGAGGCGGCCGGAGACGACCATCTCGTCGTCGTGGACGGTGCTAACGGCAAGGTTACCGCCGAGCTGACGGCCTCGGGGCAGGTTCAGCGCTTCGAGCGTCGCCCCTGAGCCCCTGAGCCTCGAGCCTCAGAACAGCCCGAAGACCCCGTGAGGGCAGTAGCCCAGCAGGCGGAAGTAGGTCTCGCCCATCACCAGGTAGACGCCCCAGGCGATCGTCATCATCAGCAGGCCGAACTTCGCCGTGTCGGTCAGGCTGTACTGGTCCGTCGAGCAGAGCAGGATGAAGATCATCGTTCGCATCGTCTTCGACTCGAAGATCAGGGCCGAGAAGAGCATGCTGCCTGTCAGCAGCACGTACAGGGCCCAGAAGGGCGTTCCCTTTCCCAGCCCCAGCGCATCGAAGCCGGCGTTGACCATCAGGCTCGGTAGCCCGGTGACGTCCAGGCCGGCGCCCAGCGTGTAGGCCCCGGCCGAGAAGATGAGAAGGTGCCAGGGCACGTCCACCTGGTTCCACGTGATCACGCCCACCCGCGGCAGCAGGGCGACGATGGCGCCGAGGAAGGCGACTGCCGTGGCGCTGACCCCGTGGTACTTGTCGGTTGCCCAGAGCGCCAGGATGACCAGGAAGATGACGACGGCCCGGAGTTCGGCGCTTCTCAGCGGGCCGAGGCCGACCAGCTCGTGGCGCAGCGACTCGAGCCCGCCCTCGACCTTGGGCCGCCGAGCTTCCTCCGAGAGGGGGAAGACGACGCGGGTCGCCACGAACCAGCCGGTCAAGAGGAGGAACATTGCAGGGGGAAAGGCCACGACCAGCCAGTCCTGGAAGAAGAGCCGGCCCTGGACCGCCCCGGCGATGAGGGAGGCGGCCAGGAGATTGGCCCCGGAGCCGGTGACGAAGGCGCCGGCGCCCACGTTGATGCAGTACAGGTTGTGCAGGACCAGACTGCGGCCGAAGTTGGTCTTCGAGGTGCCGCCGCGAGCGCCGTAGACCGCCGCCACGACCATGAAGACCGGGAGCAGGATCGCGGCCTTCGCCGTCGTGGCCGAGATGAAGGCCGAGAGGACGACGTTGATGACGATGAAGCTGAGGAAGATCGAGGTGGGGCTGCGGCCGTAGCGGAGCAGGAAC
>JACQZL010000045.1:10385-16974 GCA_016213865.1 Candidatus Rifleibacteriota bacterium
GAGCAGGAACTAGAGGGCGAAGCGCTTTGCCACGCCGGTGGCGACGAGCATGCTCGCCAGGATGAACGAGAGGATGTTCAGCCACATGATCGGGTGGCCGAGCTGGGCGTAGGCCTTCACCTCGGAGAGCACCCCGGTGAGCACGAGCGTGATGATGAGGATGAGCGAGGTCAGGTAGCTGGGCAGCGCCTCGGTCATCCAGAGGATGAGCGCGCCCGCGAAGGCCGCGAGCATGGCGGTGTTGACCCGGACGAAACCCGCGGCGCCCAGCTTCTCGAACGTCGCCTTTGCCTCTTCGTGAAGGGTCGTTGCGTCGACCGAGCGCAGGAACCCCACCGTGGGGCTGGCCAGGATGAGCACGAAGGCGAGGATGGCGATGGGCAGGCCCACTCGCGCCAGGAGTTGCTCGAAGCGAGATTTCTCCCGGACCGGCAACGTCTCCATCCGGTAGTTGCGCATGTCCAGGGGATTGAAGCCGTCGGGCCTCGCCGAGCCGCTCATGGAAACCTCCGGGATCCGCGAGCCGAGGGGTCGAGCGCCCCCTCGACGATTCCTGCGAGCGGCTGTTCAGTCCCGCGGCGCCGGCGGATTCTCGCCGAAGTACTTCTCGAGCGCCTCGAACAGGTGGTCTCGCCGCCACGAGAATACCCGAAGCAGCTCCTGCCTGCGCTGCTCGAAGAGTTCCTGGCCCGACATGGGGCGCGTGACGCCGCCGTAGAGCGCCTCGACCGGCACATCCTTCGGGAGGCGGCTGGCGAACTCCGCGGGGTCGACCTTCACGCCGTGCGGGATGATCTCGCGAGGAAGGGCCGCGACGGCCTTCTTCATGAACTCGTCGGTGAGCTGCGCCGGCAGTTGACGGGCCAGCTCGAGCATCCGGGGACGCAGCGCCGCGTCGCCCAGCGTGAAGGTGAGCACCGGGCTGTCCATGGCGATATTGCGGATCGTGCCGAGGTCCTTGAAGAACTCGGAGCTGCCGAGGCCGTCGTACGAAGGAAAGAAGTTCGTCTGGCTCGTCGGCACCTTCCAGTTGACCATCGTGCCGAAGCCGCAGTTGTTGTCGATCGGGATGGGACGGTAGCTGCCCGGCTTGCCCTTCTTGCCGTCCCACGCCTTGTAGGGCACGAACACGAAGAAGTTGGCGTCTCGCCGGTCGGCGTTGCCGATGACCAGGTCGACCAGCGCCACCCGGAGGAAGTCGTCGACGGCGGCGTTCTCTGCGCCCGGCCAGAAACCGACGAAGACCGGCCCTCCGGCGAAGCGGGTATCGACGAACTCCATCGCCAGGACGACGTTGCCGACCATGCGCGTGGTCTCGCGGGTGGCCTCGATACGGACCATCCTGGACCGGGGACAGCGGATGCCCAGCGCGTCGAAGATGTCTCGTGCCAGGATGTCCGACTCGAAGCAGGCATAACGGGTGCCTCGCTGGGAGCCGCGGATCGACTTCAGAAAGGTCTTGCGGCCCTCCAGGACGACGGTCTGGGCCACGGTGAAGCTGCCGCCGGAGCTGTCGTCGCGGATCTTGTCGACGTTGAGCGTGGGCAGTTCGGCGGAGCAGGGGACCGCGAGAACGAGTGCGAGTGCGGCGAACAACCAAGAATTGCGATGAATTCGAGCGTGCATCGAAGACGACTACGTGGACCGACCCGTCATGGTTGCGCGGAGAGTAGGCCGAAAGTGTCATGGCTCGGCATTTGCGGCGAACGTCCGCGAGGCCAGCGACGGCAAGGCGCTTTTCCGGTGGAGGGAACCGGAGCTGTTACCGATTGGTAACACCCCGGGGAACTCCGGTCACTGACACCGGGCGAGGCGCCGTGAGAAAACAGTGCTGCGCGGTGGAGCAGCTCCTCCAGCTCCGGAGAGTGGGCGGCAAGGCCCCGAAGCTCCGGCTCTTTCACGGGAGAGGACCCCAAGAACATGCTCTTCAAAACACTGTCCAAGAAGTCCTTCAAGACGATGGTCGAGGCCCTCCTCTCGAACAACGAGGTGATAGGGCCCAAGCGTGTCGGCACCCGCAAGGACGGCAAGCCGATCCATCAATACCTGCCGGTCGAGACGTTCGACGAGATCGATCTCGCGCACGAGAAGACGAACTTTTCGGCGAAGACCTACTTCCTGCCGTACCAGGAGAACCTCTCGAGCTTCGAGTTCGAAGGGCGAGACTGGAAGCAATCGATCCACTACCGGATCCAGCCGAGGGCCATCGTCGGCCTTCACCCGTGCGACATCAACGCACTGCTCAAGCTGGACAAGGTGTTCCTGAAAGACAACTTTCCCAGCCCGTACTACATGTCGCGACGGAAGAACACGTTCGTCATCGGGCTCGATCACGAGCCGTGCGAGACCGGCTTCTGCCGCGCCGTGGGGGCGAACACGGTCAGCCGCGGCTTCGACCTGTTCCTCACGGATCTGGGCGACCAGTACTTCGTGGCCATCGATTCCGACCGCGGGTTCCAGCTTCTGCAGAAGTTCGAGCCGGGCACGGTGACCGAGGCGGTGACGCAGGCCTACCTGTCGGCACGCAAGAAGCTCAACGACGCCTACAAGAAGGACGTGAGCATCGAGAACCTGCCCAACCTGCTGGATCTCGAGTTCGAGTCGGACGTCTGGAAGAAGTGGGGCGGCAAGTGCCTGAGCTGCGGCAGTTGCGCGATGGTCTGCCCGACCTGCTACTGCTATGGCATCACCGAGAAGGTCTCGATGGACTTCTGCTCGGCCTGCAAGGTCAAGAAGCTCCATTCCTGCAACCTCGTGGATTTCGCCCAGGTCGCCGGCGGGCACAACTTCCGGCCGACCAAGGAGAGCCGTCTCAAGTACCGCTACTACCACCAGCACCGCGGGTTCGTCGAAGCCTACGACGAGCCCAAGTGCGTCGGCTGCAACCGATGCGGTTCGGTCTGTCTGGCGGGCATCAATCCGCCCGACGTGATCCGCGACCTTCAGGCGGAGGAGAAAAAATGAGCCCTGTTCTTCATCGCCAGGACATCACTCAGGAAGCGGATTTCCAGCTTCCCCAGAACTTCAGCTCCAAGCAGCGGCTGCAGCACGTCGACCGGACGTTCAAGGCCGAGATCATCAACGTCATCCGACTGACGGAGATGGAAAAGCTCTTCCAGATCCGCATCTGCGAAGAGAAGGACAGAAGCCGGTTCCGGTTCCTGGCCGGGCAGTTCGTGATGCTCGAGGTCCCCGGGGTCGGAGAGGTCCCGATCTCCATCTCGAGTTCGCCGACCAACACGGGCTACATCGAGCTCTGCATTCGCAAGGCCGGCACCGTGACGAACTTGCTGCACAAGGCGGTCCGCGGTGCCAAGGTAGGGCTCAGGGGCCCCTTCGGGACGCACTTCCCGATGACCCAGATGAAGGGGCACGACGTCCTCTTGATCGCGGGCGGTCTCGGGCTGGCGCCGCTGCGGGCCCCGATCTTCCACGCGATCCAGAACCGCTCCGATTACGGCGACGTTCACATCCTGTACGGCACGAAGGACCCCAGCCAGCTGCTCTTCGACTATCAGTACGAGAAGTGGCGGCGCATCGACGACGTGAAGCTCTCGATCATCGTCGAGAAGCCCGACGACGCCTGGAAGGGCGAGGTCGGGATGATCACCAAGCTGCTCGACAAGCTCACGATCAAGCCGGATAGCACCTATGCCATCGTCTGCGGGCCGCCGGTGATGTTCAAGTTCGTCTGCAACCGCCTGAGCCAGGCGGGCGTCCCGATGGACCGGATGTTCGTCTCGCTGGAGCGCCGCATGCACTGCGGGATGGGCAAGTGTTGCCGGTGCAACATCGGGTCGACGTACACCTGCGTCGACGGGCCCGTGTTCGATTACTGGAGCGTCATGAACCTCAAGGAAGCGATCTAGAGGACGACTATGAGATACCTCGGAATAGAACCGGAGCGACCGAAGGTCGCGGTGTTCGACTTCACCTGCTGCGAGGGCTGCGAGCTACAGCTCGCCAACAAGGAAGAGACCCTTGGCCCGTTCCTCGCCGCGATCGAGGTCGTCAACTTCCGCGAGGTCACCACCGAGAAGCGCGAAGACTACGACCTCGCCTTCATCGAAGGCTCCATCAGTCGCGCCGACGAGGTCGAGCGGCTGAAGAAGATCCGCGAGCAGGCCAAGGTCCTCGTGGCCTACGGCACCTGCGCCTGCTACGGCGGCGTCAACCGGATGAAGAACGCCTACGATCCGGCCCAGGCCAACAAGGAAGTCTACGGCGTCCACTGCAAGGAGACGTTGCCGGTCCGGGCGATCAAGGAGGTCGTGAAGGTCGACCTGGAGATCCCCGGCTGCCCGGTCAACAAGGAAGAGGTCGAGCGGATCGTCCAGCACGTCATCTTCGGCGTGCCCTACCATCCGCCGGTCTATCCGGTCTGCCTGGAGTGCAAGCAGCGCTTCACCGAGTGCCTCTTCGACAAGGGCCAGCTCTGCCTGGGCTCGATCTCCCGGGCCGGCTGCACCGCCCCGTGTCCCGCCGGCGGTCTCGGCTGCTGGGGATGCCGTGGCCCGGCCGAGGATCCCAACTTCGCCGAGTTCTTCACGCTGGTGAAGGAGAGAGGCTTTTCGGATGCCGAGGTCAACGAACGGCTCCATTTCTTTGGCGGCTTCGAGGGAATCCGATGAAACTCAATCTCAACGTCGACGTTCACCACCTCACCCGCGTCGAGGGCCATGGGAACATCAAGGTCAAGGTTGCCGACGGCGAACTGAAGGAAGCTAGCTGGGAAGTCGTCGAGACCCCGCGGTTCTTCGAGGTGATGCTCAAGGGCAAGCACTACAGCTCCGCCGGCATCCTCACCGCCCGCATCTGCGGCATCTGCTCCATCGGCCATTGCCTGGCCAGCGTGCGCGCCACCGAGGATGCCTTCGGCGTCCGCATCCCGGAGACCGCCGCCAAGCTCCGGCTCCTGGCCAAGCATGGCGAGACCCTCCAGAGCCACGTCCTGCACCTGTTCTTCCTGGCCGCCCCCGATTTCCTGGGCCTGCCGAGCGCGATCCCCCTCGCCACCGTCAAGCCGGAGGTGTTCCACCTGGCCTGCCGGCTCAAGAAGCTGGGCAACCACCTCTGCGACGTCGTGGCCGGCCGCACCACGCACCCGGTCTCGATCCAGGTCGGTGGGATGGCCAGGATGCCCGAGGCCGCGCAGCTGCGCGACCTCAAGTCGAAGCTGGCCAATGCGCTGCCCGATCTGCTGGCGACGGTGGATATCTTCTCCACGCTCTCGATCCCCGCCTTCGAGCGCCAGACCGAGTTCGTCTCGCTCAAGGGCGAGGGCAGCTATCCCTGGATCGGCGGACGTCTGGTCTCGACCGATGGGGTCGACCGCCTCGAGCGCGAGTACCGCCTGATGACCAACGAGTACACGACCGCGAACAACACCACCAAGTGGTGCAAGCTGTCGAGGGATTCGTTTGCCGTGGGCTCCCTGGCCCGCTACAACAACAACCACCGCTTCCTGCTCCCGCGGGCGCAGGAGGTCGCGGCCAGGCTCGGGCTGAAGGCCGTCTGCCACAACCCGTTCATGCACAACATCGCCCAGCTCGTCGAGACCGTCCACGTCGCCGAGGAGTCGATCCAGCTCATCGACGAACTGCTCGCGGGCCCGGCGCAGCCCGAGTTGATGGCGGCCGTGAGCCCGAAGGCGGGCCTCGGGGTCGGCGCGGTCGAGGTGCCTCGCGGCATCCTCTACCACGGCTACGAGTACGACGGCGAGGGCCGCGTCACGAAGGCCGACTGCGTCATCCCGACCACGCAGAACAACAAGAACATCCACGACGACATGCCGGCGCTGGTCAAGCAGTTCGCCACCGAGGGCATGACCGACGCCAAGCTGGAGCTGCTCTGCTCGATGCTCGTGCGGGCCTACGACCCCTGCATCTCCTGCTCGGTGCACTAGCAAGAGACCCATCCGGGAAATGACGCGAGCCGGCGGAAACGCCGGCTCGCTTGTTTGTGCCGAGGTTGGCCAAGTCCGTGTGCTGCTCCTCGCGACGATCATCGCCGGGCGCAGCGATTCTACGGTGGAACGAGGTGGGCCAATCACAGAGACACAGAGACACGGAGGGGGAGTGGGCACCATGAAGGCGACCTACTTCTCTGTGTCTCCGTGCCTCTGTGTCTCTGTGATACCTGTCCTGGCGCGGCGACCCCGGGTTTCTCCCGTCAGGACATCCGGTTGGCCACCGAGCGGGCCAGCTTCTCCTTGTACTCGGCGATGAGGGCGTCCTGCTCGAAGGCCGGGAAGCGGCCCTGATGGAACTCGTGCTCGATGACCGGATCGAGCAGACCCTTGGCGTGGAATTCGGCGAACGCCTCGTCCAGGTGCGAGAGGTGCTTGGCGACGAACTCGTTGAAGCGGTCTTCCTCGAAGTACTCCTTGGCCAGCTTCAGGGCGCTCCGGAAGGCCTCGTCGGGGCCGCCCTCGAAGCGGGTCTGCAGGAATTCGGCCTGGTTGAGGTCGAATCGCATCTTCCGCTCGGTCACCGTGCAGAAGACCGTCCACTTGACCAGGGCCTTGATGACCCAGGGGAAGTGGACGTGCAGGGACGAGATGGCCGAGTCGGGACAGGCGTTGGCGTAG
>JACQZL010000292.1 GCA_016213865.1 Candidatus Rifleibacteriota bacterium
CCCCCCAACCGAAAGGTCCCCACCCATGCCAGTCGAGCTGACCCCCGTCCCCGACACCGAAGAGCTGGCCGACCTCGATCTGGAAGCTCGCCGGCTCTCCGAGGGCCTCGGCCACGAACTGACGGCGCTGGCCATCGACCGGATCACGAGGTTCTACCAGCCGATCGTGGAGACCCTGCGCTTCTCTCGGGTGATCCTGGAGGCGGTCACCGACGGCGCCCTGGCGTTCGATCCCTCGGGTCGGGTTGCCCTGGCCAACTCCACGGCCCAGCGCCTGTTCGGGCTACCGCCCGACATCGCCGGCCGGGCCCTGAGCGACGTACCCGAGCTGGCGGCCATCCAGGAACCGGTGAAGACGGCCCTCGCTTCGGGGCAGTCGACGGTCAGCCACCGCATCACTCTCCAGCGAAACGGCGAGGTCTGGGAGCTCGACCTGGCCCTGCACTTCTGCCGTGATGCCAGGGATGGCACGGCGTACTGGCTGCTGGCGATAGTCCGCGATCTGACCCAGGTCAAGGACCTGACCTTCCAGCTCACGCAGGCCAGCAAGATGGCCTCGCTGGGCACGATGCTCTCGTGCATCATCCACGACGTCAACAACCCGCTGGCCAACATCCTGGGCTACGCCGAGCTGATCGCGGCCGAGATGGACGACTCGCCCCAGTCCGGTCTGGAGCCCTTCCGAAACAGAGTCCGGATCATCGTCGACGAGACCCTCCGCGCCCGCAGGATCGTCGAGAACTGCCTCTCCTTCGCGCGCCTGTCCAAGGGAGGGCACCGGCCCATCAAGGTGGCGCAGCTGATCGAGGAGACCGTGGCCATCTTCCGGGGCCACCTCAAGCAGAAGGGCGCACGGATCGAGGACCAGTATCCGGCCGAGCTGCCCGTCATCTACGGCAACTGGGGGTTGCTGCAGCAGGTCGTCTTCAACCTCATCAAGAACGCCATCGACGTGCTGGACCGGACCGGCGTGGTCCGCGTGTCGGTCCGAACCGACGGCAACGACCTTTCGATCGACGTCGCCGATAACGGCCCGGGAATCCGGCCGGAGCACCGTTCACGCATCTTCCACCCCTTCTTCACGACCAAGAGCGAGAAGGAGGGCACGGGTCTCGGGCTGTCGATTGCCAGGACGATCGTCGAGGACCACGGCGGCCACCTGACGTTCGAGAGCCAGCTCGGGACCGGCACGACCTTCACGGTGACCTTGCCCATCGAGCGACGCACTGCACGCCGCGAAGGCCCCAAGGTCAGCCCCGCCCCGGTCCAGGACGCTGCCAGGGCCGTCCCCCAGTTGCTGCTGGTGGACGACGATCCCGTCATGGCCAAGCTGATCGGCGACCTGGTGGGCCGCTGGTACGACGTCCAGACCGACATCGTCTACCACGTGGAGGCCGCCGAATCGGCGATAGCGACCGGCAAGTACCGGATGGTCTTCTTCAACGTGCGGATGGGGGGCGTCGATGGCGTGGCTGCCCTCGAACGGCTTGCCGCCGTCGCCCCGAGCACGACCTCCATTGTGACGGTGGCCGGCAGCGAACGGCCCGAGTTCGTCGAGACCCTGCTCAGGCGCGGGGCGGCCGCTCACCTCAAGAAGCCCTTCAGTCTCAACACGCTGCTCAAGGTTCTTGGGCGGATGCTGCCGCCGGAAGCCGCGAAAGCGTGAAGCCTCCGAGTTGCAGAGGCGCAGAGCTGAGCGCGGCAGCGCGAGCGGAGGTTCGCAACCTCGCTCGCTGGACCCGAGCGAGCCGCAAGCGGCGCACCGCGAGCTCGACTCAGGTGCGCCGCAGCCAGACACCCAGGACCAACCCGACCAGCGTGGCCACCAGCATCAGCCAGAGGGCCAGGAGGCGCCAGTGCGCGCGGGTCATCGCCCGCGAGTGCGCGCGGGTGGTCCGGCGCACGGGCTTGGCCAGGGCGTGAGGGACCGGGGGCGGGGCGACCGGCGAGGGTGCGCGCGCAAAGATGGCCCCGCTCAGGTCGTAGGCCGCGCCCGCGCGCAGGAGGGCCCGGTGCAACTCGCCGGCCGACGGGAAGCGCTCGACGGACTGGAAGCGGACGCACCGATCGATGATCTGCGCGATGGGTGCGGGAACCGCCGGGGCCACCTTGGCCAGCGGAGGCAAGACCGCCTCGGCCCTGACGGCTAACAGCTCGGGGCCGTGGTAGTCGGCGAACGGGGGCTTTCCGCTGGCGTACTCGACCATCGAGGCGCCCAGGCTGAACATGTCGGAGAGCACGTTGGGCGGCTCGCCCCGCATCTGCTCGGGTGCGGCGTAACGGGCCGTGCCCACGACGATCCCCGAAGAGGTCAGCCGTTCCCAGTCAGGGGCAAAGGTGAGTCCGAAATCCGTCAGGACGGCGCCGCGCACCGGGACCCCGACGAAGATGTTCGACGGCTTGATGTCCCTGTGAACGATGCCGTTTCGATGGACGACGTCGAGGGCGTCCGCCAAAGGCGTGAAAATACCCAGAAACTCTTTTGGATCAAAGGGCGTGTCCGCCGGGCGCTTCTCCAGCGATTTGCCCAGGAGCAGCTCCATCACGTAGTAGTACATCCCGTCCTGCTCGCCCACATCGAAGACGCGCACGACGTTCGGGTGGTTGATGCGGGCCATCACCACTGCCTCGCGGCGCAGCCGTTCCATCGCGTCCGAATTGGCGCGCAGCTCGTCGGGTACCAGCTTGATGGCCACCTCCCGCCGCAGCTCCGGGTCCTTGGCGCGGAGGACGACGCCCATGCCTCCGAAGCCCAGGGGTTCGAGCAGTTGATACCGTCCCAGGGATGCAGGCAGGTGCGCCGAGTCCATACGACTTCCCTATGAGCGGGAGGGTCCGCTCACCGTGGCCACGGCCGCCGGGCCAGGCCCAGGTCCGCCAGGAGCTTCGACAACACGTGGGGCCTGTTGGTCATGATGCCGTCAACTCCTGCGTCGATCAGCATCCGCATGTGGGCGGGATCGTCGACGGTCCACGGGCAGACTTTGACGCCCAGCGAGTGGGCGTGGGCGACGCGGTCCGGCAGCACGAAGGCGTAGTTGGGGAGGTAGGCGAAGGCACCCGTGCTGCGCACGATGGGGCCGATCTGGTCGATGCCGGCGTCCACCAGCGGGGCCGTCATCACGTCGGGACGCAGTGCGTGGAGGTGGGCCAGCGGGCGATGGTCGAAGCTCTGCACCACGCTGGTGCCGAGGACACCCTCGCGCTCCAGCACCTGGACGATGCGCTTGGCGAGGCCGGGGTCGAGGATCGGCACGGTCTTGGCCTCGACCACCAGCCCGACGCCGGTCTTGCGGACGAGCGCCGCCAGCTCTTCGAGAGTCGCCAGCCGTTCTCCGGCGAAGCGCCGGTCCTTCCAGGAGCCGGCGTCCAGAGCGCGCAACTGGGCGAGGGTCTGGTCCGCCACGATGCCCGTGCCGTCGGTCGTTCGGTCCAGCCTGTCGTCGTGCAGCAGGATGAGGCGGCCGTCCGCCGTCGTCTGAGCGTCGGTTTCCAGCACGTCGGCCCCGTCCTCGAGCGCCTGGCGAAAGGCGGCCATCGTGTTCTCGGGGGCCTTTTCGCTCGCTCCGCGGTGCGCGATGACCCAGGGGCCCACCTTGTGGCTTGCGGCGGGCCCGGGATCGTGCGACCCGGCGTCGGTCACGATGAGCTCCTGGGCCAGAAGTCCCGCTGTCGGCACGGCGACGGCGAGGACGGCGATGGCGAGGAGCCGGACAGGAAACCGATGAGCGTTCATGTGGAGACCTCCCGGGTCCGGCAAGCGGATGTTCGCGACCTGCTCACGATAGCACCGCCACGGGTTCCGTTCAGCTCCGCTGGGACTCGACCCAGGGCACCGGCGAAGTCGTCATTCCCGCGAAAGCGGGAATCCAGGGGTTGCATCGATCCTGGACCCCCGCTTACGCGGGGGTGACGAAACCGGATTGCCGAAGTCATCTCCGGGGACTTTGCAGGGACCTTGGGGCTCGACCGGCTCGCGAAGCAGGAGCATCCCGGCGAACGGGAGCAGTTCGCAGACGGCCGCGGCAGCGAACAGGAACTGGCCGCCCAGGCGCTGGTAAACCGGGCCGCAGACGAGCTGGGCGACGATCCCGCCCAGTCCCCAGGCCACGGCGGCGAAGACCGACTGGCTCGAATTGGCCAGCTCGCGGGGGACTGCCCGGCTCATCCAGACGACGCTGGCGCCGAAGGACGCACCGAACGTGAGGCCGTGGAGCACCTGGACAGCGGCGAGGGCCGCGCCTCCCGGAAGGGCGGCCGTGAGGCCCCAGCGCACGACCCCGGCACCGTAGGCGATCAGGAGCAGCCGCCGGGGCCCCAGGCGCGCGATCAGGGTCCCAAGGCACGAGAGCACGAGGACCTCGAAGCCGACGCCCGCGGCCCACGCCAGCCCGATGATCCGACCCGGGAGGCCGTGGTCGGCTGCGTGGACCGCGAAGTAGGTCTCGAAGGGGACTCCCGCCCCCGCGTGGAGGGCCGAAAGGAAGAGGAACGCCCAGACGGAGCGCTGAGCGTAGAGACGTGCCAGCGGCGGGCGTCCCGCGTGCAGCGAGCTGCTGTCCAGGCCCGGGCCGCCGGCCAGGGCCAGGCAGAACATGGCCAGCCACGGCACGGCCACGAGCGCCGGGATCGCACGCGCGGGCAGGACGTCCAGCACCGCGCCGACGCCGGCCACGGCGGCCACGAACCCCACGGACCCCCAACGCCGGACCCGTCCGTAGCCTGCCGGACCAACGGCGGGGTGTCTGAGGGCCCTGGCGTCCAGAAGCGGGCTGACGGGGGTGCGCGAGAACGCGAAGAGCAGGAACCCCAGGAGGAACCCGAGCGGCCCGGGCAGGGCGCAGGCGGCGACCATGCCTGCCACCGCACCCACCGACGCGGTGGCCAGCAGCAGGCGGCTGCCGCCCCACCGATCCGCCAGGTAGCCCCAGACCGGCGGCGTCGCGAACTGGACCACGAGCGAACAGGCCATCGCGAGCCCGATGGCATCGCCGTCGAGCCCCAGCCGTTTCATCGCGACCGGCAGGTACGGGACCGCGACGCCGTGAGAAACGAAGAAGGCGACGTAGAGCGCGACTATCTGGCCGCTCCCGGCGAGCTGACCCGCTCCCCACCCTGGGGAGGGCGGGGGTGGTTGGAATTCGGGTTGGCGGCAGGTGCCCTGGTCCGTCACGAGCCGGCGCGGCGGCGGCCGGGAGACGGCTTCTTGGTCCGACCGTGCGAGCCCTTACGGGGACCGGTCTTGCCAGCCCGGGGTCGCTCCTGGCCGGCGGGCCTGTGGGCCTTGTCCCAATCGTACGGGGGCAGCTTGTCGATCCCCAGGCGGACCCGGTAGCCGAGAGCAAAGAGCAGCTTGACCAGCGTGGGAATCCCGATGGTATCGATACCCTCCCTCAGCAGGGCCGTCACGTAGGGCTGCGAGGTTCCCATCCGGCGGGCGATCTCGCTCTTCTGCAGGCCACTGGATTCGAAGAGACGGAGGACCAGCTCCCGGGTCCGGGAGGCCGCGTCGGCGTACAGGATGTCCAGGGCCCGCTCCGGATCGCGGGAGGTCTTCTTCTGCAACTGGTTCTTGAGGTCGTCCATCGTGACGGTGGCCATTTCGTCTCCTGGCCGACACGCGGCCGGGTCACCCCCAAAAAAGAGGTCTGCGTGCGAGATGCGCGGCCCGTTCGCTTGCCCGGGCCAACCACGCTCCAACGGCAACTCCGAGACCGAGCGCGTCGCGTTCATAATCACTAACTTATGCACCCCGGCGCCGTCAAGCACTCTCGAACGGGAGGGGAGCGACGCCAACTCATGGGAATTCTCAAGTAAACGCAGAGACACAATGACACGGAGACACAGAGAAAAGTGTCATCGAATCAGCTCCTTTGGGTCTCTGTGCCTCCGTGTCTCTGTGTTGAATGACGCCCTCTCGAGCCTCGTGGCGATGCGGGCTCTCATTTCTCGGCATCGCTCCCGAGCGGGAGGGGGTTGACTTGGGTCGGCCAAAGACCGCAAAGTGGCTCCAACAAGGAGACACGGCCATGCTCAATGTGGGTGACAAAGCGCCGGGCTTCCACGCCAAGACCGACGCCGGCGAAGACGTCGAGCTCTCCGATTTTCGGGGCCGCACGGTGGTCCTCTACTTCTATCCGAAGGACGACACGCCCGGCTGCACCAAGGAAGCCTGCGACTTCAGAGACAGCTACGAGGTACTGCTCCGCAAAGGCGCCGCGCTGTTCGGGGTCAGCGCCGATTCGGTGGAGAGTCACGCCAAGTTCAAACAGAAGTTCACGCTACCGTTCCCCCTGGTCGCCGACGAGGACCATTCCATCTGCAATGCCTACGGTGTCTGGCAAGAAAAGAAGATGTACGGAAAGTCGCATTGGGGCGTCGTTCGCACGACTTTCATCATCGACGGCAAGGGCCTCATCGCCCACCGCTTCGACAAGGTCAAGGTCGAGGGTCACGTCGACGAAGTCCTGGCCAAGTTCTAGTGGCGCGTCAGCCTGGGACCAGGGCTCGAGGCCCCAGACTTGAGGCTCGGGCCCCGGGGATGCGGGCCGGCTCGTCCGCTGTCTGGCTTCGAGCCTCCGGACTCGGACCTCGTTCGATCGAGAACGCCCGCTCGCCACGAAGACTCTCGAACGTAGCTCCCCAGAAGGAGTGACTCTTTCCGTGCAATACACCGTCTCAGCCCAGTCTCCGCGAACCCATCTCCTCGAAGTCGAGCTCATCGTCGACGAAGCCGGGCCGGGCCCTGTCCGCATCGCCTTCCCCGTCTGGGTCCCGGGCCACTACATGGTCGAGGAGTTCGCCGGGTACGTCCGGGGCGAGCGGGCCACCGACGGCGAGGGGAAGCCGCTGCCCTGTGCGAAGGTGGACAAGACGACCTGGGAAGTCCGTCCGGCCAAGGCGCGTCGCGTTCACTTCAGGTTCCAGACGTGGGCCTACGAGGCCTCCACTCATCACAGCTACCTCGACGACGAGCGCCTGTCCCTCAACGGCGGTACCGTCTATCCCTACGTGGAGGGCCGGCTCGACGAGCCTTGCACGGTGCGGTTCCAGCTCCCCGCTGACTGGGAGGGGCCCTTCTCCGGCCTCGAGCCGGTGGCCGGCGAGCCGGGCACCTTCGCGGCCGAGAACTACGACCAGCTCCTGGATTGCCCCGTGGTCGCCGGACACCCGTTCGTTTCGCGGTTCGACGTCCAGGGGGTCCCGCACTACCTGGTCGTGTCGGGCAAGGGCAATGCGCCGCTCACGATGCTGACTCGAGACCTGTCGCGGCTCACCTCCACCGCTGTCTCGATCTTCGGCAAGCCACCGTACCGCCACTTCCACTACCTCCTCGATCTGTCGCTCGCCCGGGGCGGTGGTCTCGAGCACCAGAACAGCACGCACTGCATGCTGGGCCGGTTCAGCTTCCATCCGCGCTCGGGCTATGTCGAGGCGGTGGCCCTCTTCGCTCACGAGTTCTTCCACACCTGGAACGTGAAGCGGCTGCGACCGTCCCCTCTGGGCCCTTTCGACTACTCGCGCGAGATCTACACGCCGCTCCTCTGGTTCGCCGAGGGCGTGACGAGCTACTACGAGATGCTCCTCTTGCGCCGCTCGGGCGTGGTGACCCCGCGCGAGTTCCTGGATCTTCTGGGGCGTGAGATCCAGAAGCTGTCGCTCGTCCCCGGCCGCCGTTTCCAGACTCTGGAGATGTCCAGCTTCGAGACGTGGATCAAGTTCTACAAGCGCGGGTCCCACTCGCTCAACTCGCAGATCAGCTACTACAACAAGGGGGCCCTCGTCGGCTTCCTGCTCGACATGGAGCTGCGCGAGACGACGGGCAACAAGCGGACCATGGACCACCTGATGCGCCGGATGTACGAGGAGTACTTCGTCCGTCAGAACCGGGGGTTCACGCGAGAAGAGCTGGAAGACGAGGCCTCGCGGCTCGCCGGCCGCTCGATGGGCCGCTTCTTCGATTCGACGCTGCGCAGCACGCGCGAGCTGGAGCTGGCCCGGGCCCTGGGCAGCGCCGGCCTCGAGCTGGTCAACCTCGACAAGTCGGCCGGCGCGGCGGAGATCCTCCCGGCTGCTACCAGCGAGCCGATCTCGTACCTGGGGATCAACCTGCAGCTCGGACGGTCGCTGGTCGTCGACAACGTCCTCGACCCCAGTCCTGCGTTCGACGCGGGCTTCGCTCCCGGCGACGAGATCCTCGCCGTCAACCGCATGCGCCTCACGCCTCAGCGGATGGAAGCCCTGCTGGCCGAGAACGCGCCCGGCACGCGCCTGGTCTTCATGATCGACCGATCCGGCGAGCTGCGCGAGATGGATGTGACCCTGGGCCGCCGTCCGGGCATCTCGGTCAGTATCCGGCCCAAGGCGCACGCCACGGACGGGCAGAAGGCCCTCTGCAAGACCTGGATGAAGTCGGACTGGACCAAGCTGGACCGCACGGCGCCTCCGGTGGTGCAGCGCGATCGGGACCGCGTAGGATGAACCTCGCGGCCTCGTAGTTGCGAAGCCTGACGACCTCGTTTCCCAACGGCCCCCACCCCATGAGCCAATCCAGACCTCTCGACTTTCCCGTCGGCCTGCTCTACCTGGACGACGAGCTCGGCACCGTCCTGACCCAGCGCCTCAACGAGACCGAGCCGTTCCGGGATTCGACCGGAAGCTTGCGGAAGCTCGTCGCCGAGCACATCGAGATCGCCGAGATGGACGTCGATCACCGGACCAAGTACCGCGTCCTCGTGGATCGATGCTCGCACCTCCTGCCTCAGGCGATCGGCGCGTTCATGATGTTCGCCCATCAGGGTGTCCACGTCATCAACAACCCGTTGTCGTTCCAGTACTTCATCGCGACCAAGGACGTCGGCTTCCACATCTGCCGGTCCCTGGGCATCAGCGTGCCGGACACGATCGTGCTGCCGCCGCACACCAACCCGGCCCTCCGGGACCCGAAGTACTTCCGCTACCACCGCCACTTCGATTGGGCGGCGATCATCCGGCGGCTCGGCTTTCCCGCCTACCTCAAACCGGCGGAGGGCCGCGGGGCACGCAAGTGCTGGAAAGTCCACAACGCGGACGAGCTGCTTCACTACTACAACCAGAGCGGTTCGGACGTGATGACGCTGCAGCGGGCGGTCGAAAGCGGCCACGAGTGGCAGGTCCGGTGCCTTTGCCTGGGCCGCAAGATCATCCCTATCAAGTACACCTTCCGCGCGCTCGACGCCTCGACCTACGAGTACGAGGAGGGTTTCCTGTCGCCCGAGACGGGACGGCTCGTCCTGGACCAGGCCAAGGTGATCAACCGCGCCTTCGGCTACGAGATGAACTCGGTCGAGTTCATGCTCGATTCGCAGGGCCAGCCGTGGGCCATCGACTTCAACAACCCCGTGCCCGACGGCAGGCGCAAGCAACTGGGCGAGGTCTTCTTCAACGACTACGTCAACGGCTTGCTGGACCGGGTCCTCGAGGTCGCCAAGGACCCTCCACCCTATCCCTTCCTGCCCGCCGAGGTCAATCGCTACGCCGAGATCGCTCGACTGGACAAGTCACCGGCCGAGAAGTTCCGCCTGGCCCTGGACGAGGCGAACAAGTACTACCGGTGGTGAGCCGAGACCCGGCGGACGCCTGCCGCGAGGGCCCGAAGGGGTCCGGCCGGCGTCTTCCTTCGGCGCGGGACGGTGCCTTCCGGCCTATTCCCTCAGCGGGAAGACCGGGATGATCCCGCCGCCGCTCGAGACGTTGACGACGTTCGATTCGCTCACCCGGCCCAGGCAACCCGCGTACTTGCCGCCGAAAACGTACGGGTTGATGTTGAGGTAGCGCTTCTCCATAACGACCTTCCCCTCCTTGAGGACGGGGATCTCGTACTGGGGAACCGGGACGGCCTCCTGGACGATCCACCAGGGGCAGCCCATGGCCTCGCGTACGTAGTGGTTCCAGGTCGCCACCTCGGTGGTGCGGCCCACCTTGACGTCCTGGCCGCCGGCCCCGTGGCCCGGCTTGAGGACCAGTCGCTCGCGATTGCGCAGGAGGTACTCCTGCAGCGAGACGTCGGTGCCATCCGGCGACATCGTGACTGTCTCGTCCAGACGTCGGGTCCAGGGAAGGTGCTGCTTGATGCAGGTCTGCTCTTCCTCGGTGAAGTAGTGGTGGTTGACCGGGTTGGAGATGAACGACATCGCTTCCTTGTGGGCGCCGATGATGGCGCGCCAGGGGTTAACCGAGACGATGACGCGGTCGCGCGTGGCGTCCAGGAAGTCCTTCATCTCGCGCGGGAACCGCTTGAAGAAGAGGAACCGCAGACAGAGGTTGGCCAGGTCGAACCGGACCCGGCCGGAGTAGAGGCCGCCCTCGCGGTACTCGAGGTCTCGGGGATCGATGAAGTGCGCATCGAGGCCGTTCTCGACCAGGTAGTCCCTCGTGATCTCGATGTCCGAGCCGATGAGGTACTCCTTGTACGAAACGAGGGCCACCCTTGGCCTTTCCTGCGTGCCCCCGGCATCCCTGTAGCAGGCGAGCAAGGTGTCCATCACGGCCCGCAGCATCCCGCGCTCGAAGGGACGGCCGTAGCTGGCGATCAGCTCCTCGTACATCGGATAGGAGCGGAAGATCTCCTCCAGGGTGTCGAGCCAGGCCCGGCCGCCGGGATTGTCCGTGTTGAACTCGATGAACTTGAGGGTCTTGCCGTCGAAGAGCGCGTCGTGGCGGTTCAGCACGGTCGGTTTCGAGTAGCCCGGGTCCCAGTCGAGCCACTCCTTGGGCAAGTCGGTGTACAGGAAATGGGATCGCACGTAGGGGTCGTCCCGATAGCCGTTGACGACCTTGTCGATGATCCGATCAAACGTCTCGGCCGCCCGGCGGATCCGGCCCAGCCCCTCCTGACCCAGGAAGAGCGGGGTCAGCGTGATCGGCATCGCGCCGCCCTCGCGGCCGTAGAAGCACCGCCGCTTGGTCAGGGTCATGATCATCTCTTGCCGCTGGCGGATGACCTCCTGGGGGTGGCTCATCATCCACTCGATGAGCTTCTGTTCCTTATGGCCCACCACGACTGCCACCGACGGAGGGGCCGGCATGGTCTGCATGGCCGCCTCGGACGAGGTCGACGCAAGATCATCGGGTGCCGCGGCCCCGCCGGGCATCGTCTCAGTCGCGGAGGGTCCGCCGGACGAGGTGGCAAGGTCTGAGGGACTCGGCTTCTTCTTGTGGGGCATCGGAACCTCCGATCGGACGGGCCTGGATGGCCGCGGTGCCCCTCAGGTTATCACGACGCGCCCACTCCGGTCAGCGGCACGGGCCCGCCAGGGTGCGACGCCAACTCATGGCAAGACGACCGGTGGTCGTTTTCCGGTTTGCTGCCATCGGGGTCCGAGCCCCCCGCCGTTCATCGCAGCCAGCCCTTGCTGAACTCGGCCAGCTCCACTCTTGGCGCCAGGGCCGGATCGATCGCCAGCCGTGGTGTTGCGGTCGCGCCGGCGACTGACAGCAGACGGGCGCCGTATCGCGCCAGCAGCCGCGAGCTGGCCGCCGGGCCGAGGACGTGCGTGGCCGTCGACAGCGCGTCGGCCGTCATCGCTGTCGGCGCCACCACCGTGCTCGAGAGCGCCCTTGCGGCCGGCCGGCCGGTTCGCGGATCGAGGACGTGAGAGACACGATTCCCGCCGACCGTGACGAACCGCTCGTAGCCGCCCGAGGTGGCGACTGCCTCGTCGCTCAGCGCCAGCACGGCAAACACCCGCGACGGCGCCGTCGGGTCCTTGATGCCGATGCGCCACGCGGGCTTGCCTCGGGGGGGCTTGCCAACGCAGAGGTTGCCCCCGAGATCGACCTGGAAGCTCGAGATGTCTGCCTCGCGAAGGACACGCGCCGCCAGGTCGACGGCGTAACCCTTGGCAATCCCCCCGAGATCGACGGCGGCCGTCGTCGAAAGCAACCGCGCCTGGCACGACGCGACGTTGACCTCCAGGCTCTCGAAGCTGGCGCCGGCGTGCAACCTCGACAGGCTGGCCGCATCAGGCGCCGACCCCGGAGGAGGTCCGCGGAAACCCCAGGCCTGCACCAG
>JACQZL010000293.1 GCA_016213865.1 Candidatus Rifleibacteriota bacterium
CTGACCGGCCAGCAGCCAGGCGAGCACGGAGGGCGGGACGTCCCGGAACGAAAGCTCGCCCATGATCCCGTCCATCTCGATACTGCCTCGAATCGGATCCGCTGCTTGCCCAGCCCGCGGCTCCCCAACCCCTCGAAGGCCGCCAGGAAGTGCGGGAAGTAGCGAAGGCCGCGACCGAACAGGGTCATCCCGAAGGAGAGCGGACAGGTCGTCGCTGTCGTTCGGTTCGTGCGGGCCTGAGGAGTTGGCCGTCAACTGGGGAGAGCACCCGGTACATCCTGAGCCTCCGGGTTCTCTTCGCCGCTCGACGCGAACCGTACCAGGCCGCTTCCGAGCTGCTTTCTCCCGCTGCGCAGGGTGAGCCGGTAGATCCGCCCGAGCTCCACACTCCAGGCAACGCAGGCCCGGCCCGCGGACTTGGCGGCGATCGCCGGCGCCCCTCTGGACAGCGGCACCAGTTCGAGCTCCACCCGGGAACGCTCTGCGCCGGCAAGCACGACCAGTTCCAATCGTTGCGAGGCCGAGTCGAAGCCCACCGTCTCGAGCGCGGCCAGCACGCCGCCGTTCGGCGCGACCGCGGCCACCACCCACGGTGGCGTGCCCTTGCCAAGGAACACCTGGCACACCTCGCCACCGTCTTCGCAAGTCCCCAGCCGGGCGGTGCGCTCGCCCTGCACCCGGTGCCGCAGGATGGGCGCCATGAGACGCTCCAGCCTCTGGCGACGCGCGCCGGCCGTGTCGGGATGTCGGCGCCGGCCTGCCTCGGCCAGCACGAGACCCGCCGAGGCAAGCAAGGCCTCCAGCGAGCCCTCGTCCAGTACCTGCTCGACCAGGGGTAGATGCTCGAAGAGCCTGGCCGCCACCCGGCCCAGCCGGTCGAGCGCGCGCCTCCCGAGCAGCCTGGCCGCGTCCTCATCGGGCGGGACCTGGCTCGCGAGATCGCGGAGGAACTCGTCAATCGTGCTGGCCTCGCCGTTGACGTGGCCGCGCTGGGCGGCACGTTGCAGGGCGGCCTGGAATCCCGCCCAGTCGATTCGTTGCCTCACGGGTCTCACCCTCTCTTCTCCAGCGAACCGGACCGGTCCGCCGCGCGGAGCGTGGTTCCAGCTACCGGCGTGGCGCTGGAGACGCCTGGCCGTCGAGCAAGCCGGCCCCGAGCCTCGTCCACAAAGCGTTCGAAGAGCCACGATTCCCCGCGCTCTCGCCGGCGCCGAAGGCTGACGGCAGGGCTCTCCCTGTAGATGCGAAGGAAGACGTCGCACGCCACCGCCCCGGCCTGCTCGTCCTCGAGGCCCAGGCGATGTCCCAGCTCCAGCAGAGGCGTCATGTAACCAGCGAACAAGCGCTCGAGCGCTCGGACTCCGCCGCGCATGATCGCCCTGACCAGTTGCTCGAGCTCCCGACTGTCCACGGTTCACCGTCCTCTGATCACCTTCGGTACACCTTGCGAGAGCAGACCGGAACCCTCGAGGTTTCACCCCGGGCCATCGTCCGTCGGCCCAAGTCGACGGAGTCCCGGCGGGGAGCGATGCAGCCAGATGGGGACCATGAGGATTTGATCCCGTTGGGGCGAGCCTCCCTCTCGTGGTCTCTTCGTGCCCCCTGGTCTCTTCGTGGTGAGGGGCCGCCTTCCTTTGAGAGCCGCGGACAATCCGGTCTCCGTCTGAAACCTGTGAGCCGGTCGCCGCCTCTCTGCTGGAGGACCGGCTTGGTTGACGCCGGAGGCCCGAGGAGACCGCGCCGCGATGTTCTATCCCTTGCCGCTTCTGATCAAGCTCATCGTCGTCCTGTCGCTGGGACCGGTGGTCGTCCAGTGGGGATCCTGACTCGTGCAGGAGCTCTTGCTGGCGTGGGGCCGGGGGGCGTTGCTGCTGGCTGCGCTGGCGGCGCCCATCGTTCTGGTCGCGGCCATCGGCGTCTTCGTCTGGGTGTTCATGCCGGCGCGTGTATTCCAGAACTACCTCTCCTGGTGGACCATCGAGCTATCCCGGCTCTACATCCTGCGGCCGATCCAGTTCCTCCTCAGACTGGCCCAGGGGTTCTTCCAAAGGCTGTTCCCGGGCCCCTGGTGGTGAAACCCGAACGGTCCGCAAGCGCTCACGAGAGACTGAAAGGTGCCCTGAATGGAACCACGAGAACAGGATCGGAGGAGACCGGTCATCGTCCACAAATCCGGTGGCCCCGTCCACTGCCACCGATCCCATCACTCCCACGGCTCCTCAAGGAGCTCAGGGAGGAGTCTTCTTTTCGACGAACTACTTCCCGCCCTGTTCTCGATCGCCGGAGGACTGTTGGTCTTCATCGGAGGGATCATCGTGAGCTTGTTCTACCTGACGCTCACCGTGATCGTGTTGATCGTCTCCAGCTTGTTCTCCCCAAGGTCGAAATGAAACTCGAGATCCTCTTCGCGTGGTCGGTCCTGCTGGCGGCCTTCTCGGCCGGTCATTGCGCCGACGGTTCGTCTCCGACGCTCTTCGCGGGGTTTCCCCAGGTCGGCGCGACGTCCGGGAGCCCGTCGCTCCCGACGGCCGATGAGCTCCGCAAGCTGAAGGACGCCATGGCGGCCCTGGTCCGGTGCTTCGATTCCCCGCCGGCGTTGCCCCCGGCACCCGTGGCACCACGCGAGGGACGGCCCTCCGTCAGCCACTCCCCGGCCGGAGGTGGGAGATGAACCCGAGCATCCGCTCCCTGGCGTACGTAGTTGTTGCCGCCGTTCTTCTCACCAGGGTTGCACCCGCCAACCCGGGCGCCAGCGCCGCCGACTGGAAGGAGCGCTTCCGGCAGGGCCTCAATCTGCCCTTCCGCGCTCCCGACGGTACGGTCACCTGGCCCGCGGCGACCTCACCCGTTCCGCTAAAGCCATTGGCGGCAATCCCTGATGCCGCCTCGCCGCCCCGGGTGGCGGCCACCCCACCGGCCAAGAAGGCCCCCGCGGTGACGGGAAGCAGCGCGGGTTCGTCCGTGTCGAGGCGACAGCCGGAGCAACGCCGCGGCGGCGAAAACCCCTCGCTCAAGAGCCGTCGCTCTCGACTGCGCACCGGCGATCGGCCTCCGATGGTTCGCCGCCTCCGAGTGCCCGCCGAACGGAACGTGAAGTCCGTGATCGACGCCACCACCGATTCGATGGAGTCAAGTCGCCCGCGGGACGACGAGGTCGCCCCCGAGCGTTCGACGGGCCGTCCGGTCTCGACCCAGGCCCAGGAGCGGAGCTGGGAGTATCAGGCCGTCACGCCGCCCAAGCAGGACGTCGATCGGATCTACACCTCCCGCACCTCGGATGCGACCCGCACGTTCCGCCGCGTCACGGTCATTCGAAGGCCCTGGGTCGCCCAACCGCCAGGACCCGGCTGGTCCCAGCAGGTGCCTTCGGGACGGTACTTGCCTGGCCAGATAGACTCTCGCCCTTCGAACGCGCCGGTCCAGTACTTCTGCCCGGTCTACGTGCCCCAGCCCATGCTCATGCCCCAGCCGACGTATGTCGCCCCACCGCCCGTGCAGATGCGACGTTCGAATCGCGGCGTGCGCACCCGCAACCTGATCCTCGGGATCGGCGCCGCCGCGCTCGTCTCGAGGCTCCTCAGGAGATAGTCGGGCGGGGCCCGGGGAGCGTGGGGCCAGCGAGGCTCCCGCCATGCTCGGTGGCGCGGCGGCGCTGGCGCTCACTTCGTCTGCGTGACCCGCACGACCATGCCGCCGATCGCGAGAGTGTCTCCTGCCTGCAGCAGCGCCTTCTTGCCGTGCTCCAGGCAGACCCACTTCGAGTCGTTCCATCGATAGGTGCCTGAGGTCGAGATGTCTTCCATCCAAACCTCCGGGCCCTCGCGCGAAAGGACCACGTGGCGCCGGCTGATCCCGGGAAGGCCACCGAAGTGCTCCCGGCCCACCACCGTGGTGCCGTCGTTCAGGAGGATCGTCCGGCCGGGAAGGGACAGACCAAGAAGCGGGTACGGCTTGCGGCATCCGGCATAGGGACAGGACAGCTTCGAGGAGTCGATGACGACCTGGCCGCCGCAGCGAGGACATGAGAACATCTTGAAGAGCGCCTTCTGCAGCGTCGTTACCCACACCGAGGCCGTCGGCCGCCGCGCGGGGTCCTTCGAGAACGAGAGCCGTAGCAACCGAGAGAGCTCGGAGTCGAGCACCTCGGACGGATACCCACCGACCACGTCGCTGTTCGGTCGGACTGCGAGGCCCGGATCGTGTGCCCATAGGCCGGCTGTCATCGCGCGATCGAATTCGCTCTCCGACGAGTCGAGCCCGGCAGCGGGGTGCCTCTGGAGAATGACCTCGTGGAGCAGCACGGCAAGGCCAAAGACATCCGAAGCACAGCACGGCACGGCCGGCGTGCCCCGACTGAACGCGCTCCTCAACTCCGGCGCCATGTAGAGGTTATGCCCGACGCACGGCGGCGGTTCGCCGCCTGGGAAGATCGCGTTGTCGAAGTCGATGAGGAGCACGTGATGGCAGTCCCCGCGCTTCTCGATCAGAACGTTGTTCGCCTGCGGGTCTCCGTGCGTGACGTTCGACGCATGAAGCAGCGCAAACGCTTGGGCTATCTGCAGCCCGATGAAGACGCAGGACTGCAGATCGCACCCCGGCGCCTCCAGAAACGCCTCGAGTGAGATCCCAGGCGAGAAGGGATCGATATGCCCGAGACCCCGCGCGCACCGGAATCGGTCGATCGGCAAGAGAGCCAACGGAGAGCTCCCTGCGGCTCCGAGTGCCATCAGACGGTCCAGTCGACTGCGAGTGGCCGGAGTGTCCAGCTCGGGGTTGTAGAGCTTCACCACGACCTTGGCGCCGTCCAACGTGTTCTCCCCCGTATAGACGATGCCCTGCCCACCCCGGCCCAGAAAGGCCCGGATGGTGAAATTGCGTCCGCTCTCCCCGCGGATGATCTCGCCAGTGTTCAACATGAGTGCTCTCCGCCTGGGTTCACTCGTCAGGAGGCGTCGCGACCCGCCGCGGTTTCGTCTGCGGAGTCGCCAGGACCACGAAACCAGGACGATCGAACGCGTCTCTTCCGTCTTGTCGGAACCACGAGCCCGCGACAACCGGAGGACTCCAGTGCGCATCACGCCCTCACGCTCCCAGATGAATCGCCTTGTGGAGATCGGAATCCTCGGAGCCCCCAGGCCTCCGGCGGCGCCATCCCCTGCCGTGGCCGCAGCGGGGAGCTCCCGGGTCACGGGCGGCCCGAGATTCTCCATCGTGTGGGCCGTGGTCTTCGTGCTGGTGCTGGCGGCTTGCCTTCTCGGCTTCGCCAGCAACGCGGAGGCCGCCGCTCCGCGGACGTTTCAAGCACGGCTATCGGAGCTGAAACCCAAAGCCGTGGTCGCATCCGACAGAGCGATGAGCGCAAGTCGGTCTCTGGCGGCCTCGAGACCAACCTCCGCAGTCCTCCGGCGGTCGGCGCTAGGCACGGGGTATTCGAGTCAAGAGCTCCACGCACTTCGCAGGAGCTGCGAAGAGCTTCGCGAGGAACTGGCGAGGTGCCAGACGGACCTGGTCCGATTGGCGGCTTCACAGTCGAGCGGGACCGCCGCCGACGGCCTCCGACTGGACGCCCTCGAGAGCAAGGGTGAGGCGCAGTACAGACGTGTCTTCCGAGCCGACGAAGCGCTGCAACTGCGTCTCTCCGCTTTCGCCGACGGCCTGCTCGACCTTGCGGCGCGACAGTCGGCGGCAGACGCCGGGCAACAGCACTCGCAGGCGACACTGGAAGTGCAGGGACTCCTGCAGGCGATCCTCTTCACGCTCTTGCTTGCGCTCATCTGGCAGCAGTGGAGGCACAGCCAGACCCGAGGCGGACCTGGGATGGCCGCGCGGGTCACCTGCCCCCGTACGAGCGGTTCTGCCACCCCGCGACGCCGCTGGTTCGCGAGAGGTGCGGCTCCGGTTTCCGGGCCAAGCGAGCCTCAGGTCGAGCTCGAGGCAGCTTCAGGACGAACCGCAAGTCTGGTAGCGCGCGAGCACGACAGGTCCGGGACTGCCCCGCGCGAGCGGCGCGTCCTACCGCCCGCGCCCCGGAAGAGCGGTGAGTCTGCAGAAGCTCCGGGCAGTCCCCAGCCTGGTCCGTGGAAGATGCCAGAGGTCGAGGTCACTCCCGCGAGGGAGCTCTTGCGCGAGCTGACTGAAGCAGCTCCGGGCCTGACCGGCCGTGCGACGACGCAGTGGCCTGAGGGGCCCTGGTCCGGCGAGGTCGGCTCCATCAAGGGCCAGGTCGCCATGGAAAACCAGGACTACGGCCTTGCGCTCTGTCACGGGGACTGTACCTTCCTTGCCATTGCAGATGGGTGCGGCGGTGTTTCGGGAGGCAAGGCCGCGTCGTTCGCCGCCGTACGCGGGGCCACCGCCGAGGTCCTGCGCCAGCTCGCCTTTCACCGCGGCCGGCCGATCGACGAGCCCCTCGACGTGGTTCAGAAGGCCTTCGAGGCCGCGGCCGCTCAACTGCGTGGGCTGTCCCAGCGTCTGGCAATCCCGGCGGGGGTCTCGGCACTACGCACGACTCTGATCCTCGTGTTCGCCACGCAGACTCGTTATGGCTGGCTCTACATCGGAGACGGCGGTCTCGTCGTCCTCCGTCGCGACGGCCGCCTGGAGAACCTGCTGCATCCGCACAAGGACCCCGCGGCCGCCAACATCCTGGACCGCAGTCTGGGCCCGACTCCCCACGGCCTGCCGGCGACCGGCACGACACCGCGCTGCCCGGGCGATCTGTTGATGGCCGGCTCTGACGGCGTGTTCGACCACGTCGAAGACTCGTTCCCATGGAAGATGCGACAGATCCTGTGCGACTGCGCCGGCGACACGAACGCAGCATGCTTTGGCGTCCTGGGCCAATTCGCTAGTTGCCGGGAGGCCGAGACGAACCTCTTCCCATTCGACGACAACCTCACCTTGGCGTTGTTGCCGACAGGCGCTCTCGAGCCCGTACAACGTCCAGCAGACGCCCAAGTCACCCCCAAAGTCCCTCCGGTTTCCCCGGGAGAGGTGAAACCAAGCGAACCCGAAACGTCTCTTCACTCGTGAACACGGATCGAGACCCGAATCAACAACCGAACGAGGTGTCAGACATGAGCGCTCCTTGCCCCACTTGCCAGACCGAGGTCACTCCAGTCGCTGGTCACTGCCCGAACTGTGCCCACGCCTTCGCCGAGACCAAAGGCGTGTCCGTTTCCATCCGGCCGGCCGCCAAGCCCAAGATCCAGGCCGAGGTGAACTTGGTCGCCACGGTGGACCGCACCGGTTCGACTCAGCGCTTCGCCCAGGGGGTGAAGGACTGTCTGCCGTTGATCCTCAAGCCTATCGAGAAGAAGGCTGCGAAGGTCGCGGTCAGTCTGCACTCCCACGGCGATCTGGACGAGGGTCAGGCCCCCATCCTGCTGACGGATCGAGGCAGCGTCGACCAGGCCATCCTCGACGTGGCCACCATCGTCTTTGGCGGCGGCGGCGACCCGCCGGAGAACCACCTCGATCAGATCGAGCACCTGATGCACTCCTCCATGTGGCTCTCCGATCCTCGACGCGGCCACGATGCCCTGTTGCTGATCTGCACAGCCGACAGCAAGCCCGCCCGGTCCGGGAAGAGCGCGCGAGAGCTCGGCGAGGAGCTGAGGCAGCGTCGGATCCAGCTCTATGCCATCTGCGAGATGACCCCCGTGCTCCATGAGCTCGTCACCGCCGCGGGAGGCTGCATCTTCCCCATCAGCAATAACCCGGACACGGCCGAGATGGCCCGCATCGCCGCCGACGTGGCACGCTCCATCACCCAGACCGCAGAAACCGGAGCCCCGACGCTCCCGAGAGTGGGCGCCCCGACTGCGGGTCCGGCCAAGTGACACTCCACAGACAATCTCTGAACAGACAGGAGGCCAGCCGTTATGTCCAACGACAACTCGCTCCAATCCCCGGCAAAGGCCGTCACCTTCGGGAACGTCACCATTGGCATTCGGCGTCCCAACTGGGTCAACAGGCTGGTGGGTCAGCTCGTGATCCTCGTCGGCGATTGCTCACTCAGCATGTCCGGCGCCAAGGCCCTGGATGCCTCCAAGGCCCGCCAGGAGCTGGTGGCCGAGTTGGCTCGGAGTGAAAACAAGGACGCCTTCGAGGTGGCGATGATCGACTTCCACGGCAGCGCGGCTCTGACACGGGATGTCACCAAGGCCACGGCCTTGGCGAACGACGTGCCGCAACTGACCGTCGATCGGTTCAGCTCCGGCACGGACATCACTGCCGGTCTGAGCACGGCTCTCGCGGTCCTCGCTCGTGCGGCCGGGACAGAGAAGGCCTATCTTCGCCCGGTGGTCATCATCTTCAGCGACGGCATGCACAACGGCCCGGTTGCGCCTGACGACGTGGCCCGGTGTCTCCGCGAGCGAGCCGATCTCGTGACCGTGGCCTACGGCACGGACGCCGACGAGCTCGGACTGCGTCAGCTCGCCACGTCGGAGCAGCATTTCTACCGTTGCACGGACGGACGTGCGCTGCGGCAGTTCCTTGCCGCAGTGGGAGCCACGCTGACCGGCACGATGTCCCAGAGAAGGGACGCCACGGGGGCGCTGGCCGGACTGGGGCAATAGCGCCTCGGCTCGCCAATCCATGGGCGATGCGTTGGCACCGCCAGCGCTCGGCAGGAAGCACGAACTCAGCGCATCTCGACCTCGGGCCCCACCGAGCCGCCCCGACCAGCCATGTTCTACCTCGTCTGCTACGACACTCCCAGCAACCGCCGGCGCGCGCGACTGGCCCGGGCGCTGAAGGACTTCGCCTCCCGGGTCCAGAAAAGCGTCTTCTAGACCCACCTGCCCACGGACCTCTTCCGGAAGATGACTGGCCGCCTCACGGCGATCGTCGACGATGACGAGGACAGCCTGCGGATCTACCCGATGCCCGCCGACTCGCTGGCGCAGGTGAAGGTCTTCGGCAAACCCGAGCTGACCCGGGTCGAGGACTTCTTCTGGGCCGGCAGGCAACCAAGCGGAGGCAAGAAGACGTGAGCGACCCGCCGGACCCCGACGGTTCACTCGAGCGCCTGCGCTCCATCACGGCCGATCGCGGCCCCGAAGCGGCGCTGCGCGAACTGGACGCTCTGCTGGCCGCGGAGCCGGCCAGGGTCGCGTCACTCGACCTCCAGGCCCTGCGGCTCGAGCTGTTGCTGGACCGCGGTTCCTACGCCCAAGCCCTGGAAGCCGCCCGACCCCTCCACGCCGCGCAACCCGACTCCGCCGAGCTGACCTCGTTGCTCGCCAGTGCCCTCGAGCTCTCCGGCCTCTACCCGGAGGCGCTCGAGGTGCTCGAATCCCACGGCGCCGCGCAGCTCGTCCATCGCATCCCCGGACTGCGCCACCTGGCCCATCGAGCCCTGGCCGCGCGCCGGGGATTGGCGGAATCGGCCGTTGCCAGCCGCGCTCTCGCGTCCGTCTGCCCTTCCGAATCATCGGAGGGTCACGGGGTGCCGTTTGGCTCCGAGGCCAGCCCCGAAACGCCCGACTCCGGGAACCCCGCGACCGCGCCGGAGGGCGCCCTTCCGGCCCACGACGAAGGCCCGGAGTGCCCGTTCGAGCCGGACGAGTCACCGTCCGAGCCCGGCGGCCTCACGGGAGCGGAGCCTCGAGCGGCAGCCGCAACCGGGACCTTGCGCGCCGCCCCCGAGTTGGTCCGAGCCCTTCTCCAGCTGTTCGAGGGGCATCCTCGTGCCTTTGCCCGGCAAATTCAGGCAGGCCGCGACGGCCGGTGCGGCTACGTGCCGGTCCGGCGGCCCATCACCCCGGCGGACCTCACCCACCATCTGGCGGGCCGCACGACCCTCGGCGTCTACCTCCTCGATCCCGCGGGAAGTTCGCGCCTGGCCTGCTGGGACCTGGACCTGGCCATGCGGGCTGTTCGCCAGGCCGCCACCGAACCCGTCCTGCGGGCGCGCCTGCGCGAGCTCATCCGGGCCGAGGCCCGCCGCTTCCTGGCCCTTGCGACCGCGCGCTCCTTGCCGGTCGCAGTCGAGAGTTCCGGACAGAAGGGCTTTCACTCTACAGCACCCCTTCAGCTTCCCACCAGGCTTCGGTCTGTCGGACTCTACGGTCGCATCCAGATTTGCACAGAAGCTGGCCGGTGTCAAGCAGGATGGACTTCCACCTTGCCTGTTGTAGGCCCGGTCCGCGGATCGGTGTCCTGCGTCACCGGCGGCACAACCGGGACCGGGCCCACGTGCCTGCCTTGGTCGAGGTTGCGCCTGGCCTGGTTCCGGTGCATGAGAGGCCCGCGGGCGTTGGCTGGTTTCAGGCCTCGGTCCGTGGGCCGCCGCCGGCGGCGCAGACCCCGGGCCGTGAAGGTAGTCTCTCGCACCGCACGGAGTCCGGCGCCGGGCTCGAGGAGGGTCAAGGCCTCATCGGCGGCCACGGAGGCGGGCCCCAACGACCGCCGCTGACCGGATCGTACCGCGCCGGGGTGCGACGGCCATTCTCTCCTCGAGCCAGAATGCTCCCAGGAAACGCGGATCGCTCGAGGTCGACGACGCGCTCGACACGCACGCCTGTCTGCTGCCAGACTTGCGGTGGACGGACCGATCGCCCGAGGCTCCGGGGAGGCTGACCATGAACTTCGTGAACTTGACCCAGCACTCAATCGTTGTACGCCTGACCTCGGGCCAGGAGCGCCGCTTTGCCCCGTCGGGCCAGGTCACTCGCTGCACCACGACCGAGGTCGAGGACGGCCTGGTCGATGGCATCCCCGTGGTGACCCGCGCGTTCGGCAGGGTGGACGGGCTCCCCGAGCCTCAGGCCGGCACCGCCTATCTCGTATCTCGTGGGCTCGTTGGTCGCGGGCCATCCGGCCGTGCGAGGACGCAGAGACGTCTTCGCTCCTGACACCGGCCCGACAGCGCTCCGGGAGGGCGGGCAGGTTGTCGCTGTCGTTCGGCTCGTGCGGGCATGAGGTGACCTCGGCGCGGGCCCGGGCGATTGGAGGGGCACTCCAGCGGGTCGCAGCCCTGAACGTAAATCGCCTCGGTCAAGCTCTCGAGTCCGCGATGGATGCGGGTCTCGATCCTGCCGGGTGACCGGTTCACGAGCCACGCGTTCTCCTTCTCGGCCGGACCGCACACGTGTCGCCAGAAGGCAGCTTCCGCGTTGCAGTCGTTCGCGCGGTCTTCGGCGAGCCGGCGAACCCGGCGGGAGAGGGGCCGGCATTGGTTCGGCTCTTCGGTGGCGGGCTCACAGGCAGGTTCCCTCTCGCTGTCGGCCGCCAGTCTGTCCGCGAGCCCGCGCTTGCTGGGGGGCACTCTCCCGCTGTGCAAGGTGAGCCGGTAGCTCCGGTCGAGTTCCACAGACGAGCCAACGCAAGCCCAGCTCGAAGCCTTGACGGCGCTCGCCGGCGCGCTCTGGACAGCGGCACAAACCCGAGCCCCACGCGGGATCGCTCCGCGTCTGGAGCGAGGAAGGCGTGTGGAACCTTGCCGACCTCGGTCGCCGTCTACGACGGAGACTCGTTTCAATCCTCTGGAGCGAGGAAGGGGTGTGGAACGTCAGCGGCAAGTCGGTGGGGGTGCTGGGATGGGTGTTTCAATCCTCTGGAGCGAGGAAGGGGTGTGGAACCCCGTGGCTGATTGTTGGCTCTGGTAGCGGGCTGTAGGGGCGGAATGTGCGAACCTCCGGCGACCTCGAGAAAAAGTGAGGTGATACAACGAAGCTGCCGAAGCCGACAGGCCGCTCGCTATGCCCTGTTTCACGATCACCCCCTTCCGCGGAGCTAGTCGTGATGCGGGATCTGGATCCGCCGACCCCACGAAAAGCGGAATCGTCCCTGTCTGGGAGCGAATGTGCGAGCTCGAACGAAGTCAAGCCATTCTCGAGGGGTACCCGGAGGTCCGCACAGGGGTCCCGCGGAGCCGACTCTAGCATGGGCGTGGCTTTACCCCGCTTGCGATCGGCGCGCGGTTGGATCCATGCCGACAAACGAATTTGCCGTTCCGGAAATGCGGCATCAGAACGGCAAAGGTGGAACGTGACCGCAAGCGGAGCCCCGCCCAGAGCGGCAAGCGAACCCACTCCGCCGCACCGCGGGTCCCGCTCACGTCTGGTCGACTGCTGCATCGCCTGCGCCTCACCTTGCCGTCGTCTCGAGTGTAGCACGCTCGGCGGCGCTGTCAACAACAACACGCGCTGCGGGGTGCATGGCACGTCGATGGCTCCGCGCCCTCGAGAAGGCCCCGGAGACCGAGGGCCCCGGAGGCCCAGAGGGACCGCTCCGTGGCTCGGCCCCAGGCCCGGGTTCTCCTCAGGTTCCCTGCACTTGTCATCGGATTTGACTCGCCTCTTCCCATCTTGCTGTCGTCTCTGCGCCTCCGCGTCTTCCCCCCGTGGGGCACGCCTCCCCCCGAGCCTCGGCCGTCGCCCTCACCTCCACTCCATCGGGACGTACTCCCCTTCTCCCCGGACCCAGGCCCGATAGCTGAGCGCCTGCAGGCGCCCGAACTCCCGGTAGTCCACCGTTCGGCCGCTCGGACCGTGAAGAGACGTCTCCGCCATCCGCTCGTGGTACAGCTTCACGTACCTCGCCAGCCCCGCGTCCGTCATCCGCGTCCCTGCCTCGCCCGCGTCGACGAAGTCCCTGGCCGTCAGCTCGATGCGGTTGATGGCTCGCATCACCAGGGTGTCGACCAGGCAGCGCACCTCCTCCATCAGGTCCAGCGCCAGGGAGGGTCGGCCCTGCTTGACCTCGTGCAGGTTGCCCAGGTACGGGTCGAGCGCCGCCGCCTGGATGGCCGACAGCACTTGCCCGAAGAGCAGCGTGTAGCCAAATGACAGGAGGGCGTTCACTGGGTCCTTGGGCGGCCGGCGGTTCCTTCCTTCGAACCCCAGGTCCTGCTTCAGGTTACGGCGAAGCCCCCCGAAGTACTCCCGTGCGGCCGTCCCCTCGATGCCCATCAGGCTCTCGACACTCGCGGCAGTCAGGGCCTCGTCCGCCAGCAGCTTCAGCCGCGCGCGCGTCTTCGCATCCTCCTCGCCCGTTCCGTTGCTCCGGCGGCGCAGCACGGCCCTGGAGTTGCCGATCTTCGCCGCTACCACCTTGCGGGCCAGCTCCAGCTTCCGCATGTCATCCTGGGCCAGCCTATACTGGGCCAGGCGCGTCTCGGTCGCCTGAGCGCCGAGGGGACAGCCCCGGGCCAGGAACCGACCCTCCTTCGTCAGGTAGACCAGGTCGATCCCCTCGCGGGCCAGGTGGACAAAGGCCGAGCTGGTCACCTCCACGCTGCCCAAGAGCAGCACCCGCTCCAGCCGGAAGAGGGGCACGTCTTGCAGCACGACGCCTCGCGAATCTCGCACCAGCAGGCGCCCCGCCACCCGGTGGACGTGGGCCCCCTGCTCGACGACGTAGAGCGAAGTCGGACTGTCCACGGGCCGGTCACCTCCTCCCTTTCGCCGCCGCTTTGGTCGCCTCCGGCTGCTCCGGCTCCTCGTCGAGCCGCTCGAGCTGCCCGCGGCTGCGGCGCTCGTCGAGCGCTCCTGGCTCTCGGCGCCGAGGAAGTCCGCCTACCACCGCCAGCTCGAGCGAGCGACGCGGCGCCTCGAGGCGGCGTAGTCCTCGGGGGCCCGCCCCCAAGACGCGTCTTCTCCTTCGCGCGTTCGCGTGAGACGATGCCGGCCTGAGATGGTCCGAAGGACTCCGGGCTCGACCAGCGCCGGTTCACTCCCCGAGGCGACTGAGCGAGGCCATCGCGGCCTGGGCTCGCTGGAACTCGAAGTCCTGCTCGCCTTGCTCGGGGGACTGCACGCCATCGCCGCAGATGGGACACGCGGGATCTGGTTCGACCCGGAAGACAACTGTCTGCAGGAACGAACTGAAGAGCCACGTTTCGGAGCAGGCCGACACGGCCAGCACGGTGCCCGAGCGGCCGGCCGAATCCCGGAAGTACGGTTCCCACGGCTCCCCGGCCAGCAGTAACACCGCGAGCTTGGAAGCAACGGCGGCAGTCACCGCAACGTTGGCCGAGAGCGCCGGCACACCAGCCGTCTCGTTCTCGGGGGCCGAGCGCAGACCGTACTGGATCGATCTGTCGCGCATGGGGACTGCCTGGCTGAGCAAGGCATCGCGGTTGGCACAGAGCCAGCATGGCGTGGCCGGGGTCTGCACCTGGATCATCCCGGACTCGGCCCCGTCCGAGAGGCCCACGAAGAGCGCCTGGATGCCCGCCTGGTGGGCCAGGGAAGCAGACAGGAGCCGGGAGTCGCGGGTGTCCGTGCTGACGATCATCAGGTCAGGCTTGAAGTCGCGAACGAGTCGCTCGAAGGCGTGTCCCGAGTCGGACATCAGGTCGAGGTCGACCCCCTCGACGGTGGTGGTCGGAGCGCACGAGCAAGCCGCGCCCGCTGCCCAGGCACCTGCCTTCTGCTCTTCGACGAGAAGCTCGACAGGGAGAGTCGGCCCAAACCAGCGCGCCGGTGTATGAACCTCGATGGCATCCCTGTCCGCGGCCAGGACGTGCAGGCCGCCCAGACGGGACAGTTCCCAGCCCACACGGCTGCCGATACTGCCCGCACCGACAAGCAGGACTCGCTTGCCCTGGACTCGGACGGCCGTCGCGATGCCGCGCGTTGGCTTGGAGTACTCGTCCAGGTCGAACGTGCTCACCCGGACCGGGCCGGCGTCGTCCAGCCACTCCGGCGCCTGCGGGTTGGCGAGGAGGAGCGTCGGCCGCTCGGAGCTCAGCTCAGGGGTCGCGACGGCAACGGCCAGGCGAGCCAACGGCAGACCACGCCACGACGGCCCGAGTGCGGCGACATGGACGAGTTCACCGGCGCTCGTCCCGAATAGCTCCAAGGCCTGGTCCGGAGGAGCGGTCAGCCGCTCGAGGATCGTCGCAATCAGTTGAGTCGAGATGGTGACGTGTTTCATCGGCAATCTCCTTCATGCCCGGGGGGTCGCGGTGCCCCGCGCCACCGGATGGGCCGCAGTCTGTTCCAGAGTCTCGCGAGCAGCCAGGGGCGGGGCCTCGTGTCGAGCGCCTGCCGGACCCAATCGTTGACGGCACGCAGGCTGCTCCACGGCATGCGATCCGGCACCATCTCCACCTGGAGGGGGTTCTCTCGGTCTCCCAGGGCGACCAGAGGAGCATTGAGCGGGTACTCTCGTGGGAACACGACGGAGACGGTGGCGTTCGGGGGCAAGTCAGCGTCGACCACTCCGAAGGACGCCATGACGGCACCTCGATCCAAGCCAGTCGTGCGCAAAGCGGGGCCGCCCAGCGTCCTTTCCAGGTCCCGGATGGCACGGCCTACGTCCACGCTCGCGACCGCAAGACTCGGGGCGTCGGAGGCGATCGCAGGGTACAGGTTGACGTCCTCGACAATCTCGAGCGGGACGGGCGTGAAGCAGGCACTGTCGAAAGGGCCCTTCCCCGGGCGCGCCACGAAGGCATGCAACTCGACTTCGGGAGTCCCTCCCGTCGCGATGATACCCACGAAACTCCCGGGCATCCTGTACTCCGGGTCGAGCAGGATCCGAGAGATGGTCTCCAGATCGGTTTGGGACGGGTTGCTCATCGTGCCCGGATGTCGGTGCCACTCCCCCACGTAGGCCAATGGAACTCCTGACCATGCCTTGCAGATCGCTTCGATGCGTTGGTTCTGGTACTCCGAGTCGGTGCGCAGATGGGTCGGTGCCTGGTCCGCATCGGGCCCGGTTTCGATCGCGTGGGTGACGACGTCCGAGTCGTCCCGAAAGTAGCCCAGCATGGAGCCACCGCACTCCAGCCGAGCTCGCGCAGCCTTGCGGCATTCGGCATGGATCACCCTGACGGCCGAATCACCAATGCACACTCGATGCTTCTGTTCCGATTCGCGCACCGCGGTTCTCCTTTCTCGGCCGGGGCGCCCCCCCTTGAGCGCCCCGGGCCGGCCAGTTCAGTGCTTCCCCCACTCGTGCGGCTTCACCCTGATTCCCTGGGCCTGCTGGCCCACCTGCACGGACTGGTCAGGTCCGATGGTCAGAGGCTCGCCGTTGCGGACGCTCTCGCGGAGCCGCTCCAGCGTGGAGCGATCGTTGTCTGCCATGTCATTTCACCTCCCATCTCTTGGCGTTTGGCCCGCCGGCGGCGGGCTGGCATGTTCAGGCCTTCAAGTAGGTGTCCCAGATGTTGACCCGGCAACCGCTCGACAACCACTTGTCGAGGCAGTAGAGCCACACGACGACCCAGGCGAGGGCGGTGGCAGCCGTGGACCTGGGACTGAAGGCGCTCGTGTGGTCCAGGCAGAGGCTCCCGTCGCTGTAGAGATGCGGGCATCCCTCGGGGATGTCGTAGTTGACGACGTAGAACCTGACTGCCGAAGCAGGATAGTCGGGTGGGTACACTCCCACGACTTCGTAGGCGACTCCGGCATGTTCCTTGGAGGGCACGAGCATGCGAATTCGCGGTTGTCCGTCCTCTGCCCGCACCATGGATGCCGTTGGGTGAAACCGGGCCAGAGCATGAAGTTCTTTGTCGAGAAGGTCTGCAGTCATCGAGTCGGCCTCACTCTCATTCCCACTCGCCATATTGGTTGAATCGGGGTGCCCGCGGCTCGCCGTCACGTCCCTGGCCGGCACTGCTGCCGTTGCCCCGGGAAGGTCCGTTTCCGCCTCCTCCGAAGAGGCAGCCCAAGAGCCAGACGAGGATTCCCAGTCCAATCAGCGTTCCCATCGTGTGCCTCTGTCCTCCTGCAGGTAGTGGGTGCGCTCGTCCTCGCTCGGTTTCAGAAAAGTCCGTGGTTCGTTCTCGACAGCGTGAGCTGCAACGCTGGAAAGCCGGCCAGGGCCGGCAGGTTCAGGGTAGTCGATTTGCACGCAGCCATCGTCTTGCCTCCTCGTGATCAGGCCCGTCGTGTGGACCTCGAGGAGAGAGAGGAGGGAGAGGGCGCGGGGGTTTCACCGTTCTCTGCGAAACCGCGCAGCAAGCCGAGTGGCCCATCAACGGCTTCTCCGGTTCAAGCACAGACCCGGCTGGCGCCGGGTCAGAGCCGGCAGAGATGCCGGCCGTACTGCCCCCGCGTTGCTCTCGGCTCGGCCAGACCTTCCCGCTCTGATGTCCGCAGACCCCCTGTAACGGCGCGGACGCCTTGTCGGGTCGAAACCCGACGCTGGCCCGGCGCCTCATTCTCGGCGAAGCCTCCACTTGGCGAAGGAGCACCCCATGAACTCCATCCATGCGAGTCCCTCGAGCTGGCGGTTGCTCGGCTGGTTACTCGAGCGTCGGTTGCTCGCACCGGCCACCGTTTTGCTGAAACCCGAGCCATCCTCGCCGACCGCGGCGCGGCTGGATCCCGTGAAGGGCTGTTGGGTCCTGGCCTCCGTAGCCGCTGACGGGGCCGTGCTTGCCGGGGTCGAGGTGACGGACTACGACCCAGGGTCCGGCTGTCTGCGCCTGACGAACCTCGCTGGAGGGCTCCACAATCCAGTGCTCGAGATTCGGGGATTGGGCCCGGAGTTCGGAGAGCGTCGAGAAGGGCAGCGGGTCTGGCTCTACCCGTTGGAGGTCTGGCCGGAAAGAGACTACGATCTGACCATGCGGCACTCCTCGGGCCTGGTTCTGGGTTCTGCTCGGCTCCGTTTCTCTGGGCCGCTCGGCAGCACCGCCAGACCGACGGGTCGAAGAACCTCCCGGCTGCTCACCCGCGTCCCGCGTTGAGCTGCTGGCGCCGGCGGTGGATCCGGACCTTCACGGTGCCCAGTGGCAGGCCGAGGCGCGCCGCGATCGCCTTGTAGGAGAGCCCCGCGAGGTAGAGGGACAGAGGACACTTCATCCCATGGACTGGCTCGGCTAGCGTGGCCTCGACTCGGGTGTTCTCGGCCCGTTCCAGCACGCTCTCCTCCACCGAGACGGACGACTTCGGCTCCATCGGTGCCTCCCCGTGCGCCACCGCGTCCAAACTGCACGCCACCTTCAGCCGTTCGCGCCGCAGCTTCCTGCCCCTTCGCCAGGCCGCCCGCTTCACGCTGAGCCTGAGGAAAGCCGGCAGCGCCCGGGGCTCGCGGACGCGCCTCTCGGCAAGGTACCGGCCCACCTGAAGGAACACGTCCTGCACGACCTCCTCGGCGTCCTGCGGCGACAGACCGCACCGCCTGGCCGCTCGGCACAGCTCTGTCTGAGTCGAGAGCACCGGCCGTTCGAACGCCGCGTGGCTTCCCGGGTTTTCTGCCAGTTCCTCGACCACCTGTTCCCAGTTGCTCCTGAGCATCTCGCGCCCTCCTCGGGGGTTCCGGCGGGGTACTCCTGCCTCCACCGTTGGAGGGCGACGTGGGAAGAGCTGGGGAAAACCGTGGGAAGAGGAGAATCGGCACCCATACTGCAGGCCGAGTAGCGGGTGGGACTGGCGAGCCGCTGACTGCGCGTTCAGCCGGGCAGCGCCGCGATCGTCTACAGTTCGAAGCGGCCTGGCTCCGGCGCCGGCTGGAGGGGCAACTCGACGATGATGCGCGCGCCGCCCTCGGGCCGGTTCTCGGCCCAGATGGGAGCTGACACCTCACTCCCGGCCAGTTCGAACGCCAGCTCGCGCGTGATTGGCAATCCGAGCCCCAACCCGGAACCTCCGGAGGAAACCCTGGCCGGGCTCGCCTTGAAGAAGTCGAACAGCCGCGGCAGTTCGTCGGCCGGGAATCCGGAACCGCTGTCCTCTACACTCAGCCGCAAGCGGCCGGCAGCGGTCGAGGCGGCGACTCGGACCCGGCCGGAGGCGCCGCTGGCGCGCACGGCGTTCGACAGCAGGTTCTCCAGGACGCGCCTCAGCAAGATCTCGCGTGTTACGAGGCCCAGACCGGGCGGCACGTCGTTGCTCAGCTCGCACGTCTTCCCGTGGATCACCCGCTGGTGCTCCAGTTCCTGCTCGACCAGGCCGTGCAGATCCACGCTTGCCGCGACCAATCCCGGGGGCAGGCCGATCGAGCTGATGACGACGACTCTCCTTCCGTCCTTCATGGCGTCTCCTCCTTTCGCCGCAACTGCTCGGCGTGCTCGAGCAGCAAGGCGTGACACGCACCCAGTTCGGCGGAGAGCGCACCTGGTTCGCCGCCGTCACGCAGGCCGCGAACCAGGGACGCCAGTCGCGCCCGGTTCATATCGGACAGATGCCAGTCCGGTCCCTCTTCATCGCTGACCAGCATCCGCGACAGCGAGCGCAACGCGTCGAGCGCTGCCTTCGGAATCGCCCGGTCGAGCGCGCGCCACCACAGACACGGCTGCGCCGCCGCCATCCAGCGGGTGACGACGTCGAGGAAGGAGTCTGCCACGCCCCGTACCAGCCGGACGCGTCTTGCCAGCCCGGGCCAGGCCCGCGCCGCTGCGCGCACCAGGCGCGCCCAGTTGAGCAGCACGCGCCGCGCCTCGGGCAAGGAGCCGTGCCCGGCGCAATTGGCCAGAGCGAGGCCCCCCGGAATGCTCCTCGGCCCGGACATAGAGACGGTGCGCCTCGGTGACGTTGCACCAGAACGGACGGCCCACTACCCCGGCCGGATCGAACGTCAAGGACGGGCCGCGGCCGTCAGCGTGGTGGCGGAGCCGGCCGACGCAGCCTCGACCAAGCAGGGTCCGCAAGCGGCTGCCGGTATCGCCTATGGAGTCTTCGTAGCGGCGCCTGAGTGACGGCGTCAGATGCCAGGCGTCGAAGAGCTTGGCGTCGACCTGCCCCAGTCTGAGCAACAGCTCCGCAATCTGCCGCGAAGTACCGGAGCCAATCTCGCCGGCGGCGCGCTTGAGCCGCCGGTCGGAGTCCCAGCCAGGGTGGCGGACGAACCTCCGGCCCTCCCGGAAGTCGAGCACGATCGCCGAAGGGTCGTCAGGCGCTTCCTCGACGCGGGCGAGGCCAGTGCCTTCGCAAACTGTCTTCCAGATCAGCCGGCCCAGCGTCCAGCGGAACTCGGGTGCCATGAGGTCCTTGTACTTCGGTTGGGTATCGCGCGCGTCCACATAGCGGAGATCCTCCGACATCCTGTGGCCGTGGACCTGGTCCTTTTCGCGAGTGAAGACGAGAATGGGGACGTGACGAGCGTGCTGCCTCCAGTACTGCAGGACGCGCATGTAGGGTTCGGGCTCGGCTTCGTCCGGGAAGTGGTAGTCGAGCAGGACGAGACGGAACCGGCCCTCGCGATCGTCGCGGAGCGCGTCGATGCCCGACCGGGGAGAAGGCCGGAGCTCGAAACTCAGGGAACCGACCTCGGCGTCGGCTGCCTGGAAACGCCTCCAGTAGTCCTCCAGGCGTGGCTTGACGCACGGATCGTCGTCGATGACCAGGACCACAGGTATTTCGGGGCCGCCGCTATCAGACTTCATACTCGGGCCTCCGGACGGTCAAGAGGGACGCTTCGGCGGTTCGGAGCGCGGAGAGCGGGGCGAGGAAGTCACCTGGCTGCAACGGCCCGTCCGCGCGCAAGACGACCTCACAGGCGGCCAGGGCAGCGTGCGTCTGCCGGGCGGCGGCGTCGAGCGGACCGCGCGCCAGCGGGGGAACGGCCGCCGCGACCGCCTCCAGCAGGTCCAGACGCTCGGCGACGAGCGGGAGGCGCGGCTCGCGCCACCTCTGGAGCAGGTCAGCAGCGAAAGGCGGGAGGGCAGACCGGGCGTCGTTAGCAAGGTCGGCCGCCTCGGCGGCCGTGTTGCCGACCTCGTGCCGGCAGTAACGAGCGATGGCGGCGGCATCGTCCGCCAGCCAGGGAAGCCGCGCGGAGACGGACAGCTCGGCGGGCGGCTCCACCCGAGGTGGACAATCGAGGGCGGCGAGCAGTCCGCGCGCGGAGACCGGACGGCGCAGGTAGGTGGCCCGGCCGTCGGCAAACCAGGCCGCCTCCGGCCCCTGCTCGCAGAGGGCGTCCGCCGGCCAGTCGGCGACCAGAGCGATCGGCCCGCGGAAGCCGAGGTGCGAGATCATCCAGTAGATCCAAAAGAGTGGACGCAGCTCTCGAGTCGCCGGATGGGGGCCGGGTGCGGCAGAGACAACGGCGGCCGCGCAACCCTCGACGTCACGCCGGCGGAAGTTCCCGTGGCTGCGCCGGGTCACACGGTATCGCCGGGCGGCCGCCGGCGGGATATCCGACGCCGCCTGGCCCCCCAACTCTATGAGGAGGAGGCCGTTCACCGGAGGCCGACCACCTTCCTACCGTGGCCGTCCGTGCCGCGGTCCGTGCACCGCACAGGCCACTCGAGGATGCCCTCGGGGCCCCAGACTCGGAAGGCCTGCATGAAGTCCTCGTCGGTGAGTTCGACGGGAAGGAACGCCGGCTGAGTCTCGCTGGCGAGCCGCACCTCGAAGCCCTTCGGGAGCCCTTCGCCCGGCGGGCCATCCCAGAGGACGGCCGTGACGGTGCCCTGGTGACGCACGGGCCCCAGTGAGGTTCGGGGCGTCTCGGACGCGAGCGGGCGCGACGCCGCCGATGGGCCGTGCGGCCGGGCCGGAGGCGGGCCGGCCGGCTTCTCGTAGGTCAGGACCTGACACAGCCTGCGTTTCCAGTCGGGCTCCGCTTCTCGGTCGCGGAGGCGGCTCGGGTGGCCAGCGAGGCCCGCCGCGTCGACCCAGTCTCGCAGCACCGACCGCAGGGTGCTCCGGGCCGTGGCCGGGACCTCGTCCAGCTCCACGCGAGCTCGTTCCAGGGCCGCGGCGACAGTACGCAGGCCCGCGGGCTCGAGGCCCCCCGGGCTGGAGGCACTCGCCGGCGGCGTCGCGCGTTGCAGACAGTCGAGCAGCATTTCGAGGTCGAGCGGGCAGGCGCTGTCCCGCAAGGCGGCCAGGGCCTGGCACGCCACCAACGAGGCGACGGCCAGCAGGGCCGCCGTGGTGCCGTGCCCGGGAAACCGGCGTTCGTGGACGACGGCATTGCGCAGCCTGTTCAGAAGCCGACCGAAGGGCACGATGTCGCTGGAAGCTGCGGCCTGCAGCGCGTCGAGCCGTTCGGCGAGCCCCTTCTGCTTGAAACCGTGCCGTTCCAGCAGCAGCTCCAGGGCGGTCGCAGAGCTGACGATCGCCTCGTCGCGAGGGCTGCAGTCGAACAACTGTTCCTCGCTCGGCAGCAGTTGTCTCGTCAGGTGCAGGTAGGCGCGGTGCAGCAGGTCCCGTTCCGGCTCCGGCAGCCGGCCTCGGACGAGGCAAACCGCTTGCCACAAGGCCCGCAGATGGCGCCGAGCGTGGGCCTCTTCGAGGATCGCCGCCAGCCGTCTGTAGTCCTCGCCCATTTCGCCGGCTCCGTCGGCGGCCAGGACCGAGCGGCCATTGACAAACACCCCCGACAGCCCATGGCGGCGCATCAACTCGAGGTTGAGTGCCCGCTCGGTGGCTGAAAACAGCGCGACCGGCACGACCGGGTCGACCTCGTCGCGCAGCCGATAGAAGTAGCGGAGACCGCTGAGATCGAGCCGAGACCTCTGGCCCATCGGCTCATCGGTGGGATCGGACTCGGGGCAGAGCCTCAGGTCGAGCAGGATGAGGTCGAAGCCGACGCAGCCGGGCGCCCGAAGTCGGGCAGCGATCTCGGGGCACCACGGTCGCCCGGCGGCAATCGCCTCGGACGTCAGGGCGAGCCTGGGAGGCCCCGTGAACGACACCTCCGGCCAGATCGCGCCCAGGACTTGCAGCCACCCGTCGTGGGCCTCGTCGTCGACGACCAGCACGTTCATCCCGTCGAGTCGCCGGCACTGGCGAAGCGGGCGCTCCATTGCGGCGCCAGCCGGGTGCAGCAGGTCCACCAGTGCCGGTGCCAAACGAGCGAACTCGCTCTCCTTCTCGCCCAGGGCCCGGCGCAGGGTTTCGTCCTCGCGGACCGGCACGCCGGCCGCCCGAGCGCTCTGAAGCAGGAGCCGCGGGCCGCAGGCGTTCTGCAGGGCGTGCTGCTGCTGTCGGGCGATCGGGTCTCGCTGGGAGACGTGTCGTGTCTGAGGTGCGGGAGGCGGCTGAGGGAGGCCCTGGTGGCCGCAATTGGACAGCCGGTGCCGCGAGGGCTCCTCTGAGAGGGCGCCGTGGACGTCAAAACAGTGGCAGACCGGGATCGTCTTCGAGATCAGGCAAGCTGAGGTAGTACTCGCCTCGCTCGTTGCGGTCGAACCACTCGTAGGAGAGCCCTTCCGGGCGCGGAGCCGTATGGCCCGAGGCGCCCGGGGGCCGCGTGCGTGGATAGTGTGTCGGCAATCCATCCTCGAAGCCGGTGCAGGCCCGGCGGAATGCTGCGATGAAGGAAATGGTGTCGAATGATGCACCCGGACCAAATTGCTCCACGGCAGCCCGCCGAAAGGCCTCGATCGGAGCCGAGAGCGCGCCCAGGTCGCGAATCTGCTCGCCTGCAGGCCCATGCTCGCCGAAGGCCTTGTACTCGGCAGCCAGCGCGCTGCCGTCGGCGAGATCGAGCCCCTCGGCGACGAGCTGAAGGCGCACGCTGCCGAATCCCAGTGGCTTGCCGCCACCGAACCGAAGGAACTGTCCCTCCGGAAGCGTCAGCAAGTAGAGCAATGCCCCGAGCTCGACCTGGGCTAGGTTCGTCACCTGCAGCTCGAATTCGAACACGCTGCCCGCAGCGATCCAGTCCTCCACCGATCGGTTCTGGTCGTCGCGGGACTCCCCTTTCGAGTCCTGTGGCCTGCGGTACTCCTGGTAGATGCGGGCTTCCACCGGCTTCGCCGTTCTGTCTTCCGTCGGATTGTCCCAATGGTCGGGCGGGAGACCGAGGTGGTGCGGATACACCTTGCGGCCGCGCAGCCCCTTGCCCGTCCTGTAACCGGCTGCTTGCTTGGTGAGGTTGCCGGAAGGCTGGGCCCGGCCCTGCTCGTCTCGGGCAACGTAGAACCGGGTCTGCTGCCCCTTGGGCGCTCCGAGGATTGCCAGCGGCACACCGTCGGGACCGAACCGGGCGATTGTCGCGTCGATGACCCGGACCCGTCCGACGCGCACCTGCCCCTTGTAGGCGCCCTTTCCATGCTGGCAGACCCATCCGAAAACAACGACCCGACAAGAGCATGGGGAACCGGGTAGAATCCTTTTGCTGGAAAGGCGAAAGGAGTTACACGGATGCGCCATTCTTGGCCGAAAGGCACCCGGTTCAAGGAAGTTCGGCTCCACGTGCAGGA
>JACQZL010000249.1:0-2943 GCA_016213865.1 Candidatus Rifleibacteriota bacterium
GTCGAGGACTTTCACGATGTTCGGATGAGACAGCCGGGCGGTGATCTTGGCCTCGGCCAGAAAGCGCGCTCGGCTCGACGCGTCGCCGATCCGGTCGGAGCGGATGGTCTTGATGGCGACGACCCGGCTCAGTTCCAGATCGGTGGCCCTGAACAGGGCGCCCATCCCACCCTCTGCGAGTTTCCCGTCGATCCGGTAGCGGGCCTGGAACTGCTCGGAGAACACCCTTTCATTCTAGTCTCGCGGTCGCGAAATCACCTGACGAATCGGTCCGGCCCGAGGAGCCCTGCCGAAGGGGGACGCCTCGAGAGGCTCACCGGCAACGAGTGAACCTCCGTGGTCCGGAGAGGGGGGGGAGATACCCCTGCGCGACCATAGCACTTTTGATATCGAAAGCGGCGAGAGCGAGCGAAGGCGGGGCGTTCGACACGATGAGGCAGGGACAGGCGGCCGGCCCGGGCGGTCCCATCGACAGCAGTCGAGACTTGCCCGGGCGGGCGGGGTGCTGGCAGCATGGAGCGGGTGGGAGGGCAGCGCGACGCAGAGGAGGAATTCCCGTCCGGCCAGGTGATTGCCGGACAGTACGTCATCGAGCACAAGCTGGGCAGCGGCGGGATGGGGGCGGTGTATCGCGCGAGGCAGATGAACCTTGGGCGCGTGGTGGCGCTGAAGGTGCTGAAGGGGCAGGTTTCCGGCGGGCTGAGCGAGCGGGAGCGGTTCGTCCGGGAGGCCAAGTTGCTGACCCGGTTGCGTCACCCGAACCTTGTGACCATCTTCGATGCGGAGGTGGCCGTCGAGCCGCGCTACATCGCGATGGAGCTGGTGACCGGGTGCGCGCTCCTCGACCTGCTGGAGGCGAAGGGGAGGGCCCAGGCGCTCGAGCCGCTGACGATGGCCATCGGCCTGGCCGAGGCGCTGGCCTACATCCACGGCGAGGGGGTGCTGCACCGCGACCTGAAGCCTGCCAACGTCCTGTTGCGAGACGGAAAGCACGCGCTGCTCGCCGACTTTGGACTGGCCCGCGAGCACGGGGCGAGTTCGCTGACCACGGAGGGGTTCGTGGTGGGCACACCCGCCTACCTGGCACCGGAGCAGATCGAGCAGGGCGGGGCGAGCGTCCAGAGCGATCTGTACCAGCTGGGTCTGGTGCTCTACGAACTCTTCGCAGGCCAGCTCGTGTTCGGAACCCTCGAGGCCGGAGCGGGCCAGATGCTCTCGCTCCGATTGTCCGGGCGGATTCCCGATCTGGCCGGTATTGCTGCGCGTTGCGATCCGCGAGTGGCGGCGGTGGTGATGCGCTGCATCCAGCGAAGGCCCGAGCGGCGATACCCGGACGCCCCGGCGTTGCTGGCCGCGCTGCGTCCGCTGGCTCCGCCCTCGGAGTCGCTGCCGGTGAAGGGGCCGTCTGCCGGTCGGTCCGCGCAGCAGGCCGGCGCCGCGCCGGATCGGGGCAGACCGACCCGGCTCGAAGCGACTGCCGGCCAGGCACCTGCTCGAGGAAAGGCTGTGCGGGTCGATGCCGCGGGCCTCCGGCGCGAGGAAACGGGAAGCCACGGACGGCCGGCTCGACACGCGGTGTTGGCGGTGGCGGTGTTTGCGCTGGCGGGGATGGGAGTTGCCGCCCTGCTGTCGAGGGGTGCCAGCGAGCAGCCGGCGGTAGGTTCCGGCGCACCGACGGTGAGGCCATCGGTCCGGGCAGTGCACTGGTCCTTCGATCCGAAGACGACGCTGCTGTCGGCTGGCCTCTCTATCGACCCGCCGGCAGGCTGGCGGTTCGAGCTGTCCTCCGGGCGAGGGGGCCTGACCACGAGCGCCGGCGCGGATGGCACGCTCCTCTCGCTCCCGCACACAGCCGGCGAGACCTTTGCTATTTCGGCGATTCCCGGCCACGGCGCGACGCCGGTCCGGCTGACCCAGGCCGAATTGACCGCGCAACTGCTCGCCGAGGGTATGCGACTTCGGAGCGCACTGGAGCAGTTCTGGTCGAGGACAAGGCTGACCGATCAGGCGCTGGTGGATCGGATGCGTTCGCTGATTGGCACGAGGGGCCTGCCTGATTCCGGAAGAGAGGCGGCATCGAAGAAGGTTCGCGCCTGGCTGACCGCACAGGGCCTCCTCGTACCGGTCGAGCGTTTCCTCGGGCTATCGCCTTTGTACTTCGACAGTGCCGACGTTCCCATCGAGGCCCGACTCGCCCTCTACAAGGTGTTGAGCCCGCTCGAGGTGGTCGACGCCACCTGCGCTGCCTACGGTCTGCCCGCCCCCTTCGGCCGAGTCATCGCCGATCACACGGGCGCCACCTTCCGCCAGGAGCAAGAGCCCGATCTGACCGGGTGGGAGAGTTACTCGTTTCAGGAACCCGAGGGCGACGGAATGATCGGTTTCAAGGGCACGCTGGACGTGCCGCAAGCACTCACTGCAACAGCAACTCTCGTGGGAGCCCATCTTCATTTCGACTCGACCGGAATCCTGAAGATGGTCGTCAACGGCCTTCCGATCTACTTCTCGAAACGACCGGCAAGACAGTATGCGAGTAACTATAGGCTCGACGTTAGGTTCACATCAGGCAGAGGAGGAGGATTCGGACCGGCGTTTCACACCTACCACGCTGAGAACGTTGCTCTGCTCGCACATCGCATTCCGCCGCAACTGGTGAATCAGCGGCGTGTTACCGTTAGAGTTACCTCACTTTGGGTAATCCCCCCTCTCTTCCTCGAGCGAAACGCCGTCCAGTTGCTCTGGGTTAGCTACTTCTGGCCTGGTTCGCCGGTTGCGCGCTAGGACACCGCAGTGGACCAAATGAACGTCTCGGTCATCTCAGCGCAATTGCTGCCGACAGATCTCAATCCGCCCAACCTCACTCCATCCCGCGGCGGCCCAACCGAAGCCCACCAGCGCACAGAGCACGGCGGGCGGCATCAAGTAGGTCCAGTTAGAGTGGAA
>JACQZL010000249.1:2993-6692 GCA_016213865.1 Candidatus Rifleibacteriota bacterium
ACGCCCTCGCGGAGGGGATCGGAGCCCGAGCACTCGCGAAGTGGTGGCAGTACACGAGACAGGAAGGCCCTGTGAAAGCACAGGAACGCTGCCAGACCGAGAAGCCCAGTCTCGCACAGAAGGTCCAGGTAGTTGTTGTGGCTCGATAGCTTTGAGACCTGATCTGTTGCTTTGCGCTGATCGTGCGCCAACACGAAGTTGGATCGTCCAACGCCCAATGGGAAGTGGTCACGCGCGATCGACAACCCCACACGAAAGACGTCCAAGCGGTACTGGTCGCTGTTGCTGGTCGCGTCACCGCCCGCCACGTAGCGCTCCGTCAATGAACTGCTGGGAATGGCTGCCAGACATGACACGGCCAAGGCTATCGCCAGCAAGTTGCTCCGCCGTGTTACGGACGCTCCAACGAGGAGCGATACGATCAGGCCGACCAGATTGGAACGTGTGGACGAATAGGCCAGGGCGAGGCCAACGAGAGCACACCAGACTGCAATAGCCGGTCGAGCCCGGGAACCGGACGGCGCTGCCGCCCAGAGCCCCGCCGCGAAGGCAAGAACGGGAAGCAGCCGAGCAGAAAAGTCGATGGTGTCGGACGCAGGACCCGCGACCCGCCCCCGGCCCAAACCTTGGTGCTTCCAGTCGCCAGGATGGTGGTACTCGTAGATGGCATAACTCGAGGCGTAAAGCGCTCCCACCGCCATCACCCCGAGAAGAAACGACAGCACGCGCCGGTCCTTTCCCCCGGCAGCTATGCCCCAGGCCATCAGAAAGAACTTCGCTTTGAGCACCTCCGGGAGGCTCACTTCGGGGCGTAGGCCCATCGCGGCCGAGAGCGCAAGCGCGATCACATACAACCCCATGCTCGCCCCCAGCCAGCCCATTCTGTCGGGCCCGACCCGTGGACACAGGGAGCCGATGGATGCGACTGTGATCGACAGAGTAGCTCCCGCGAGTCCGATGCTGTAGAGCGCGGTCGAGCCAAAGAGCCCTGCCAGAGCAAGACCGAGGAAGGCAGCCGGGAACGTGCACCACAGGCACAGCCCCGAGGCTTTACTCAACGCGCCCGCCCTACAGCTCGTTGACCTGCGAGAGCACCTGCTCGTCGACGATCTTGGCGGCCGAGCCGAGCGCCTGCTCCGGCGTCTTGTCGCCCTTCAGGCCCAGCTCCATCTCGGGATTGACCAGCTCTTCGAGCCGATCGTAGCCGGGCACGGCGGGCCGCGCCTGCGCCGCCATCATCTGCTTGTAGAAGACCGCCAGCTCGGGCTTGTGCGAGAGGTCGATCTTGTCCAGCACGTCGGCCCGCACCGGGATCTGCCCCAGCCGCTCGGCCCAGCTCTTCTGGAACTCGGCGCTCGTGATGAAGCGCAGGAAGTCGTAGGCCGCCTCGGGGTTCTTGCACTGACGGAAGACCACCATGTTCGAGCCGCCGGTCGTGGACCACGAGCCCTTGGGCCCGGCCGGCACCATCCCGATCCCCAGCTCGACGCCCGCGGCGCCCTTCAGGTTCTCGAGGTTCCACGGACCGCTCAGGATCATCGCGTAGTTCGAGTTCGCGAACCCCTGCGTGGGGCCCACCGACCCGGGAATCCAGGCGCCAGCCTCGGCCGAGGTCTGCACGCCGTCGACGGCGAAGCGGTCGCGGAAGAGACCGACCTTGAACTTGAACGCCTCGAGCGCCGGCGCCTCGGCGATGGTGCAGCGCAGGTTCCCCTGCGCATCCTTGCCCACGAAGCTCGCGCCCCAGGCGTTGAAGAAAGGCAACGACCACCACAGCGAGTTGTCCATCGCGAAGCCAAACCGATTCTTCGAAGGCACCGACATGACCCGCGCGTACTTCTGGAACTCGTCCCAGGTTGCGGGAGGCCTCTCCGGGTCGCACCCGGCAGCCTTCAACCGCTCTGCCTCCTCGCGGAACAGTCGCTTGTTGTAGAAGAGGCAGACGCAGTTGGTCTGATCGGGCAGGCCGAAGAGGTGTTTCTCCCAGCCGCCGCCGGCCCTCTTCACCTCGATGAGGTTGCTGTCGTAGGCCGCGGGAATGTATTCGCTGCGAAGCTTCTCCGGCGTGCCGCCGCCGAAACCGGCCAGCTCGTCGAGCGCGACCAGCGCCTTGCCGTAAGCGAGCTGCGTGACGTGCGTGACGTCGACCCGGCACAGGTCGGGCGTGGTCTTGGTCTGGCAGGCGGTCTTGAGCTTGGGCAGCAGCCCCTCGAACGGCACCCGGCCGAGGATGACGGTCAGCGCCTTCCCCCGCTTCTCCTGGTACCACTTCTGGAACGGCTCGCGCGCCAGCTCGTCGAAGACCCGATGCTCCTCGTTGTTGTAGCTCTCCCACACGATCAGCTCGTGATCGTTGCTCGCTCTGACCTGCCCGCACCCGCCCGCGCCGAACGCCAGCACGGCCACGGCCGCCAGCGACAGGATCAGGAAGGGCCAACTCCGACGAGAATCAATCTTCATAACGCCACCGTTCTCACTTCGTCTCCGGTCCGCGGCCGCCACGTCTCTGCCGCCTCGCCGCTCACTCCTTGACCGCGCCGCTGGTCATGCCTTCGATGAAGAACCGCTGCGCGAGCAGGAACAGGATGGCCATCGGCAGGATGCTGAACATCGAGCCCGCCATCATCAAATCCCACCGCTCTCCGTACTGGCCGCGGAACAGCGCCAGCCCGACCGGCAGCGTGCGGAGCATGCTGTCTGGAGTGTTCACGATCAACTGCCAGAGGAAATTCGACCACTGCGAGAGAAACGTCAGCAGGAACAACGTCACCGAGATGGGCATGCAGAGCGGCGCCACCACCGTGCGGAAGACCTGCAACTCCGAGGCCCCGTCGATCTGCGCCGCCTCGATCAGCGACGTCGGGATCGACTCGATGTACTGCCGCAGCAGGAACAGGCCGAACACGCTGGCCAGGTGCGGGACGATCATCCCCTGCCAGGTGTTGATCCATTCGAGCCGGGAGATCAGCGCGAACTGCGGCACCATGTAGATCATCCCGGGCACCAGCATCGACGACAGCAGCACCAAGAACAGGAAGTTCTTGCCGGCGAACTGCTTCTTCGCGAAGGCGTAACCGCCCATCATGCAGACCAGCACCGTCAGGAACCCGGAACTGGCCGAGACGATCAGGCTGTTGGTGAAGAACATCGTGAAGGGGAAGTCGGGGTCGCCGGCCACCTTGCGAAAGTTGTCGAGCGACAGCTTGCTCCACGGGATGGTGAACTGCAGCGCCTCGGACTGGGGCTTCAGCGCGGTGATGGCCATCCAGAAGAACGGCAGCAACACGACGAACGCGCCTATCGTGAGAGAGACGAGGATGATGATTCTGGCGATGGGTCCTGGCTTGCTCATCAGTCCTCCGATTTCAGCAGCCGCATCTGGACCGCCGTGAAGACCAGCGCCACGGACAACAGCACGAAGCTGATGGCGGCGGCATAGCCGTAGTTGCCGCGCTGGAAGTGCGTGAACAGGAAGAAGCCGGCCAGGTTGCCCGAGCGCACCGTCGTCCCGAGGAAGGTCGTGCTGGGGCCGCCGATGCCGCCCGTCATCGCATAGATCTCGGTGAAGGCGTTGAGCGCCCCCATCAGCCCGGTCACGGTCATGAAAAAGAAAATCGGCTGGAGCAACGGCAGCGTTACGTGCCGCAGCTTCTGCCACGTCGTGCACCCGTCGATATCGGCGGCCTCGTAGAGCGACTC
>JACQZL010000278.1 GCA_016213865.1 Candidatus Rifleibacteriota bacterium
CGGAAGTCGATGTTCTTGCCTCGCAGCTTGACCTTGAAACCGCCGTCCTGGGGGATGGTCCGCTCGGTGATGTCCAGGTCGCAGAGGATCTTGATGCGCGAGAGGATGGCGTTGTAGTTCTTGCGGTCGACGTGCGTGCGGTCGTAGAGCAGGCCGTCGATCCGGTAGCGGACCAGCACGTCCTTGGCCGTCGACTCGATGTGCACGTCGGTCGCGCGCTCCTGGATGGCTTGCAGCAGCAGCTTGTTGACGAACTGGACGATGGCGCCCTGATTCGATTCCTTGCGCAGACTGTCCAGGTCGACGCCGTCCATGCGTTCGTCGTCGTCTTCGCGGCTGGCAACTTCCAGGTTGACCTGGTCGAGCACCTCGTCGATGTCGACATCGGCCAGGGTCTGCTCGGCGCTGGAGAGGACCTTCCCGATGAGCTTCTGGAGGGCGGTCTTCTGGGCGACGACGAACTTGACGTGATAGCCCGTCGTGCGCGCGATCGTCTGGAAGCCGGCGATGTTCGTCGGGTCGTGAGTCACGAGGGTGAGGACGTTCCCCTCCAGCCGTACGGGCAGGACCTGGTGGAGGTTCACGAGGTCATCGCTGACCATCTCGGCCAGGTCTTCTTTGGGAACGAAGTTGGCGAGATCGAAGTACTGGACGTTGTACTGGGCCGCCTGACCAGGTCGGCCAGGTCCTCCTTCGGCACGAAGTTGGCCAGATCGAAGTACTGGACGTTGTACTGGGCCGCAAGGGCCCTGGCCAGGACCTCCTCGGTGATGATGCCGGCCTCGACCCAGATCTCTCCGACGCGCTTTGACCGGTCCTCGCGCTGGATCCGCAGGGCCGTCTCCAGTTGCTGCTGGGTAATGAGTCCCTTGGACATCAGGATCTCGCCGATTTTCTTCTTTTGGATGAATTCGCTCGTCATGGGTCGGTCCGCGGGGTCGGTGGGGAACTCAGAAACTGCGGAGCGGGATGCCCGAGAGGCCGATGCCGTCGCTCGTGCTCCGCACGTCGTAGATGCCACGATACCGGATCTCGTGCAAGGGAGTCCCGGGAGCCTCGCCCGGGCAGCGGAATCGGAAGGTCCGGACCACGTAGAGTGGCACCCAGGTCTTGATGTTGCTCGGCTCGTGGAGGTTGGTCGGGTCGCGGGGGAACTGGCTGTCGACCGTGACCGGCTGCCCCAGGTCGTCCTTCATGTCACCGGCCCCGAGGTAGCCCTTCTCGACGAGGGCTTCCAGAGTCGGCGGATAGATGGGCGGCCCGTCCTCGTCGAGGTTTCCGTCCAGGTCGTCGTCGCTCACCCCGCTGGCGTCGGAGTCGCCGGCCGGGTCCTCGCCTGCCACACCGTCTCCGTCCAGGTCGCCCGGCAGCGCGGTGCCCCCACCCCCCGGAGCGCAGGGACTGGCAAGGCTGGTCGTTTCGGTCGCGGCATGGCTCTCGATGGCCGACCTGATACGAGCCAGCCGGTCCCGGAGGATCACCTCGGTTTGACGGTCGCGGTAGGTCTGGGCCATCGGGACAGCCATGACGGCGATGATGGAGAAGATGACGAGCGAGGCCAGCATCTCGACCATCGAGAAGCCCTGCGAAGGCTGACGCTTTGCGCGGCCCTTGCCCTCCGAGCTGGAGCAGACGGGCTTTGCCCGCGGCTCGATTCGGCGCCGCCGGGCACGACCCGCGTGCTCACCAATCGCAGTACTTCGTGCCATCGCTCGCCTCGGAGACATTCCAGCTTCGCACGCCGACGACCTCCGGAGGGTCCTCGTCCGTCCGGCCGTCGCCATCGTCGTCCAGCCCGTCCCGCGGGTCCTCGTCCACCAGCGGTGAGAAGTCCGCCTTGTTCAAGGTGGAGACGTCCGGGACAGGTTTGGGGTAGGTGGGCTTCAGTACCTTCGTGATGACGGCCGGGTGCTGGCCGGTCGCGTCCGGGGGCCCCAGCACGATGGTCTGAGGCACTCCGTCCTCCAGGGCGGACGACCCCCAATCGGCATCGTTGTTGACCCGCGACAGGACCACTCGCCAGCTCGCCTCAGCGGTCGTCGGATCGACGGGGATCCGGTTTCGCAGAAAGCCCATCTTGCCCACGAGGTCGTTCAGGTCGGGCGGGAAGGCCTCCTCGTCGATGAGGCCGTCCTCGTCGTCGTCGGCTCGAAAGCGCTGATCGAAGCGCGAGCTGAGGCGGCCGTCCAGGAGCGTCATCGGCTCGCCGGCTCCGTCCGCATCGGTCCCGCCCAGGCCGTCGGCGACGCCTCGAAGGCCCGGGGCGCCGTCGTGGTTGGAGTCGCCGCGCGGGTCCTCGTCGACGCGGTTGTCACCGTCGTCGTCATAGCCGTTCTTGGGGTAGTTGGTGATGGCCATTCGCAGGGTAATGAGCGTTTCGCGAAGGGCGTTCTCGCGGTTGCGGCGATAGAGCGAGCTGGCCAAGGGAACGGCCGCGCAGGCGAGGATCGCCATCATCGCCACGACCGTCAGCAACTCCACGAAGGAAAAGCCGAGCCGAGCCCCGGGTGCGCTTGCCGATGCCCCCTTTTGTCGACGCCGAGATGCCACCTGGCCGACTCCTGCTACTTGCCGCGCTGGGCCGCCACGCCGAGGGCCAGCAGAATCAGGGTGTACAGGGAGTTGAGCGGCGTGAAGAGCGCCCCGCCGACGATCACCGGCGTGCAGGCGTAACAACTGATGCGGAGCATGTCCTGGAACCGGCTGCCCTTCTTGACCAGCTTGAGGACCGGTGTGCCCAGGACGGTGAGGAGCAGCATCAGGAAGGTCAGCATTCCGACGTAGACGATGGCGTGCCCGTGCATCAGTCCGGTCTCGACGCCCGCCACCAGCGCCACGAGCGTGTAGTGGCCTGCCGCGACACCAAGCCGTTCTTGCGATGGGAGCTGGCGATAGAACCCCCAGGGGTGGGTCAGCACGACCCACGAGCGGCCGAAGAAGGCCGGGGAATCCGCCGGCAACGCCGGGACCTGCGCGCTTCCCGATTCGGTCGGGACCGGGTGGGCGGGGCCGCGCGGGACGGGCACCGGTAGGTTGTTGGCCGGAGAGTGCGTCGGTGCCTTCGCGCCCGCGCGCACGCCCGAGGAGGGGGTCGGCCCGACCGGAGGCTGGAGGGCGCTGCGCCGGCCGCTCATCAGTTCGGGGGCCTTGCGAAAGGTGCCGGCCACGGCGGCAAGGGCGCCGACGAACTCGTCGTAGCTCGCGTGACGGCCGTCCGGCTCCTTGGCCAGCATCCTCTCGATCAGCTCGGCCAGCGCGGGCGGCGTCTCGGGCACCTCCAGCATCAGGGAAGGCAGGGGGTCCTTGAGGTGCTTGAGCATCACGGCCACGGCCGACGCGTCGTCGTAAGGCGGATGGCCGGCCAGGGCGTGGTAGAACGTGACGCCCAGGGAATAGAGGTCGCTCCGGAAGTCGAGCGGCTTCCCCATCGCCTGTTCGGGCGACATGTAGAGCGGCGTGCCGACGACGACCTGGGCGCCGGTCAGGGCCTTGTCGGCCTGCGGTTTGGCCAGGCCGAAGTCCGTCACCTTGAGCACGCCGTCCCTGGCCCGCAGGAGCAGGTTGGAAGGCTTGATGTCACGGTGGACGACCCCCGCGGCCGCGGCCGCCGACAGGGCCTTCACGGCCTGGGCCAGCATGCGGCAGCAGTCGATCGGGGTCAGTCGCCCCTCGCGCCGGATGCGGTCCTCGAGACTCTCGCCTTCCACGAACTCCATCGCGTAGTACGGCAGGTCACCCTCGGCCTCGAGGAAGTAGATGGCCGTGATGTTCGGGTGATCGAGGGCCGCGATGGTCCTGGCCTCGCGCTCGAATCGCTGGCGGGCCTGGGGGTCGCCGGCCCCCTCCGGAGTGAGCGTCTTGATGGCGACCGTCCGGGAGAGAGAGACGTCGACGGCCCGATAGACGCACCCCATGCCACCGGCCCCGATGACCGAATCGACCCGGTACTTGCCGAGCATGCGGGGCAACTGCCCGAGCGGGCCCTGCGGCAGGTCGCGGACTTGGGGCGCGGGCACCGTCTGCGCGGGTCTGGCAGTCTCGTGTACGGCGGGAGCGGGCGCGGAGACCGGGGCCGGGGCCGGGGGGGGGCCTCCGAGGTGGAGCTTTGGCGCCGAGGCGAGCGTCTGGCCGAGATCGTGGAAGCGATGGCCGCACGTGCCGCAAAACTGCGCTCCGGGAGCGGTGCGCTCGCCGCACTTGGGGCACGGCCGGCCGACGCGTGGGTGCGAGGTCGTGTTGGTCGAGAGCGACATGGGGCGCGGGTGGGTCGAGGCGGCCGGGACCGTCAGGACCTCTACCGCCCACGCATATGGTAGCACGCAGAGAGCATGGAACCGCGAGAGGTCAAGGGCGACGCTGGATGATGAATCGGTGCCCGTGAGCCGATCGTCCCGGCCTGCCGAACTGCCGGGCTGTGGCCGGCCGTGGGCCCGCGGACCGAGTCCCGAGGCGCGAGCCCCCGGGGACCAAGTCAGGCTATGAAGAGCATCTCGCGATACTTGGGGAGAGGCCAGAGCCCGTCGGGGACCTTGCACTCGAGAGCGTCGCAGTGCTTGCGGACCGCCTCCAGGGCCGGCACCACGGCTCCGGAGAGCAACTGACCCTTCTCCGAGAGCCTCTTGGCTCGTCCGGCCTTCTCGACGGCTGCGTCGAGGGCGTGAAGGGCTTTGCGCAGCCCTCCGACGTGCTCGGTCAGCTCGGCCAGTTCGTCTCGCTGTCCCTCGAGTGCCTCGGCGACATGCCCCGGATAGGGCGGGCCGCCCATCGCGGCGCCCACGTCGCTGAGCGCCTCGGCCAGCTCCGTCTGGAACCGGTAGGCCGCCGGCAGCACCATGGTGTAGGCCATGTCGCGCACGGTCTCTGCTTCTATCTCGAGGTCCTTGGCATACCGTTCCATCTTCACCAGGTAGCGGGCGTCGGTCTCGTCGATCGAGAAGATGCCCAGGCGCTTGAGGAGCTTCTTCTCCTCGGAGCGAGTCAGGACCTCCAGGGCCTCGGCCGTGTTGCGCAGGTTGGGCAGGCCGCGCTTGACCGCCTCCTGGACCCAGTCGGGCGAGTAGTTGTTCCCCTCGAAGCGGACGGAGCGCGTCTCGGTGACGGCCGCCTTGACGACCTCCATCACGGCGCGGTCCAGCGGGGCACCGTCCTTGGTGCGGTGTTTGACGTCCGCCGCCATCTCCTCCAGGCCCTCGGCCACGGCCGCGTTGAGCATCGCCACGGGCAGAGAGATCGAGAAGGCCGAGCCGACGGCCCGGAACTCGAACTTGTTGCCGGTGAAGGCGAAGGGGCTGGTCCTGTTCCGGTCGGTCTGGTCCCGATTGATGATCGGCAACTTGGAGATCCCCAGGCTCAGGATGCGCCGCTCGGTCGATTCATGTCCGTCCACGCCGCGCTCGATGGCGTCCAGGATGCGGGTGAGCTGTTCGCCGAGGAAGACGCTCATGATGGCCGGAGGGGCCTCGTTTGCGCCCAACCTGTGGTCGTTGCCGCCGCTGGCCACCGACGAGCGGATGAGGGCCCCCCGCTTGTGGACGGCCTTGACGACCGCCATCAGGAAGACGAGGAACTGCAGGTTCTTCTGCGGGGTGTCGCCCGGCTCGAGCAGGTTGGAGCCGTCGCCGGCCATGAGGGACCAGTTGACATGCTTGCCGCTGCCGTTGATGCCGGCAAAGGGCTTCTCGTGAAGGAGGAGGGCGAAGTCGTGCCTCTCCGCCACCCGCCGCATGACTTCCATCGCGATCTGGTTGTGGTCGGCCGAGATGTTCGCTTCCTCGAAAATGGGCGCCATCTCGTACTGGGCCGGGGCGACCTCGTTGTGCCTCGTCTTGGCGGGGATCCCTAGGCGGTACAGTTCGTACTCGACCTCTTGCATGTAAGCCCGAACGCGGTCCTTGATGCTGCCGAAGTAGTGGTCCTCCAGCTCCTGGCCCTTGGGGGGCTCGGCGCCAATCAAGGTGCGTCCGGCGGCCATCAAGTCCGGCCGCAGGTGAAAGAAGGCGCGATCGACGAGGAAGTACTCCTGCTCGGGGCCGACCGTGGGGACGACCCGAAAGGGGCCCTTGGCTCCGAACAGCTCGAGCACCTGCTTGGCCCGCTGGCCCAGGACGTCCATCGACCGGAGCAGCGGGGTCTTCTGATCCAGGGCCGCTCCGTCATAGCTGATGAAGGCCGAGGGGATGCAGAGGACCTTGCCGTTGACATCCTCAATGATGAAGGCGGGGCTCGAAGGGTCCCAGGCAGTGTAGCCGCGAGCCTCGAAGGTGCTGCGCATACCGCCCGACGGAAAGCTGGAGGCATCGGGTTCGCTCTGGATGAGCTGGCCGCCGTTGAATCGCTCGATCGGCAGACCCTCTTCGCTGAAGGCCAGGAAGGAGTCGTGCTTTTCGGCGGTCAGCCCGGTCTGGGGCTGGAACCAATGGCAGAAGTGCGAGACCCCGCGCTCCAGCGCCCATTCCTTCATGGCATGCGCGACGGCGTCGGCGATCTCCATGTCGAGCTTGTCGCCGCGACGGATCGAATCGCGCAGCTTGCGATAGACCTTCGCCGGGAGTTTCTCCCGCATCGCGGCCTCGTTGAACGTATTGACGCCAAAGTACTGGCTGATCCTGAGGGGTGCGCCGGTCTTGTCGGTTGCAGGCGCGAACTGTCGAGGGACCCGGCTGCCTGCCTCGCGCATGGCCTTGAAGCGAGCTTCCACGGCGGAGTCGAAGGTGCTTGCCATTGAACTGAGCTCCTGTTGGGTTTTCGTGTCGTGGGACTCCAGCAGAATACCGCGCGCGCGTGCACGGCTGCATCGCCGGTCACAGCCGCGACCGTCCTCCTTCGGTCCTAACACCTGGCACCTAGCACCTAACACCCAAGCCGGCGGCCCGTGCGATCTGGTATCCTCTTGGTGATGAAACTGTTCGGTCAAAGACGCGCGCCGCAGGCCCAAGGGCAGTTCCGGCAGATGAACGCCACCCAGCTCTATTGCCCCACCTGTCGCCAGGCGATGCCGGTCCGCGAGAAACTGGCGCTTTTCGTCCCGTCCGGCGCCATCTACCACTACGTGTGCGTCAACTGCGACACGATGCTGGGCCGCAAGGAGGACTCCGCGGCCGGGCCGAGGCTCTGACCAGTGACGACGCTTGCCTTCCTCCTGGGTGCCGCCGTGGCCCTGGCTGTTGTGGGGCCTCCGATCGTCCACTCATGGATGGAATCCCGGCGGCGGCTTGCCTGGGAGACCGGCCTCCTGGCAGTGGTCCAGCAACTTGCCGGCGCGGCCACAGCCGGGCGCAGTCTGGCCGAGGCCTTCGTGGCGGCCCAGGGAGCCGCAAGCGGCGAGGTCCGCGACGAGGTGGCCCGTCTGGCCGGCGCGCTCGGGCAGGGGCAAGACCTGGAACCTGCCCTGACCGCCTTCCGCGACCGTGCCGTCTGCGAGGACGTCGACTTCCTGGTCGCCGCGGTCCTGTTGCAGCATCGCGCCGGTGGCTCCCTCGGACCTCTCCTGGAGGGGATCGTCGAGACGCTTTCGGAGCGCGCGCGGCTGAGAGGCCTGGCGCGCAGCCTCACGGCTCAGGGGCGCCTGTCGGCCAAGATCCTGCTGGCCTTGCCGCTCTTTCTGGGCTGTTTCATCTGGTTCACGGCTCCCCACTACGTTAGCCGGCTCTGGACCTTTGCGGGGCCGGGCTCGCCGCTCAACCTCTTGCCCGTGGGCGTCTGCGTCCTGGGGCTCGCCGGGGGTTACCTGTGGATCCGCAAACTGACCGAGATCGACTGCTAGGGTCGCTGATGACGACGTTGCTGCCAGGGCAGTCGGCCCATCGGCGGGCGCTCGAGCGCCAGTTGCCCCAAGTGCTCGACCTGCTGGTCGTTGCCCTGGAGGCCGGTCACAGTCTGGACAGCGCAATCCAGCAAGTGACCCGGGCGTTCCGCGGCCCCCTGACCATTGAGCTCGAGGGCTGCCTGAACCAGGCGCTGCACGGGACGCCGCTCGAGAAGGCGCTCGGACAGATGGCGTCACGGCTTGCCGTCCCCGACCTGGACGCGCTGATCTCGGCCCTGGTCTCGTCCCGCCAACTGGGCACGGCGCTCGCTCCGACCCTGCGCATGCACGCCTCCAAGCTCAGGCAGCAACGGGCCCAGCGGGCCGAGGAGCAGGCCCGTAAGGCGGCGGTCAAGGTACTCTTCCCGCTGGCGCTCTGCATCTTCCCGGTCCTGCTCGTGATCCTGCTGGGACCGACGGTCCTGGCGCTGGCAGCCGTGTTCGAGAAGCTGCCGCGCTAGCCGTCCGGTGCGGGGCCGGGGCTGGCTAGATCTGGACGACTTCCTTGAGGCCGGGGATGGTCTGCCGCAGTCGCTGCTCGATCCCCATCTTGAGCGTGAAGACCGCGCTGGGGCAGCCGTGACACGCGCCGCGCATCATCTTGAGCGTGAAGACCGCGCTGGGGCAGCCGTGGCAGGCGCCACGCATCCGCACGTAGAGGACGCCGTCGTCGTAGCTCTCGAAGACGATGTCGCCGCCGTCCATGACGATGGCGGGCCGGATCTCGTTGTCGAGGATCTGCTGGATGGCCGCCGCGTCGGCGCTGGTCGCCTCACCGGCAGGCTTTTCGGGCAGGGGCTTGTCAAGGACGGGGCGCCCCTCGTCCAGGTGGGCCTTGAGGGCCGCCACCGATTTCTCGTGGATCTCCAGCCAGTCGCCGGTCTCGCCTCGCGTCAGGGTGACGAAGTTGGGACCGAACATGACCCCGTCCACGCCTGCCACCGCAAAGAGTTTTTGCGCCAGGACGGACGCCTCGGCCTCCGCGACCGTCTTGAAGTTCGCGATGCCCTTCGGCATCAACGGTCTGTTGACGACGAGCTTGATGGTGTTGGGGTTGGGGGTCCACTCGAGATCGATGAAGATCGGTGTTTCGGGGCTGGGCTGGGTGGTGTCGGCCATTGAACGTCACGCTCCTGATCGGGAAGCTACGGCGCTGGACACGATAAGGGCGCGGACCCGGAGAAGTCCACCGTGAGGGCAGCGCCGTGGGGGCTTGTCACTTCTCGTTTCGCTCCTTAGACTCATGGCCGTGAATACCATCCGACGCTTTGCCCACCCGGTGGTCTGGTTGCTGGTGTGGGTCATGCTCGGCACGTTGGGCGCGCCGATTGTCATGGCCCAGGATGCGGATGCCGCCGCCACTCAGCAATACATGCAGCAGCGGCTGCAGGCGCTCTCTGCCCAGCAGCAGGCGCTGGCCGCCCAGCTCGAGCAGGCCCGGCAGAGCGATCCCGCGCGCGCCGAGTACCTCGCGCGCCTGATGCAAGAGAACCAGGTCCTGGCCCAGCGGTATGACGCCTACTTGCAGGGACAGCCCGATCCGCTGGCCAACCAGATGGATTCGGCCCCGGTCCAGGGGCAGCCGACCGACGCCGGGGCTCAGGCCGCCGACCCGAACGCGGGCCAGCAAGAGGGTGGCCTCGGCGGAATGCTCAAGAACCTGATGGGCGGCGGCGAGACGAGCACGACCGACATCATCATCCAGATCGCCGCGGGCTTCGGCGGATGGTATCTGGGCAAGATGGCCTTTGGCCCGATCGGCGGTATCGTGGGCGGTTTCGTGGCGCCGATGCTGGCCAAGTGGCTGACGGGCATCATCAAGGAGAAGATGGGCAAGGGGACCGACGGTGGCTCGGGCACCAACCAGCAGGGCGTGCCGATGGCCATGCCCGGCGCCACGACCACGGCCCAAGGGGCCCCTGGGTACTCCGCGCAGAAGGCCGCCGTTCAGTCCGAGAGCGTCGCCAAGGCCAAGTCCCAGCTCGACGCCGCCTACCTAGCGCTGCAGGACGGCATCCAGCGTGGGCTCGCTCCCGCCGCGATCGCCCAGCGCCGCAACATCTACGAGCAGTGGCGCCTGACCTACAACAACGCCCTGGCCGGCCAGTAGCCCTCGACTTCGCCGAGATGTGAGCAGCCGTCCCGGGGAAGGGGGCGCCGGACCTGCGCTCTCCCAGCGCCAGTCGGCCTGCTCACCGCGGCAGTCGGCGGACCGTGATGGTCCCGCTGGAGGTGCGGACCGTGATGGTAGGTCCCGGGGTCCTGGCGGGACTGAGGCGCCTGTGCGGCGAGCCAGGGGGCAGCGGATAGTCGCCGCCGATCGTGCCGCCGGTCGTCTCCAGATTGAAGGCGGCCCCGGGCCTTTCGGGCAACTGCAGGTCCACGGGCCCTACCACCGTGGTGATGCGGGCCGACTGCAGGTTCCCGGGGTCGAGGATGAGGTTGATCTTCCCTCCGACCGTGTCGACGATGCAGGCCCCGAGCAAGCCACGGGCGTCGACATTGCCCCCGACGGTCTGGACGGCGAGCCCGCCCGCCGCGCCTGAAATGGTCACGTTGCCACTGGTGGCCGTCACGCGGCAGCCGCCCGTGATCCGCTCGAGTAGCATCGAGCTCGACACGGCATTCACGATCAGACCCCCTTCGATGCCGGCCACGAGGGCCTCGCCGGCGACCGTGCTCAGTTCGACGGCAGCTCTGCGTGGCACCAGGACCTCGTAGTCCGCGGTGGCCGCGTTCAGCCTACCCTCGCTCGCTGCCCGCTTCAGTTGCTCCCAGTCCGACTGGCCGGCTGGTCTAC
>JACQZL010000279.1 GCA_016213865.1 Candidatus Rifleibacteriota bacterium
ACGCACCCAGCGCCGAGAGACACTTGAAACCCGCCCCTTCCCACGGGAAACCACGCAGTGCGCATCGGCACTACCTTTTGACGCTCCCCTCAGCCGAGAATCGAGTGCCTGTCATGCTTTTCGGGCGATGGCAAAGATGTGTGATTGACGGGGAGATCGAAGCCCGTTCGTCCCGGTGGTATACTCTCCCTTGTTGTCATGGCCAGGCGCATTTTGATTGCCGACGACTCGCCCACGGTCCGGGCTCTGCTGCAGGAATCCCTGCTGGAAGAGGGTTACGAGATCGACGCCACCTGCGACGGTGTCGAGGCGCTCGAGCATCTCTACCTGAACATCCCGGACCTCGTCCTCCTGGATGTCGAGATGCCCCGGATGAACGGCTATCAGGTGCTGCGCCTCGTGCGGGAAGACCCTCTGGTCCGCCAGCTCCCCGTCATCATCCTCACCAGCAAGGGCGAGAAAAGCGATCGCTTCTGGGGGCTTACGGTCGGGGCAGACGCGTACCTGGTCAAGGACTCCGATTCCTGGATGCTGTTGGGCAAGATCCGAGAGCTCCTCGACAGCCCGCGGGCCTCGACCCCGCTGGCAGCCCAGGGCGGCGCCGCACCTCCCAGCCCCGAGGCGCTGCTGGAACGGCTCAACTACCTGCTCGATCGCAAGCTGTTCCAGGCGACGCTCTCCAACGAGCTGACGGCCCTCGCGCGCAACCCTCTCTCCTTGCGTGAGGTCGCCAACTTGCTCTTCCAGCTTCTCGGCAAGGTCTCCGACTTCCATCTGGCCCACGTTCTCCTGGCCAGCGGAGAGCTGATGACCTGCAAGGCCGGGGCGATCGGCCTGGATTTCGCCAGCCAGGCCGACGCCAAGTTCCGCGTCGCCTGCGAGGCCTACGGGCTGCACTTCGTCTTCCGGGAGCGGTTCGACTTCGAGCTGGCCGACGTGTCCATGCGGACCCGCGGGATCCCTCGCAGTCTCAGCTCGGCCGCCGAGCTGGAGCTCAGAAACCGGGACGGCCGGATGGGCCTCCTCTTCCTGGCTTCGGGCAGGGAGAACGCCTTCAGCGAACACGTTCAGGAGACGCTCGAGGTCTTCGGTACCGGCGCCTCCATGGCGATGGACGCGGCCCTCCGTGCCCGCGAGCTCGACCGCGTCCGCCACGGCTCCGAACAGGCGGCCGCCAACCTCCAGACGGCCAACCGCGACCTCGCCGCGGTGCGCGGGGAGTTGGCTCTCTACAGTCGGCTCACGGCGGCCCTGCTCCAGGCTCGCGGAGGCCAGAAACCCGACCTCCCGGACCTGCCGGAGAACTGCTCGCCGGACCTGCACGAACTGGCCAGCGTCATCCGGAACAGCCTGGCCCACTGATGCCGCGGCGGCGTTCCCTGGTCCTCTTTGGCCTGGGCTATGCGGTGCTCGGGCTCAACGTCGCGGCCGTTCTCGTCTACGGCCCGCTCTACATCCGGGCAGTCGACCCGACGAGGGCGGACTTGCTGACGGGACTGCTCTTTGCTCTGCCGTCCCTGACCGCTTTCGTGGGTTACAACCTGTGGGGGGCCCTCTATGATCGCTACCCCCGCCCACGACCCTACGTCCTCGCGTCCCTCGGCTCCGAGGCGCTCTTCTTCACGCTCTTCCTGGCCGCCGACTCGGCGACCGCCCTGGTTGCTCTGGCCACGACCTTCGCGCTCATCAGCACCGCGCTCTTTCCAGTGTCGAAGGCCTGGGGCACTCTCGAGTGGGAAGACTCGAAGGGCCGGATCGTCGGCGCCCTCCACGCCTCGGAGTCAGCCGGGTGGGGAGCGGCCTCGCTTGCCGGCGCCGCCATCTGCTGGTGGCGACCCAGCGAGCTGGAGGCGATGCATTTCATCTTTACGCTCTGCTGGATCGCGTCCGTGGGCGCCTTCGCGGTCATGGGGGTCCTCTTCCCGCGTCAGGCCGCGCACCATGACCGCACTCCGGCCGAGAGGGGTTCGCTCCTGCAGGAGCTGGCAGGTCTCTATGGCCGTCCGGCGGTCCTGCGGCTCGCCCTCTTTCTCTTTGTCCTCACGACCGCGAACGTCGCCTTCTTCTCGTACTTCTCGCTCTATCTGTGCCAGCACCTGGGCGGCTCGGCCGCTGTTCTGGGTCTGTCGATGGCGGGTGCCACGATCGTCGGGACGCTGCTCTTCCCGGTCTACGGCTGGCTGGCCGATGTGCGGGGCCGCCGTGGACTGCTGATCGGGGCCACCGTGGCGTACGTGGCGTTCTATGCCGTGCTGTGCGTGCTCTCGGACCCGCGGGCAGTCGCGGTGCTGATGACCGTCCCGCTCTATCCGGCCATCCGCGTCGGGACGAGCGCTTGGCTCGCCGACCTGACGGGCGAACGGGACCGGGCGGGCGGGATGGGCTTGCTCGAGGGGGTCGCCTCACTGGCGTCAGTGGTCGGGCCGGTGGCCGGCTGGGCGTGCGTCCACTGGTTGGGATACACGTGGTTGCCACTGGTCCCACTCGCCCTGTTGCTGCCCGGGATCTGCCTGCTGGCAGCCCTTCGCTGATTCCACCGAACCGGTACGATTTCGTCATATTGCTGCAACATGCGGCCGCGATGATGTGAAATGGATGCGGCGCGAGATCGAACGATCGGCGTTGGGCATCCTGAACTCGACAGGAGGTAGTTTCATGTTCCTCAGAGCAACCCGGTGGTTGGGGCTCGGCGGTCTGATCGTGGCAGTGGCGGCAGGCATGGCCCTCGCGGCTTCCGAGAAGCCCGAGGCTGGCGAGAAACGCGCCCGGTTCTCTCGCGAGCTCGGCCAGCGGCTGGCCGCCAGCGCGCGACTGGAGGGCGACAAGGCAGTCCAGTTCGTGAAGGTCTGGGAAGCCGGGGCGCGCGAGCGCCACGAAGGCCGCAGGCAGTTCAAGCAAGCCATGAAGGCCCTGAAGGCCGCCAGCGAGGACTCGAAGGCCAACGTGAAGCGTCCCCTGGACGACCTCCAGAAGGCTGTTCTGTCGATGCTCGACAGCCAGGCCCACACGATCTCGGCGGTGCGGGAGGTGCTGCCCGTTGCCGATCAGGCCCGCATGCTGCTGGCCCACAAGGGGTGGAAGCTGCTGGCCCTTCCAGGGATGAAGCAGGCCGTGCCGGCGATCATCACGTACTTCCGCGACGATTTCTTGAACTCCGTGACAGGCCTCAGCTCGGAGGCCCGCAAGCACCTCCAGGCCGCGGGGGACGAGGCGATGAAGACGAGGGTCGGGCTGGTCGAGAAGCGGCTGGAGCTGCTTTCGAAGCTGGAAGAGGCCGGCCCCGATGGCAAGGAAACACCCAAGCTGCTCGACGGCGTGGTATCGAACACGGAGGCGCTCTGCCAGACGATCGTCGATCAGATTTCCGAGACTCGCAAGACCGTCCCGGATGCCGAGCTGGCGCGAGTCCTGGTCGCCCTCAAGGACCGAGTTGGGACCCTGAGGCAGAAGCTCGGCTTCCTCAAAGGCGTCGTGAAGGACTGAGCCAGCGGATTCCAGACGGCAACGATGGCAAGCCTTCTGATCGTCGAGGACGATCGCGGGATCAGCAGCCTGCTCGAACAGAGCTTGCGGGAGCTGGGCTTTCGCGTGGAGGTGGCCAGGGACGGTGAGAGCGCC
>JACQZL010000120.1 GCA_016213865.1 Candidatus Rifleibacteriota bacterium
CGACAGGCCCGAGGGATCGGCTGGACGCAAGTCCGAAAGCAGAAGTGGCCCTGGGATCCTCCCGTACCGGAGGATGAGGTAGGACAAGGATCGTTCCGGAATCTCCAGGTCAAGGGTGAGAAGTCCGCGAGGACGTAAGCTCCTGGAGAAAGGTCCTTTGAAGAATCGGTACTGAAGACAGGAAGTAACTTTCAGCTGGAATTCGTTCTGGCTGCTGGTGAGAAGGACCCCCGCCCTGTCCCGTCTGGAAGGTTCAAAGACTGACGCCGACCTTTCAGAGACCTGTTTCCGCAGGCGCCAGGAGCGAATTCGAGGAGATTGCCTCAAGTCGAATCCAATCCTACAGAGAGCGGAATCATCGCCGTCAGCGGGTTGTTCAAAACGAAGGAGTAAAATCCAGAGTTCAGAACGAAGTGGATGGACCCAAGAGGGACAAGACCCCGCGTAAAATCGTCCACACCCAGTTCTCCCGGGCCGCAAGGTCTGGGAGTTCTGTCATTCCGGACGCTTGCCGGGAGGCGGCGCGAGCGGGCGGGCCTCACGGAGCCGTCGGCCGCAGCTCGAGCACTGCCCCGGGTGAGTTGACCAGATACCCCTTTCCCGGCTCCAGCGCCCGCGAGGGAGTGCCCTGGCCCGGCAGGTGGATCGCCAGCCCCGCCGGGGTCGAGTGCGGCCCGGCCCCGCCACCGCGAGCGTGGCGCGCGCGCGAGGCACCGGCTTGCCCGGAGCGTTCGCCACCACGCGGATCCGCCTGGACGTCTCCACGCCAAGCGGCCGCAGCGCCACGTCGGTCTCGAGCGCGTAGCACTCGAACTCGTAGACCCCGGCGGCGGGCGGCGTGAAGCTGAACGTCGTGAGGACCGGGCCGCCCGCTAACACTTCCCATCGATAGCTCAGCGGCAACGCGGGCCGGTTCGGGTCGACGCTCGCCCTTCCATCGAGCGTCAGGTGCGGCTGCGATGCTCCGCCCGCCAGCAATCCCGGCCAGATCCGCCGGCCACCCGAGAGTCTCGTTACCACGCTCTGCCTCACTCCGGCGTCAGCCGTCGGCCTCAGCACGGTCCGGCGGCTGCGGGCCGTCATCCCCACGCGCAGCAGCGATACCGCGTCAGCGGGTAGCGTCGCTCCCGGAAGCAAGCGCTCGAAGCGCGTCTCGACCAGCGCCAAAGCGGGCACCGCGGCCGGGCTTCCGCTCTTCCGAAGAGGCCGCCCCGCCGCGGCCGTCCTGCGCCGCAAGCTGGAACGTGTAAGAGCCGGCGACCGGAGGTGAGAACCGGACGGTGATGCCGGTGACCCGAACCTGGGAGCGGCCCGTTTCGCCATGCCGATCGGTGACGGCCAACTCGAGCAGATGCACCCCCGCAGTAGCGGGTGTGAACGTAGGAGTGAGCGTTGAAACCCCAGTGAGGACCGATCCACCGGGGCCGCCAAGGAGCGTCCAGCGGGACTGGACCGGGTCGCCGTCGGGGTCCGAGGCTGTGGCGGAAAGCGATACCGGCGTTCCCAGGTTCGTGATGCGATCGGTGCCCGCCGAGCATACGGGTGTGGTGTTCGCCGTCACCGTGACCGAGTCGGTGCCATCCCACTCCCAGGTGTCGGTGTTCTCAGCCCCGCCTCCGAACATCAGAGTTCTCTGCCTGACAGGATCGAACGCCATTGCAGGCCTGGAGCGAGCCTCTGGAACCGTCGATGGAGCAGACTGCCGATACTCGGCTCCGGTCCACTCGAAGGGAGATAGTCCACTATGGTGCCGCGCATGGTGACGGTCGCATGCGAGAGCGCGCGACAAGCAGGTGCCCGCTCGAGCGGTTCCTGGATGGGCTCTTACCGGCCTGCGTGTCCGGAGACGGGCAGAGCCTTGAACGGACTCACGAGGGAGACGCGGGTCGAGGCCAGGACCAGTTCGCTCGGCCTGTCGACTCCTCGGCCGGTGGACTCTCTCAGAGGAGACTCCAGCCAGATCTCGAATGCGCCCTCCCGTCCCTCGCCGGAACGGTTCTGGCCGTCGTAGACGAACTTGAAGCGGCTGCCGAACAGCGGCCTGCCGGGATCGGAGGACTCGAATCGCGACTCCTCGAGGGCGACCAGGCGCATCGGGCAGTCGGAGCCGGCCCGGGCCGTCTTCATCTGGGCCAGGACGATCGGATTGGTGAGAAGCGCCAG
>JACQZL010000280.1 GCA_016213865.1 Candidatus Rifleibacteriota bacterium
CCCGGCGAGGCCGAAGTCGATCACCCTGAGGTCGAGCTCGTCGCTGACCAGGACGTTGGAGGGCTTGAGGTCACGGTGGACAATGCCCAGGCCGGGGAGGTGATCGAGAGCGTCTGCCAGGCGTGCCAGCAACGCCACTGCTTCCTGGAGCGAAAAGGGCTGTTCGCTCTTTTGCCGTGCAGTGAGCCGCTGCGCCAGGGTCGGCCACGCGACGTACTCCATCACGAAGTAGACCTGCTTGTCGGCGGCCCCTCGATCGAGCACCTTCACGATCGCCGGATGCGACACCCGAGAGAGCAGCTCGCACTCGCGGTCGAAGCGCATGACGATGTCGTCGCTGACCTCTTCCTTGAGCAACTTGACAGCCACGCGCCGGGTTCGATTCTCGAGGTCGCTCGCAAGGTAGACGTCCCCCATCCCTCCCGAGCCCAGCAACTCGAGCGTCTCGTACCGGCCTCCGAGCATCATACGCGCTGGATTGTAGCCCGAAATCCAGGCGGGAGGTGTCCTTGCGGCCCTTCGCGAGGCCCTGCTATCGTGAAGGCATGAAGGACGCGAAGGTTCGTGCCTTCGGCCGTTACCAGGTCAAGAGCGAACTGGGTCGGGGCGGGATGGCCGTTGTCTATCGGGCGTTCGATCCCGAGCTCGGGCGCGACGTTGCCGTCAAGGTGCTCGGGCACGGCCACTCGCTCACCTCCGACGAGGCCGTGGAGCGGTTCCGCCGCGAGGTCAAGGCGATGGCGGTGCTGTCGCACCCGAACATCCTCCGCATCTTCGACGGGGGGGTCGAGCAGGAGCAGCCCTTCCTGGTCACGGAACTGATCCAGGGCGTCACGGTCGAGTGCCTGATCGAGGCCGGCGAGCTGAGGTCGGTGTCGCGGGCCTTCAGGTCGACGGCGGACCTGCTCGACGGCCTTGCCGTGGTCCACCAGGCCGGACTGGTGCATCGAGACATCAAGCCGTCCAACCTCATGATGACCGCCGAACGGCGGCTGGTGTTGATGGACTTCGGGATCGCCCTGGCTGCCTTCGGCGACAAGCTGACCAGAACTGGCGAGGTGCCGGGCTCACTGGGCTATCTGCCTCCCGAGTGCCTGTCGGGTCGCAAGGCCACACCGGCGAGCGACTTGTTCCAGGTGGCGCTGGTGCTTTACGAGATGTTGAGCGGCGAGCCGTTGTTTTCGGTGAGCAGCCCCCAGGATTTTCTCCTGATGCACCTGGAACTGCCGCTGCGGGGGCTCTTTGCGAAGCGACCCGGTCTGCCTTCCGGACTGCTGCCCTGGTTGGAGCGCGCGTTGGCGCCGGCACCCGAGGACCGTTTCATCAATGCCGGCGAGATGCGCGCGGCCCTCCTGGCGATCGACCCCGCGGGCAGAGCGGCCGGCCTCGACAACGGCGCCGGACCGGCTCGGCCGGAGGCCGCGAGGGCGACCGGGCCGTGGTCCTCGAGAAGGGCGTTCGTGGCGATGACGTTGGGGTTGACCTTGGCCACCAGTGGAGTCACCGCGTACTGGTTGTCGCACCCTGCCGCTTCCCCTTCCAGATTCCAGGTCGTCGTCCGTGAGGACGCTCTGACCGTGACCTGGTGGAGCCTTCGGAGTTACCGCGGCGCCGTCCGGGTCGAGGTGCCGGATACGCTGCCGCTCGTCGCCGAGGAGGTGGCCCCAAGCCGGGCCCACGAATTGAGGCTTCCGGGCTCCTTCAAGGGCCTGAAGCTGACCGTTAGCGTCGCCTCTGCCGGCGGAGAGTGGGGACCGGCGGTCACGCTCACGGAACCCTGACGCCGCCGGAAGGCCTCTTGGAGCTGGCACGGGGGGTGCATCCAGGACGGCGTGCTCGCTCGACTGGATCCCGTGGCCGACCGCTCGAAGGGGCTCCGCTCTTCGCGCCAGCCCGCCCTCGCGCGGCCGCTCCGCCCGCATCACAACGGGAGCAACGGGACGCTGCTCGTGGGCTGCCGCAGGCCCTTCGCTGGCTCAGGGTATGACGCGTCGCGGGGCATCCAGCCGGTAACTCGAAGGAACAACCCGGTAACGGTCGGCGTGGCGCCTCGCAGGATGAGGTGCCGAACCCAGGAGGTATCGAGATGAAACGATGGAGACTGTCGGTTCCCAGCTTGCTTGCCGGATTGCTGGCGCTCTTCGGCCAACTCCCTCTGGTGAGTGGCGCCCAACCGCAGGTCCCCGCGGGCGTGCGTTCGTTCGTCAACTACCGAGGACTCGAGAAGATGGCCATGGTCACGGTCTCGGTCTCCAACAGGACGGCATCCTCCCAGCTCCAGGTCCACCGCGACCTCGTGTACGGCAAGGCCGGCCTCGCCTCCCTGAAGCTCGACCTGTATGTGCCGCCTCGGATTAGAGGTTCCTTGCGGCCCGCGGTGATCTTCATCCATGGCGGCGGCTGGGCCATGGGCGACAAGGGCGACTGCCACGAGGCCGAGACGCTCGCCGGCTACGGCTTCGTCACGGCCAACATCAACTACCGGCTCTGCTGGCTCTCCAAGTTCCCCGCCCAGGTGGAGGACTGCAAGGCCGCCGTCAGGTACCTTCGGTTCCACGCCGCCAGACTCGGCGTCGACCCTGCTCGGATAGGCGTCTGGGGCGCCTCGGCCGGCGGACACCTCGCCATGATGCTGGGCTGTGCCGACGCCAGGGCCGGCATGGAGGGCTCGAGCGGTCCCCGCAACGTCTCGAGCCGGGTGCAAGCCGTCTGCTCTTACTTTGGCCCGACTGACCTGGCCGGCGAATTCGCCAATCCTCTCACCCTGGGTGGCCAGATCGTCCACTTCTTCATGGGGCCGTTCCGGCCTCCGCAGGACTTCGTGAAGGCAAGCCCCATCGCGCACGTCAGCCGCGACGATCCGCCGCTCCTGATGGTCCACGGGGACAGCGACTGGCTCGTGCCGATCCGGCACTCCGAGCGGATGCTGCTGGCCTACCGGCAGGTCGGCGTCGAGGCGAACCTGCTGCGCGTGAGCAATGCCGACCACGGCTTCATGCCCAAGGACTTCAGGAAGCCCGTGCAACCCTCGGAGACCCAGCGTATGGCAGCCGTGGCGGGCTTCTTCAACAGGCACCTGCGGCGCGCTCCGAGGCCGATCTCGGTGGCGCTCGCTCCCCAACAATAGTGCCGGCGACGAGCTCCGAGCGGACCCATGGAGTGATGCGGTCTCCCATCTTCTTGCGTCGCTCCCCGACGGGCGGGCGCGACTGTCCCGTAGGTGGCCCTCCCCCCGTTGCAGGAGATACACAGAGACGCAGAGACACAGAGGCACAGAGGGGTCTTTCTCTGCCTCGCTCGCAGGCGCCGCGACTCCTCGATTGTCCCTCGTCTTGTCATCCGATAGACGTCGCCAC
>JACQZL010000281.1 GCA_016213865.1 Candidatus Rifleibacteriota bacterium
CGCATCCCGGCGCGCGGCAAGACCTACTCGGTCAACGAATCCAACTACCACTTCTGGGACGACTGCACCCGGCGCTACGTCGACCACATCAAGGAGTCCGACCCCGAGACGGGGCGCCCCTACTCCCTGCGCTACGTCGGGAGTCTCGTGGCCGACCTCCACAGGACGTTGATCCAAGGCGGGATCTTCCTCTACCCGGCCGACCGGCGAGACCCCCGAAAGCCGACCGGCAAGCTCCGGCTCCAGTACGAGGCGAACCCGGTCGCGCTGATCGTGGAACAGGCCGGTGGGCTGGCCACCGACGGCCACGGCCGCATCCTGGAGCTCGTGCCCGAGCAACTCCACCAGCGAGTCCCGCTGGTCTTCGGCAGCCCGCGCGACGTCGAGCACTATCTGGACTTCACCCGGCGTTACGAGGAGAGCGACGGGAAGGCGGGACCGGCGATCTGAGGCGCGGCGCTGCGGCGAAAGCGCGCGCGGAAGGCCGACCGCGTCTGGCGCGTTCGGTTCCGCGGCGAGTGGCTCCGCCTGTAGTGGTGAGGTGTCTTGCTGAGTGGCTGTCGATGCCCGAGCACGCGGGGCTACGAGATGCGTTCAGGGTCTGGCTCACGGAGGTCCTCGTTCCCGGGAAGCTCCGACTCAAGGACGGGCTCCAGAAAGGGCGAAGGGCGGGGCGAAAGGAGGGAAAGGCCGAGCTGTAGCTGGGTCAGCTCGAAACCAGGTTCGGGGCGGTGACGGAGGAGTGCCGCAAGCGCGTTCAGACGGCGGCCGAGCCTGAGCTCACCGAGTGGGGCCTCCGGCTGCTGCCTGAGGGCAGCCTCGAGCGCGGCTTCGCCACGGAGGGCGAGACGGGGCGCCGCAGTGACAGACCGAACCACCAGGAGGCGATGCAACAAGGCACGAAGCAAGAAGGGGCGAGCCACGACAACAGGGCCGGCTGATCGGACTGTATGATAGAGTTGGTGCTACCGAGCACTGTCCAGGATTCGCAGGCTCTGCGATGGCACGAGCGACCGCCTACATCCTCAAGGGCCACTTCGAGGCCCGCGACTGCATCCGTCTCGACGAGCCCGTTGACGAGATGCCAGTCGCCGCCGTGCAGGTGACCGTCGTGGTAGCCCCTGCTTCGGACGCGGCGGCGGCAGCGACGGACGCACTGGCGATGCGGAAGGCGAAGGCCGATGCGTTCAGGCGGTTCATGGCCGCGCCGGTATCGGAAGAGGACCAAGAGTTCTGGGAGGACTTCGCCCGGGACCAGTCCGAGGCACGCAAGCAGGGCGGCTCACGGGAGAACCCGATCTGAATGGCGTTTGTCCTGGACACCAGCGCTGTCGCGGATCTGCTACGCGCCGGGCACAAGTCTTGCACCCGGATGCAGAGGGCTCTGGACGAGGTGGAGCCGGTGCTGCTCTGTCCGGTCGTCCTCTACGAAACGGAGCGGGGCTTGCTCGCGAAGCCGGAGGCGACCTCCAAGCGCGCTCGCTTCGTGCGATTGCTGCAGTCGTTGGAGTACCGCGAGATGACCGACGCTGCCTGGCTGGAGGCTTCGCGGCTCTGGGTGGAAACCCGGAAGGCTGGTCGCCCCCACGCTGACGCCGACCTGTTGATCGCAGCGTTCGCCAAGGTCCACGAGGCGTCCGTGGTCACCCACAACACGAAGGACTTCGAGGGGCTCGGCGTCGCGGTGGAAGACTGGAGCGGCGCGTAAGAGCGCTTCCAGCAGCGCGAAGTCGGTTGCCAGCGGTGTTGCCGCTCGTGCTCTACGACGGCAAGCGCCGATGGGACGCTGCCCTGGAGGTCGGCGAGCTTTTGCCGGAGTTGCCGGAGGAGTTGGCGCGGTTTGCGCCGCGTGGGCGTTGCTTCCTCCTGGACGAGGGTACGTTTTCGGAGAGCGAGCTGGCGTCGGTCCGCAATCTCGCGGCGGCCCTGTTCCGGCTGGAGAACAGCCGAACGCCGGCCGATGCGGCGGTCGTGGTGAGGTGTCTTTGTGAGTGGTTGTCGTCGCCGGAGCAGGCGAGACTACGCAATGCGTTCAGGGTCTGGCTCACGGAGGACCTCGTTCCCGGGAAGCTCCGAGGCCAGTCAGTCGAGGGTGTACGGGAGCTGGACGAGGTGAGAAGCACGCTGGAGGCACGTGTCAAGGAGTGGACCCGACAGTGGCGCTCGGACGGTCGAAAGAGCGGGCTCAAGAAGGGGCGAAAGGCGGGGCGAAAGGAGGGAAAGGCCGAGCTGTTGCTGGGTCAGCTCGAAACCAGGTTCGGGGCGGTGACGGAGGAGTGCCGCAAGCGCGTCCAGACGGCGGCCGAGCCTTAGCTCACCGAGTGGGGCCTCCGGCTGCTGACCGAGGGCAGCCTCGAGCGCGTGTTCGTCACGGAGAGCAGGACGGGGCCGGGAGCGACGGACCGAACCACCAGGAGGCGAAGCAACAAGGGACGGAGCAAGAAGGGGTGAGCCACGACGGTAGGGTCGGCCTCCGCGCCGGCCGAAGGAAGCCGCGCCACCCACCGCCCCCTCCGGTAGGGCCGGCCCTACCAGATGAAGTTGCGCAAGCGAGTTTGCGAAGACTGGCGCTCGAATGGGTCGGTGCCGGAATCCGGGCAGCGTGTACGCGCTCGTCGTCCCTCCCGAAGAAGCCCCTCTTGACGAGCTGCACATACACCGGCACGTCGGGTGACAGGTCCACCAGGGCAGCCGTGGTCGCGCCGGCGGAGAGGTCGTGCTTGTTCCAGTCGTCGAGCGACTTGGTCGGGTCGGCCGTCCAGCGGAGCTGCTGGTCGGTGAGGGCAGCCGTCCATGACAGGCCCACGGCGCGGCGCGTCACGCCCGTCGAGGTCAGCTCGCGCCACGGGTCGGTAGAGCCCTGTTGCCGGGCGGTCACGATGTGCTCCTCGAGCGCCAGGCCGCCGCGACCGTCGCGCACCGCCAGGGCGAAGCGATAGGTGCCCGCTTGCGAGAGGGTCACGGTGGCCACGGCCGCACCTGACGACGCCAGCGAGGGAGCCGGAAGGCCGGGCGTGGCGCCGAGGAAGACCCAGTGGTAGCCGAGCGTCACGCCCTGGACCGGGTCGCGGTCGTAGCTGCCCGAGCCGTCGCGCGTCACCGTCACACCGCCACCCGCGGGGAACTCGACGCCAACCGGCGCCCGGACGCGGGCCACCGGCGGCAAGTTGCCCGGCCTGTGCCGCGACAGGAACCCGTGCAGGGCCACGACGACCTCGGGGTCGGAGGGCATGGCCAGGTGGTGGACGCCGTGGAAGTGGGCCCGATGGTCCGCCCCAGGCGCCAGATAGCGGTCGTCGGGGCCCAGGGTGACGAACCAGGGCATGCCGCTCGAGCGCGGAACGACTCCGTCATTGTCCCGGGCCTGGCCCAGTACGTTGGTGACCGCGTGCGTCACGTCCAGGTACCAGGGCGCGTTGCGCACCTGGCCCAGGGGCGAGTGCTCGGCCCCGACGCCCCCGAAAAGGGTGACGTACTTGTCGGACCGCAGGTAGCGGTCCGTCGTACCATCGTTGAGTCTTCTCAGCTTCGGGTTGTCCCGCCAACAGTGGCCAAAGCCAAACAGGGGAGCCGGTTCGGAGCCAGCCGGGATGCCCTCGGCTGGCGTGTCCCAAAACAGCTCCTCCCACCCGGGCGACGGCCTGAAGCAGAGCGACAGGGCAGCAATCGAACTCCTCAGCGCGAGCTGTCCTGCGACCGTCATCCCGATCGCCTCCGCGGTGGTCGGCGAGTAGAGCCCCGCGCCGTTGAGCGCCCGGGCCCCCGGCTGAGGTGGAGCTAGCACGCGACGGGGGCGTGTCAAGGGGGTCAGGGGTCCGCCTTGCCTGAGGGCCTGAGGCCAAGGTGTGCTTTCGATAGAGGGCAAACGGCGAGCATGCGGCGCGACTGCGGCACGAGTCCAGTGTCCTCGGGAGACACACAGGTGAAGAAGCAGGGTCCCATCGGAGGCTTCAGCAAGCGGAAGTTCCAGGCGGCCATCCTCTTTCTGGCCCTTGTCCTCAAGGGCAACCCCTTGGGCCTTGGAAGAGTGAAGCTCGCCAAGCTCCTCTACTTCGCCGACTTCGAGCTCTACCGCAAGCATGGTCGGCCCGTGACCGGCATCTCTCACATCCGGATGCCGCACGGGCCGTTCCCGGATCGGCTCGAGGCTCTCATCCGGGAGATGATCGCCCGCAAGCTCGTCCAGGAGCGCCCCGTCAAGGTCTTCGGCTTCGCCAAGCCACGGCGTGACCTGGTGCCGCTCGTTGAACTGGGGGAGGATGAACTCGATCAGGCCGAGGTCGAGATGCTCGAGAGCGTGGCTCAGAGATTGGGCCGCTGCACGGGTAAGGCCTTGGAGGAGCTGTCTCACCGCGACTTCCCCTGGCTGGCGGCCAAGCAGGCTCAGAACCCCATCTTCTACCAGCTCGCGACTGCCAAGAGCCAGAGCGAGGCGAACCGCATCTGGGACCTGATTCAGAGAGCCTCTACCGTCGACCTGACGGAGGCGCTGGACGCCCACCCGGACCTCTCCAAGAAGGTCAGGGCCAGGCTGGCCACTCCGGCATCGGAAGAGGTCTCACTCGAGGGGCTGCTTGCACGGCCGTGAAACCACGCCGGATCCGCCCGGACCCGTTTGCGTCCAAGGAGTTCTTTGCCGAGGTCGAGACAAACCCAACGAAGCTCGATGTACTGCGGGAGTTCCTGGACCTGCTGAGCGCCGGCCCCAGGTCCGGGGAGTTCCTTTCGGGTGCCTATGCCGGAGCGCGGTTCATCCAGCGCGAGGGATGGCTCTTGGTCTACGTCTATTGCCGGGACTGTCGGGAGTCCCAGCCTCCGATGCGGTACGGGTCCTGTCAGGGCTGCGAAGGCCGCTCCGAGGACAGCGTTCGGTTCATCCTCCTCGAAGGCGAGAAGACCCGGTGGCCGGTCGAGGTACTCAGGACGATGCTGGGCCGGCTGTCCCAGTGGCGCCGTGGTACGATCGATCCGAGGCAGTAGCCATGGCAGCCCCCGCAACGGTCCGGCAGCTCGAACCCCGGCACTGGACGTACGACGACCTGTGCGCGACGCCCGACGACGGCGTGCGCCGCGAAATCCTCGAGGGGGTCCCCTGCGTGGTCCCATCACCCGATGTCCTGCACCAGAGAGTCTCTTTTCGCCTTGGACGGAGGCTCCATCCCTGGATTTC
>JACQZL010000282.1 GCA_016213865.1 Candidatus Rifleibacteriota bacterium
GCCGCAGGCCGAGGCCGCCCGGGCCGTCCGGGACCACTACAAGAGCTACTTCCGGACCGGCGACCTCCGGCGCGCCTTGCCGGCCAGCGTCCTGGCCTCCGCCACGGACGACGACCTGGCGGCGATGGGCGAGTTCATGCTCTGGACGGCCTGGCTCGCGGTCACGCCTCGTCCCGGAGAGACCGCCACGTACTCGAACAACTGGCCGTACGCGCCCGAGTCGGGCAACCACATGAGCGGCGGCTCGGTCATCTGGAGCGCCATCTCGGTCGTCGGGCTGCTGGCCGGCCTGGCTCTGGTCCTTCTGCTCTGGTCGTGGCTCGGCGGTAGCGAGCGCGACGAGCACCGCACGCCCCACTGGGTCGTCTCGGCCGCCTCTCTCACCCCCAGCCAGCGGCGCCTGGGCAAATACTTCCTCGTCTCGGCCGTCCTCCTTCTGGTCCAGTCGGCCCTCGGCGGCGTGCTGGCGCACCAGTACGTGACGGGCTCGGACTTCTTCGGGCTCCCGCTGGGTGACTGGCTGCCGTTCCAACTGGCGCGTGGCTGGCACCTGCAGCTCGCGGTCTTCTGGATCGCGACGGCCTGGGTCGGAATGGGGCTTTTCATTGCACCCATCCTCTCGGGCAAGGAAGCGCGCTGGCAGTCCGTGGGCGTCGACGTCCTCTTTTGGGCGCTGGTCGTCCTGGTGGCCGGCAGCTCGGTCGGCCTGGCCGCGACGGTCCACGGCAAGCTGGGCAGCATCTGGTACTTCCTGGGCACGACGGGGTGGGAGTACCTGGAGCTGGGCCGCATCTGGCAGGTCGTCCTGGCGATTGGCCTGTCGCTATGGCTGGTGCTGATGGTCCGCGGAATCGGCGTGGCGCTCTCGGCCAAGAGCGAAGAGGGCAGCCTGGCCCGGCTGTACCTGGTGACGTCGATCTTCATCCCGTTCTTCTACCTCTTTGCCTTCGCCATCGGGCGCGGGACCCACGTGACGGTCGCCGACTACTGGCGCTGGTGGATCATCCACCTGTGGGTCGAGGGCATCTTCGAGGTCTTCGCGGTCGTCGCCACCGGCACGCTCCTGGTCAAGATGGGGCTCATTCCGACGGCGACGGCCCTGCGCTCACTCTATCTGCAGCTCATCCTGCTGCTCGGCTCGGGCGTCCTGGGAACCGGCCATCACTACTACTGGATTGGCGCGACCGAGGCGTGGATCGCGGTGGGCGCTTGCTTCTCGGCGCTCGAGGTCGTCCCCCTGACCCTGCTGCTGGGCGAGGCCGTGGCCCACTACCGCAAGTCGCAGAATGGCACGCTCTCCGGGCCCTACGGCGAGACGTTCATGTTCCTGGGTGCGTCGGCCTTCTGGAACCTGGTCGGAGCAGGCCTGCTGGGCTTCCTCATCAACCTGCCGGCGGTCTCGTACTTCGAGCACGGCTCGTTCTTGACGGCCACGCACGGCCACGGCGCGATGATGGGAGTCTTCGGGTTCCTCGCGCTGGCGGTGATGGTGTTCGGCGCCCGGCACCTGGTCGACGAAAAGGACTGGCCGCGCCATCTCTTCCGGCTGTCGTTCTGGGGCCTCAACGTGGGCCTCGCCGGGATGATCGTCCTCACCCTGCTCCCGGTCGGCATCGGTCAGGTCCTGCACGCGGTCCAGGCCGGCTACGACTCGGCGCGCTCGATGGACTTCTACTCCATCGGATGGGTCCATTTGCTGCTCTGGCTGCGGATGATCCCCGACACGATCTTCATCGTCTTCGGGGCCGCTCCCATGGCCTACGGCCTGTACCGCGTCTGGAGAGCGAGCTTCCGAAAGGTGGCCGGCGACGAGAGCTCGAGCGTAGCTTGCAGATCCTGAGGCTCAGAATCCCGGCGGTCCTCAGGAGCGACTTTCAGGAACCGGGCCCCTTCGGTCCAGCCAGCCGGAACCGGCTGGTCCGGGGGCCCGGTTCCGATCCTGGCGACGCGGCCCGCAGCGACCTTCAGCGCAGCTCCTTCCAGAACTCGGCGAAGACCTCCCGGTCCGAGCGCACGGCCAGGGACCGCTCGCGCGCACGGGCGGCCTTCACGGCGGGCCAGCGGTGGAGGGCACCGGCGAGTGCCCGATAGAACTCGAGGTCTGCGACGACCCAGGAGAACGCTGTCCTGACGGCCAGGTTGAACAGGTGCAGCGCCGCGTAGGCCGGGTCGTGCATGTTCTTCCAGATGAAGAGCAAGCGGTTCTTTCCGAACTGGACCTGGCGGGTGCGTCTGGAGAAGTTGTTCCGGATGGTGCCCCCCTCTTCGTGGTGGTGGACCACCACTGCGCGGGGCTGGTACAGAATGCGGTAGCCGCGCTTCCACGCCCGGTAGCAGAGGTCCGTCTCCTCGGCGAAGAACGGCAGGAAGAGGTCGTCGAAGCCTCCCAGTTCCAGGAACAGCCGCCGATCGAAAAGGC
>JACQZL010000285.1 GCA_016213865.1 Candidatus Rifleibacteriota bacterium
AGCGGTGCCCGGGGAGTGAAGACGAGGGTCTCGTTGACGTTGCGGTTCTGGGGCTGCTGGAAGGTCGAGGGATACTCCAGTTGAGTCAGGGCCGACATCGTCATCGTCTCGCGCCCCGTCGCATCCGAACCGGTCACCACGGCTTCGACGTAGTAGCTCTGGTCGGGCGAGCGATCGGCGGGGTCGGTCGCCTTCGGGTCGAGCAGGCGGAACTTGAGGTCCTTGACGTTGACGGCGGTGAGCACGCGGGTGCTGTTGTCGTCCTTGCTGGCGCCGGCCTCCGAGCGGCGCACGCGGAACAGTCCGCCGACCTCGGCGGGTTCGAGGCTATAGGAGACGGCGACGGCGCCCGGGCTGGGCAGCTCGCCGCGCTTGGCGCTCTTGTCGGGCACGTAGAACGCGATGTTGCGCCGCAGCGGCGAGACGCGAACGGGGACCTGATGGTCGCCAAAGCGGTTGTCCACTTCGCCGGAGGGCTTCTTGGCCACCGGAAGGGTCACGAGCTGCTTCAAGTCCTGCTGGACCGTGGCCAGAGTCAGAGTCGCCGCCTGCAACGCGTCGGCCTTGGTCATGGTGTCCCGGTTGATGCGGCTGCCGGCGTAGAACAGCTGATAGAGAACGCCCATCAGCACGGCGCCGATGGCGATGGCCACGATGACTTCGAGCATGGTGAAGCCGGTTCGGGGCAGCGAGGCGAACCCGGAGGAGCGGACGTTCGGACTGCGGTTCATGGCTCGAGACCTCCAGTGGCCGGGGCGGCACGCGCGGCCCCGCCAGTTGTGGGTCATGGGTTTCTCTGGCGTTCGGAGAGGTACTGGCGATTGACGAATCCCGGGTTCAGGAAGAAGGCGAGCTGGCGGGCGTAGGCGGGTGCGAGGTCTCCTTGCCCGGCCCACGGCTCATAGTCGCTGTCCGGAGGACGCGTGACGGCCGGCCCCGGGCTGAAGAGGTCGGTCGAGCTGTCCAGGTCCCGGACCATCACGGTCCCCAGGACCTTCTTGCCGCGATAGCCGTCCAGGACGCCGTTGGGCGCCACCAGATCGGCCGCCAGCACCTCCGCCGGCGGAAGGGCCGAGAGGCTGATCGGTCCGCGGGAGGCGATGAGGGTCAGGCGGCCCTCGCCCCGCTTGAGTGCCGATCGGACGGTGATCCCCTCCGGCGCTTCCGTGGCGATCACCCCGCGGCCGGTCCACGGTTGGTTGAGGATGACTTCGCGCTGGACGAAGTAAAACCCGTTGAGCTCGAGCACGCCGTCCCGCGAGAGGAACCCCACCAGCTCGGCGAAGTTGTCGAAGACGTGCGTCGCGTGCTTGCGCAGGGACTCCTGGGAGAGCTGGTCGTAGTACTTCTTCGAGTCGTACTCGGCGGCCGACTCGGCCGTCTGGCGCTGATAGCGGGCCCCGATGCGCGCGAAGAGCTGCGTGAGGGACGCGGCGAGTTGTTTGGCCCCTCCGGTGGCACCCGGAGCCAGCGACGCCAGGGTCAGGTCCTGCGGATCGACGGTGCCGCTGGTCGTGAAGATCGGTCGGGTGGAGGTCGGGTCGGCGATCGGCCAGGGCGGCAACGTGACCTGGTCGGCCGGCGACGCCGTGGCGTTCTGGCGCTCGACCTCGGCCACGGCTTGCTGGTACAGATCGTAGTAGCTGCGGAAGCGCCGCGGCTCCTTCATGAAGAGCGAGTACTTGTTGAACGGGCACGGCGGCGCCAGCAGGAGTACCTTGAACGCCTTCTTGAAGAAGACTTGTTCTTCCACCGACCGGAAGTGGCCGGGAGGTGTGACTCGCGTCGACTGGCGAAACCCGAAGGTCCCGTAGCTCTCGTTCGAGTCGTCCGTCGGACCCAGGGCCAGTTGCTCGTAGGGGCCGGCTTTGACCTCGCCCACGCGCACGTCGGTCAGGTCCTGGTAGGCGCGCTCGGTCAGCTCGGGCCTGACGACCACCGAGCGGGCATCCTCGAGCAGGACGTCGTCGGGCGGCGGCGTGGCCTTGCCGGGCTCGAACATGCGCAGCTTCTTGTACAGCTCCTGCTTGGAAGCCGGGTCGTTCAGGGACTCCAGCAGCGAGTACGCCACCTCCTCGACGGCCGACTCGGCCGCGATCGCGGCGCGGTCGGAGACCGAGATATCGACTGTCTGCTCGCGGACCTTCGAGGTGAGCAGGGAGTTCGCCATCATCATGATCGCCAGCACGACCACGATGGACAGCGCAATGAGGAAGATGGTCCCGATGCCACTCTTTGGAACCTTCGATCGCAAAACTCCCACATGATCCAGTATAGTCGCCGGCCGGGAAGCTGAGAAGCCGCTTAGCGTCGGGGGAGCACGCGCGGTTCATGGGTTGACAGCCGCGACTGGCCTCGGGAGGGGTGTAGCGCGGGGGCTTGTCCCCCGCTCTGGAAGTGGTCCGCCGACCGTGGCGGGCCACAAGCATGTCCTGAGCTTGTCGAAGGAGGCCCGCGCTACAACTCCTTGAACCACGCACCCAGTCATGCGGCTCCCCGGGTCCTGCGTTCGCACCCAAACGACTTTAGGGGGTTGACTTGGCGGTTAGAGGCGCCTAGAATTCGGCACCCTCGCGCGTGGGCGCGCGGGGTGCGTGTCGCTTTCAAACGTGCACGCGGGGTGCTACGCGCCAGGAGGTAATCGAGGAAGTACGCGGACGGGTCGAAGAGGCCGCCGCGATTCGGATCGGGACAGGTGCCCGCTCCAAGCAAGACCGGATTTCGGGGGCTGACTTACAAGAACAAGACGAGTATTCAGCAGTGGTGCCAGTATTCAGGCCACGTCAGCAGACCGGAGGACATTCATGAAGAGGTTGGCTTTGTTGGGTTTTGTTTTTTGCCTGCTCGCAGGGTGTGCCCTGGCCGGCGGAGTCATCGACCGCGCGGTCCAGACGCAGGTCGACGAGGCAGGTCCGGGCGATACGCTCTCGGTGATCGTCCTCTTCAAGGACCCTCCTGTCAGCCAGATGCGCAAGATGTCGGTCCTCGGGGCCGGCGCCCGCGAGGAGCTCGAAGAGACGATGCGGGCCAGCGCGAAGGAATCGCAGAAGGACTTCGAGAACGGCCTGATGGCCCATGAGGGTGTCAAGGACGTCCGACACTTCTGGCTCGTGAACGCCTTGAGCTGCCGGGCCAGCGCCGATGCGATCGAGAAGCTCGCGTCGCGTGACGACGTCCGGGCAATCGTCCCCAACGCCACCATCCAGTTGGAGCCCACGCTTCCCGGGTATCAGCCCAGGGACGAAGTCGTGCGCCCCACCTCGGGCCTGACCTACACCTACGGGCTCCAGAAACTGAAGATCCCCGAGCTGCGCAAGCTCTATAACCTCGACGGGCAAGGCATCGTGGTCGGCCATATCGACACCGGCGTCGATTTCGAACACCCCGACCTCAAGGGCAAGATGGTCGGCTGGAAGGACTTCGTGGCCAGCAAGCCCCAGCCCTATGATGATCAGGGACACGGCACCCACACGGCGGGGACCATCGCCGGCGGCCAGACCAGCGGCCTCGCGATCGGCGTCGCCCCCGGCGCCAAGCTCCTCGTCGCCAAGGCTTTCAGCTCCTCCGGCAGTGCCCAGACCGACTGGCTGCTCGGCGCCATGCAGTTCATGGCCGACCCCGACGGCAACCCGGCGACCAACGACTTCCCACTGCTGGTCTCCAATTCCTGGGGCGGCGGGCCGGGCCAGACCACGTTCCTCGAGGCGACCAAGAACTGGCTGCGGTTGGGCATCTTCCCCTGCTTCGCTGCGGGCAACTCGGGCCCGGGCGCTGCGACCGTCGGCACGCCGGGCGGCTTCCTCGAGTCCTTCGCGGTGGGGGCCACGACCGACCAGGACACCATCGCCGACTTCTCGAGCCGCGGCCCCGTGACGTGGGACGGCAAGAAGTTCGTGAAGCCGGACGTCTCCGCCCCCGGCCAGGACGTCACCAGCGCCAAGAACGGCGGCGGCTACCGCACGATCTCCGGCACCTCGATGGCCTGCCCGCACGTCGCGGGCCTCATTGCGCTGATGCTGCAGGCAGCCCCGGGAACCACCATCGATCAGATGCGCGATCTGCTCGAGAAGACGTCCGATGAGCTGGGCGAGCCTGGCAAGGACAACGTCTTCGGCGCGGGCCGCGTCAACGCCGTCAGTGCCGCCCAGATTGCGGTCAGCGGAGGCAAGGTCGTCGGCAAGCTGACCGATGCGGCCACCGGCGCCGGCATCAAGGGCACGGTCAAGGTCCAGGAGAACGGCTTTGCCATCCCGACCGGCGCGGACGGCTCCTTCCTGTTCGTCCTGCCGGCCGGCAAGTACACCCTCTCCGGCACCTCCTTCGGCTTCGAGAGCTCGGCGGGCTTCGCGGTCGAGCTGACCGCCCACCAGGAGACCCCCGTGGCCATCGCCCTGAAGCGGGCAGCCAGCGGCACCCTGGCCGGCAAGGTCGTCTCCGGTGCGACCGGCGAAACGCTGGCTGCCAAGGTGGCCGTGCTGGACACTCCTCTCGAGGCGGTTGCCACCGATGCGAACGGCGCCTTCTCGCTCGCCGTTCCAGGCGGCCAGTACAAGCTGTTCGTGACCGCGTTCGGCTACGAGCCGTTCACCAGCGACCTCCTGACGGTGGGTTCGGGCAACACGCAACAGGTCGAGGTCAAGCTCCAGAAGTTGCCCCCGATCCTCGTGGTCGACGACGACGACAACGGGAGCTGCGAGACCTTCTACAAGGCGGTCCTCACGGAGCTCGGCCAGCGGTTCTCCCTGGTCGCGGCGGACGCCCTGGGAGCCGACGCCGCCCAGACGTTGGCGCAGTACTCCGTCGTCATCTGGTTCACCGGCGAGAGCTACCGCGGGACGCTGAGCGAGACCGACCAGCAGGCCCTGATCGCGTTCTTGACCAGCGGCGGCCGGTTGATGCTGACCGGCCAGGACATCGCCTACGAAGTCGGGAAGACGGCCCTCTTCAAGGACCTGATCAAGGTCAAGTTCGAGAACGACACGGCCGGGACCAAGCAGATCGGCGGCGCCTTCACCTTCAAGATCGAGGGCGGCGACGGGGCCAACAACCAGCGGTACCCCGACAAGGTCTCCGCCCTGACCGGCACGGACGCCTATCTCAAGTACGCGGCCACCAGCGGTGACGGAGGCGTCGCCGGCGTCAAGACCCTGCTCGAGAAGGGCCGCGTCCTCTTCCTGGCGTTCGGCTTCGAGGGCATCGACACGGCAGCCAATCGCAAGGCCGTCATGGCCGACGCGATCAAGTTCCTGCTGCCCACGCAGATGGAGCGGGTCTCCCGCATCGCCCTGATGCCGATCGGACTGCGCGCCGCCTACGAAGACCTGATGGCCCGCGAGGCCTCCGAGCTCCCCGCGAACGATGCTGCCAGGCTGTCGGACCAGCTCCGCGGCCAGGACAGCCGGGTCTTCGGCAAGGTCCAGAAGATCCTCGGCGCCCGCGCGCTCGATCACGAGTAATCCCGTCTCTTCCGCTCGTTCTTCTCACGCCGCCCCGGCCTGGTCCGGGGCGGCTTTGTTCATGGCAGTGGTGACGGCCCCTCGAGGCGACGGGGACGCGGGATGCTAGACTCCGCGGGACCGATTCGACCATGTTCGAGCTGTTCTGGCTTTCGCTGGCTGTCCTGGGATCCACGTACGTGGTCTTCCCGGCGGTCGTCATCTGCCTCTCGAGGTGGCACCCCAGGCACCCGGACGTACCACCCGTCGCGGTCGACCATCCGCTGCCCCGGATGTCGGTGATCTTCAGCTTCGTTCCGCCTCTGGCCGGCGCCGCTCCGGCAACGGGGGCCGCGGACGGGACGGGGCCCCCCACCGGCCTGCAGGCAGTGCAAGACAGGATCTGCGATCTGCTCGCCAACGGCTATCCCACGGCCCAGCTCGAGATCCTGGCCGTGTGCGACGGGCCGCTGCCTGATCGCCGCGATCGGGAACGGGAACTGGCCGCCCGATGCGGGTGCGCTCCGGGCGTTCCGCGGCCGG
>JACQZL010000286.1 GCA_016213865.1 Candidatus Rifleibacteriota bacterium
ATGCGGATTCCCACTGTCCGCGACTGCACCCAGTGCGAAAGCCGCCCTACAACTGAGGCTGGCTCGGATGGGCGAAGTCCGGGCCGTGTGCGAGCCTGCGAGGAGACCGGCCAATGAGCAGGGGCAAGCCTCGTAGCCTCAGAACTCCTGACATGCCGGTGGCACATGTTGACACGTGCTTATATCGCGCGCGCATGTGCGCGAATTCGCCCGGGTTTTATGCACTGGTGTGACAGGCCAAATCGCCACCCACCTCCGTCGGCCTCCAGCGGGAGACGGTATTACACAGGGGTATGTCAGGAGGTCTGAGCCTGGACCCGCACCCGGCGACCGGGAGGCTCGTCCAACGAAGCAATGCAGACACCTGCACGCTCTGCCCCCAGGCTCAGGTGCAAGCCGCCGCCGGCAACCCACCGACGATAGAATGCTCCCATGCTCGAGACGACGAAGCTGATCCTGACGAGCGACCTTCACCAGTGGATCACCAAGTGGAAGGAACTGATCGGCGTGGTGGCAGAGGTCCGGCCCCGTTTCGTGCTCGTCGCAGGCGACCTGCTGCCCAAACACGGTGGGCACGCCGAGCAGCGGGGGTTCTTCCCCGCTCTGCGACGGTATCTCGTTCAGATGAGGGAGGCCGCCCCCGTCACGGTGCTCCTGTTCCTGGGCAACGACGACCACCACATTCTGGAGCCTCTGCTCGACGAACTTGCGTCGGAGGGGCTGTGCGTGAACCTCGCCGGCCGGGTCTACCGGGAGTCCGGGCTCGTCTTCTGCGGGATGAACAAGGTGCGGGATCACCCGTTCGGCTACAAGCACTGGTGCGCCCGCGACGGCGATTTCACCACCTGCCCGACCCAGTTCTGCGGGCAGGGACTGACCCTGGATGAGACGGGAGCCTACGTCCCTCTGCCAAGCCTCGAGCAGTACCTGGCGGAGAAGCCATCCCTTGGCGAGGAGCTGGAGCGGGTCGCCATCCGCCTGGAAGACGGAGAGATGGACCGCAGCATCTGGATGGTCCACCAGCCCCCGGCCGCTCTCGGCATGGACCTGTGCGGCCACGGAGAGCGAGTAGGTTCTCCGACGCTGCTCGATTTCATCCGTGAGAAGCAGCCTCTGCTCGGATTGAGCGGGCACATCCACGAATCGCCTCACCAACCGGGCGGAGCCTGGGCCGCCCGCGTGGGACGGACCTGGTGGTTCCAGCCCGGCCAGCTCGACCGCCGCTTCCACTACGTGCTGGCGGAGCTGGACGGTGGCCTGCAGCTCACCTCGGCGCGCCATAGCCTGCTGGGCGAGTTCGGTCCCTGACGTCGTCCTCGCGGAACGGGCCTTCGCCGATGCCGGCGTGGTACGCGGGTGCCTGGCGGCCTTCGAGTTCGAGGGCCGCGGCCGCGGGTAATCCGCGCCAGAGCAGGATGCGCTGGTCATTCTGGTCCGCAATCGTCAGGCGAGTTCCGTCCGAGGCCGGCCCTACTGCCCTCGCTCGGCTCGGGCTTGTCCCCCGCTTGTGGAGCACCATCGCCTCTCACGCGGCACGACAGTGACGCGTGTTACCCTTGGACCTCGAGACTCGCCCGACGCGAGCCGGCGCAGACCCTGACGATGACATGAGCTTCCCCAGACGGTCCACCTGTCCTCTCTTCGAACGTCTTCCCGAGCTGCGGTCCAGCTTGCCGTGGCTGCCGCTCCTCGGAGGACCGACGCCGGTGGAACCGCTGCTGCTGGGGCCTGACGCCGCGCGTGGGCCGTCGCTGTGGCTCAAACGCGACGACCGCGGGGCCCGGCCTTACGGCGGCAACAAGCCGCGCAAGCTCGAGTGGCTGCTCGCCGACGCTCGACGCCAGGGGGCTCGCTGCGTGCTGACGGCAGGCGGGATCGGCTCCAACCACGCCCTGGCCACGACCCTTTACGGTTCCGAGCTGGGACTGGCCGTGCATCTGCTCCTGTTCCCGCAGCCCGTCACCGAGCACGTCAAGATGAGCCTGCGGCTCTACGGCCACTTTGGTGCCCGACTTCACCTGGGCGAGGGCTCCCGCCAGGTGGAGAGGCAGGTGGCGGAGCTCGGCCAGGCCCTTCCGTCCTGCTACGCCATTCCGATGGGCGGTTCCACACCCCTCGGCGCGCTCGGTTTCGTGGATGCCGCCTTCGAGCTGGCCGAGCAGGTCAGGCAGGGGCTCCTGCCGTGTCCCTCTCGGATCTTCGTTGCCGCTGGCACTTGCGGGACCCTGGCTGGGCTCGTGCTCGGGACCAAACTGGCCGGGCTGCCTTCGCGCGTGATCGGCGTGCGGGTGGTCGACCGGAGCGTCGGCAACCCCGCGGTGGCGCTGCAACTGGCCGCCGGGGCCCTGCGTCTCCTCCGACAGAGGGCCCCCACCGCAGTGCCCGAACTGTCCTTGAGCGAGGCCGACTTCGACTTCCTGGACGGTTACTTCGGCGACGGCTACGGCTGTCCCACCGCCGCCGGCCAGCGGGCCCTGCGTCTTGCCCGCGAGCATGCCGGCCTCGAGCTCGAACCCACCTACACGGGGAAGACCCTGGCTGCCGTCCTGGACGCCTGCGGCGCGAGGGCCTCCGCCGGCACGGTCCTTTACTGGAACACCTTTGCCGGACCGGTCCTGGCGGACCTGGCAGCCGGCGTCGGCGATGCGGCTGTGCCGTCCGAGTTCCGCGGTTTCCTGGCTAACCCGGCAGCCGCTTCGGACGCCTTGTGAACTGGGCTTTGCCCGGTGGTGACGGCCGCCGAAGGAGCCGGAAGCCTTGCGACTTGGCGTCACGACCCGGACCCTGACCACCCCTTCGGGCACCCGGCGGTCCACCGCATGGACGATCACCTTTACCCGTCGGACCGCCTCCACCCCTATCGCCACTCCCAGAGCCTCGGTCCTGGCCAGCGTCAGCCAAAGACGTGGTAGAAGGAGACAGGATGAAGTTCAAGTCGATCCTCGAGGCGCTCGAAGAGTTCTGCGAGAAGCAGCACGTGAAGTTCGCGCTGGTCGGTGCTTTCGGGCTGGCTGCGTATGGTCTTCAGCGCGATACAAAGGACCTCGACTTGATGGTGGAAGAAGGCTCCGGGCCGATCGTCGGCCGGTTTCTGGAGTCGCTCGGCTATGAAACGCTGCAGCGGACCGAGGCCTTCTCCATCCACGTGCACCCGCTGCGGGAGATGGGCCGGGTGGACCTGATCCTCGTGGATCAGGCCACGGCTTCCCAGATCTTTGCCCGCGCGCGAGCGCGTCCACTTCAGGGAAGGACCGTGCTTGTGGCGTGCCCCGAGCACCTGGCGGCGATGAAGGCGCTGGCGATCGCTCAGGATCCAACAAGAGCGTTGAAGGACCTCGGCGATGTACAGTTCCTCTTGAGCATCCCGAAGGTGGATCGGGAAGAGATCCGGCGCCACTTCGAGAGGTACCATCTGGGCGGTCGCTATGACGAGATCTGCCGACTACTCGACAAAGCTCTTTGACCTCTTCAGGCCTTGCAGGGTCAGCAAGGAAGACCTCGCCCTTCTCCGGGCCACTCAGCCCTGGTGCGACGACCTCGACGAGTACGTCGAGTTCCTCGACGCCAACTGGGACCTCTTCCCGCCGAGCCCCTTCCCGCGCCAGACGCCCGTGAACGCGCGGTTCCGCCTCTAGCCTGGATTTCCACCAGGTGCTGTCGGAGGTGAGCCAGCCGCTCCAGAGCTCCAGCGCGGTCTCCACTGCCGACCCGTGCCTCGGCCGCTTCACTGGCCGCTTCTCGAGACAACTCGAGACCAGGTCGTCGAACTCGGACGGCAGCTCGGGCCTCTTACTCGAAGGTGCCGGCGGGGACACTTCACACTGGGCCCGTAGAAGCTCTCCCAGCGTGCGACATTGCGCCGCCGGGAACGGGACCCGCGTGGAGACGTACACTGATGCCGTAGCTGTGTTTGCTCGGGAGTTCCCATGAGTTGTCGTCGCCTCCGGCGAGGTTGACACGGTTCCAGTGCCCACGTATTATGTGTTACTGATGAATGTCACGCTCTCCATCGACGATCGCTTGCTTCACCGTGCCCGGGAAGTGGCCCGCCAGCGCGGACAGAGCCTCAATTCCCTCGTTCGGTCTTACCTGGAAACCCTGGCCGGAGAGCGTGACGGCGACGAAATCGTCCGGGAGCTGCTCGAACTGATGGACAAGTGTCCCGGGCACTCGAAGGGGCGCCGCTTCAAGCGGGGAGACGCCTACGAGGGCCGGCTGTGAAGGACCGGGTCTTCTTCGATACCAACGTCCTTCTCTACGCTGACGACGCCGACGCCGGCGAGCGACGGAGCACGGCGCGGCGTCTGCTTGCTGAGGCCATTCGAAGCGGGACGGGCGTCGTCTCGACCCAGGTCTTGCAGGAGTACTTCGTTGTTGCCACAAGGAAGCTCGGCGTTGCGGCCGACGCGGCGCGCAGGAAGGTCGAGCTGCTGGCGCAGATGGACCTCATCGTCGTTCGCCTCGACGTCATCCTTGGCGCCATCGATCTGCACCGCCTTCACCCGATCTCGTTCTGGGACGCGCTGGTTGTGAGAGCCGCCTCCATGGCAGGCTGCCGCAGGCTCCTGACGGAGGACCTGCAACACGGCCAGCTTCTGGAGGGGGTTCGGGTCGAGAACCCTTTCGCGTCCGGCTGAGCGCCGGGGCCGGGCGTCCCCGGCCGGCAGGATTCCGGGCCGCGTGCAGCTCGATGGCGCAGCACGCGTAAGCGTTCACCACCAAGTCACGAAGGGCAAGAAGTGGGCACCAAGATTGAGTGCTTTGTCTTGCTCTCCCCTTCGTGCTTCCTTGGTGCGCTCCGTGTCTTCGTGGTGAAAGGGCCTTCAAAGGACTTCGGCAACCCGGTTTCGTCACCCCCGCGCAAGCGGGGGTCCAGGATCGATGCGACCCCTGGATTCCCGCTTTCGCGGGAATGACGACTTCGCCGATGCCCTTTCTGGGCCCATCGAATCCTCGAGCACGGCCTGCGATATAGTGCCGGTGGGCCGTCCGGCGGGTCGCGCCGGTTGCCGCGCCCGTCTCCTCCGATGCGCCCCCATCCCTTCGTCGCGGTGTTGCTCCTCCTGGCTGTTGCGCTCCTGTGGCCGATCCGCCGGGACCTGGTCGGCCGGTCCGAGCCGTCCGAGTCGCCGCGTCCCAAGATGGTGGAGATGGTCGAACCGCGCGTGCGGTCGTTCATGGGGTCACGGACACTCGAGCTGAGGGGGCTGAAGATCCAGGCGAACGAGACCGAGGACGAGATGACGCTGTCGCCCGTCAAGGGCACGCTGACCGAGAGCGGCGTCGAGACGGTTCGTTTCTCATCGGCCAAGGCCCGGAGGTTCACTACCCGCACCTTCGAGCTCGTGGAGTTCCTGGGGCAAGTCCGCGCCTCCGGGGAGCAGGGGCGAAGGCTCGACTCCGAGAAGATCGTCTATTCGCCGCGGACGGGCCGGCTCGAGAGCCCGGGGCGGGCGACGCTGGTCACGAAGGACGCGACCATCACGGGCGATCGGTTCGAGACGTCGACGCAACTGCGCTCGGGCATGGTGGTGGGCCACGTGATCGTCACGACCGACTCGCTACCTGCGCCGGCGACCGCGGCAACGACCCACCCCGCGTCCCCGGCGACGCCCTCGAACCCCACAACGTCTCCCGTTCCCCTCTGGCCCGTCGAAGGCGTCAAGCCGGCGACAAGGAGCGAGTCGGTTGCGGTTCCCGGCAAGGCCTCTCACAAGAGCCAGGCGGCGGCCTCCGGGACGACTCGAACCGCCGTGGGGCCCGTGAAACGTCGGACGCCGCGGGTCTCCCGGTCAAAGGGCCCACCGTCCGCAAAGCGGCCTCGTCCGAAGAGTGGCACCGCGCCCAAGAGCAAGCGGAGGAACCGGTGAGGCGAGCGAGCACGAGACGGACGGCCGCCGCGGTCCTGTTGACCATCGCGATTTTCGGCGGGTCCGCTGCCCATCGTCCGGCGTTGGCGGCGCCGAGCTCGACTGGACGCTCGCCGGCCACGACCGCCGCGAAGGTCGTCCTGACCGGAGACCGAGCCACCTTCGACGTGCGTCACGGCATCTACGAGATGATCGGTCACGCCACGGCCAGGAAGGCGGAGGGCTCTCTGTGGGCGCAGCGCATCCTGTACCGGCACCTTGCTCGGTTTCTGCAGGCTTCCGGTCAGGTGCGCTACGAGAGCCCCGAGTACGTTCTGACCGCGGGCGTGATGGAGTACGACCTGAAACGGGAGTGGTTCGTCGCCCGCCAGCAGCCGGAGGCGGTCCTGCGGCGTGCCGGGCAGGACGGGCAGACGCGTGTCACGGCCGACACGTTGTCGTTCGACCGCACCCGCGAGAAGTTCGTCGCCGAGGGCCAGGTCGTCACGAAGATCTCGCAACCCGGACGCGAGCAGTACGAGGTGACCAGCCGCATCGCCGAGAGCTACTATCTGCAGGGCCGAAGCCTCTTCCGGGACGGCGTGCGCATCCGCTCCTCGGAGATGGGGGCGAACGGCGACCGGGCGGTCTTCTACGAGAAGAGCGAGAAGGTGCACGTCCTCGGCAAGGCCAAGGCCTGGAAGGTGGAGCGCGACGGGAGCATCAACCGCACGATCGAGGGCAACCACATCATCCACGACCTGCGCACCGGCCGAAGTGTGGCGCTGCAGCAGGTCCTGCTGCGCGACGCTCCGGGTGGCCCGGCGCCGGCCCGTTCGCGGACCGGTCCGTCCTCTGCGGCGCCTTCGAGCGACCCGAGCGCCGTCGCCACTTCGCCGGCCCGCCCCGCGCGCGCGCCCGCCGGGGTCCCTCGCCCTCGAAGGAGGACCGTTCGGCTGCGCTAGGTCCCATGCCGATGGAAAGGCAACGCGGCTCGGACACTCCGGATTCCACCTCACGTATCGAGCGCCACCCCTCCCGCACCCACCACCCGACACCTGCCCCCCCCCGTGCGCCCCCTCGCCACAGCTCTGCTGCTCCTCCTGAGCGCCTGGCTCGCTTGCGCGGCGGAACGCCCTCGTGGTGCGGCTCCAGAACCCGTCGCGGGCGACGTCCCCTTCGAGGTCTCGGGCGACGCGATGCCCGGCGACGCGTCCGGCGACGTGGTCGAAGTCCTGGGCAACGTACGGGTCAAGCGGGGCAACGTCACTCTGCAGGCCGATCGGTTGCGGTACGAGCGGAAGGCGGATTCTGCCTTGGCCACCGGAGAAGTGCTCGTCGGGGACGGCACCTTCATCCTGACTTGCCGGCGGCTTGCCTATTACGTCGGGCGCCAGCAGGCGATTGCCTGGGACGATCCGCTCGTCACGCGATCGAGCAGCGCGGGCCCTAACACGACGGAGCTCGTCGAAATGCGGGCCACGCAGCTCACGCTGTACGCGGACGAACAGCGCATCGAAGGGCTGGATCGGGTGGAGTTGACGCGCTATCTGGTCCGGGACGGACGCCGCGAGCTGGACGTGCGCGTTCGTTGCGACGAGGCGGAGCTGGACCAGGTCTCGCGCAGTTGCCTCTTCCGGGGCCAGGTCGAGATCGAGTCGCCGAAGATGGGCGCCCGGGCCAGGCGCGCCTTTCTGGAGGAGCCGTTGGATCGGTTGACTCTCGTGGGCGAGGCCCGGGCCTGGAGTATCGGCGCCGGCGGCGAACAGACCGACCAGGTGCGAGGCGCGAAGATCCTGCACTTTCTGCGCAGCCAGCGCACTCTCGTCTTCGGCAACGTCCACGGCAAGCTGCGGCTGGAGAAGTAGCCGACCGCGGCGGGAGGTGTCAGACCGCGTTCGGGCCGAAGACCCGGGTCTCGCGCTCCCCCGATCCTGTAAGATGCCATCCGATGCTCACCACGCGCGGCGTCTGCAAGACCTACAAGGGACGCAAGGTCGTGGATTCCGTCTCGATCGAGGTGGAGCCCGGCAAGGTCATCGGCCTCCTGGGGCCCAACGGCGCAGGCAAGACCACGACGTTCTACATGGTCGTGGGCCTGGTCCGCCCCGATGTCGGCGACATCGGCCTCGACGGGACCGACATCACCTGGCAACCGATGCACCGCCGCGCCCGCATGGGCATCGGCTACCTGGCCCAGGAGCCCTCGGTCTTCCGGTTGCTGACGGTGGAGCAGAACATGCAAGCCGTGCTCGAGTTCCTCGAGCCGGACCGGCGAAAGCGCCAGGCCCGCATCGAGGAGATCCTGGCCGAGCTGTCCATCACGGGCGTGCGCAAGAGCCCGGGATACTCGCTCTCGGGTGGCGAGCGCCGGCGGGTCGAGATCGCGAGGGCCCTCTGCACGAGGCCCCGCTATCTGCTGCTGGACGAGCCTTTCGCCGGCGTCGACCCGATCGCGGTCGGCGACATCCAGCGCATCATCGCCTACCTGCGTCAGAAGGGCCTGGGAATCCTCATCACGGACCACAACGTGCGCGAGACGCTGAGCATCGTCGACCGGGCCTACATCATGAACGAGGGCCGTATCATGGTCTCGGGCGGTGTGGCCGAGGTGCTCAACAACCCCGATGCGCGGCGCATCTACCTGGGCGAGCGGTTCACCCTCGGCGGCGAGATCCGCCCCGGTGACGTGGAAGCTCTGTCCCCCGGCGGCAAGTCAGGCCCGGGTCAGGGGGTCGTTTGAGCGGCGAGCCGTCCGGTGCCGATGATAGGAGAGGAGAGAGAACGCCTCCTCGACCGTTCGCCATGACCCTACTGAGCTCCCTGGCTGGCCCGGCCGTCGTTCTGGTGGCGGCCGTCTTGCTCGCTTCGTTCGGCGGCGAGAAGGGGCGCCTCCTGGCGCTCCTGGTGATGGGAGGCGTGCTGGCCTACCTGGGTGACATCCTGGGTGGACGGTTCGGGAAGAAGCGGCTTTCGCTGCTGGGCCTTCGTCCCAAGCACACGGCCCTGGTCTTCAACGTCTTGACGGGCCTTGCCATCACACTGGCCACCCTGCTCGGCGTCAGCTTCATCTCCGAGCCCTTCCGTCAGATGCTGCTCCACGCCGACGAGCTCATCACCCGCGCTGCCCAGCTCGAGGTCGAGGTCGCCGAGCGCCGCGTGGAGGTCGCCGAGCGCCGCAAGGAGCGCGACAAGCTGTCGGCCGAGGCTGCCGCGTTGACCAGCAGGGCGGTCGCGCTCGAAGAGAAGACCCGTCAGCTCGACCTCCGCAACGAGGAGCTCAACGAGCTCCTCGCGAAGAAGGAGGACCGGCTCATCGCTTTCCAGATCGGGCGCTCGCTCTCGCCCCAGCCGTTCGTCTTCCCGATCGACGTCAGCCGCGAACGGCTCCAGCAGGAGATGGTCCGGATGGTCGACGAGATCCGACGGCTGGCCAAGCTGCGGGGCGTGACGCTGCCCAAGGGCGAGAGCGCGCTCTCGCACCTCGAGCAGATCATCCCGAACATCTACTCGGACATCCAGAAGCTGCGGGAGTGGTACCGCAGACGCCAAGAAACAGGCGCCATCGATCAGGTCCCCACCGAGTGCTTCGTGGAGGCGCAATCGGACAAGAACGTCGCGATCGGCGAGGAGCTGCACAACGTCAATTTCGCGGTCAAAGCAAACCTCCGGCGCTTCGCGCGGGGCGAGCAGGTCGCGTCGTTCACCGTCGACGGCACCCAGTCGCGCTCCGAGATCCTCGAAGCCCTCTTCGCGTTCGACCGGCGCGTCATGGCCGACATGCAGGAGCGCGGCGTCTCGTCCCACAGTATCGAGGCCCGCGGCCGCACGTTCAGGGCCGATCTGCTGCTCGAGTTCGTCAAGCTGGCCGACTCCCTCGAGAAGCGCCACAGACGCGTCCAGGTGGAGCTCGTCGCGCGTTCCGACATCTTCGTCTACGGCAAGGTCGACCTGGAGTATCGGATCGGCGAGCACGCACCCGCCCGCCCGCCGGGCGTCGACACGGTCCCCTCGTTGGGTCCTGTCTCTCCCACGGCTCCGGCGACCGGCCAGCCGCCCTCGACCGGACCGGCCACGCCCGGCGGAGGTCCGCCTGCACGTCCTGGCCGTTGATCCCGGCCGTGACAAGTGCGGCCTGGCCTTGACCGACGGTACCGGGCGCGACTTGGGCCGGGCGCTGGTGACCCGCGCCGGCCTGCCCGCCGCCGTGGAGCGATTCCTGGCCAGCGGGGCGGTCGACTGCCTGGTCCTGGGCGACGGCACTCAATCGCGCGCCGTGGCGTCCGAGCTGGCGGCGACCCTGGGAACGCGCCTGCCGCCCCTGCGGATGATCGACGAGACCGGCTCGACGCTGGAATCGCGGTCGCTCTACTTCGCGGACCACCCGCCGCGGGGCCTCTGGCGCTGGGTGCCGCTGTCTCTGCAGACACCCGGCGAGCCTCATGACGACTACGCCGCGCTGGTACTGGCGCGCCGGTGGCTGAAGACTGTGGGACATGCGGGGCGGGGCCAGGAAACCAAGACCTGCTAGAGCGCTTCCGAGATAACCCTACGATGCACGGTCATGCTTCATGCCGTCTTGAAGGGTGGTGGCGGCTCTCCAGACCCGCCTGGTAGTCGGCAACTCGGGCGGGTCTGGAGACCCGCCACCACCAGGACAGGGAGAAGCCTCGACGCAGTGATGCGGCTTCTCATGACTCTGCGTCGCTCCCCATCCGCGTCTCTGGACCCCAGTCTCCAGTCGGTTGGTGCTACCCTTCGCGTGTCGGCGCGGGTGCCCGCGAAGATGGAGCTGGTCCGCCGGGGGCCAGCTCGGACGCAGGAGGTGCGCTGTGTTGCGCTCGCTGCAGGTGCCGGCCTCCCTTACCACAAC
>JACQZL010000287.1 GCA_016213865.1 Candidatus Rifleibacteriota bacterium
CCTCCTCGAGCGCCGCGTGCAGATCCAGGGAGACGACCTCGAGCATTTCCTCGGTCGACATCTCCGTCAGCAGGGCCTCGCCGTCGCAATGCAGGAGTTCGTTCGAGAGACGCTGCTTGCTCTCGAGCAACCGGTCGATCCTCCGGGGGGGTCCTGGCTCGACCTCGCCCCGGGCGCAGAGACGCCGGAGGTACGTCTGCCCGAAGCGGCGCCAAAAACCCAGGACGGGGAGCAGGTGCGACCTCGTCTCCGCCGCGGCCAGGTGCAGCAAGCCCCGTCCCTGCCCTAGCGCAAAAGCCTCGAGAGCGGCAGCCTCGGCCGGGGACGGCGGGTTCCCGGAGCGCCCGGGGTCGGGCACGACGTGCAGGCGGCCGTGCGGGGTCAACGCCAACGTGAGGCGGGCCGTGCGGGCAATCCGGGCGGGAAGTGGCCCCGGAGCGGAGATGGCGGGTTCGGCGACCGCGGATTCGGTCGAACCGGCGGTGCGTGGCGGGAGGAACGTGAGCAGTTTGTCCCGAGATAGCCGTCGATTCGCCAAGGCGATGGCGTTCGGTCCCAGCCGCCATAGAAGGCCCTGCACGTCTTCGACGTTCAGCAGCACGATGTCGTCGAGGAAGCTGCGCACGCCGTCCTGCGTGGGAACGAAGCCCAGCATCGGTTCGAGCGCCGCGCACAGCTCTGCCGGCATCACCAGCAAGGGCGAATGGAAGGTCCCGAGCGTTTCGAAGAGGCGCCCCACGAGCCAGCGCCGGCGCACAGGATGCAGGAGCAACCGGCGGACCTTGGCACAGATCTGGGCCGCGCGCCCGCCACTTGTCCCAAATCGGTCGCCGAGCTGGCTGAACGTCCAGCTCGACCGCGTCGGCCAGTTCGCCATCGAGCATGTCGCGGGAGCTACTCAATAGTCGCGATCGTCAGGACCCCGGAGGTGACGTGAGTTGCAGGTTCCGCCATCCTACCTGGTCGGCTGGCCTGTTCGACAGAGGGCACGGTCTGGATCTCTCGGCATCGGAAGGCTCTCCGCCTGAGCGTTTCCACCCGCGCGGGACCAGGCCTTCGAAAGGTCCGTGAGATGGAGCCCCAAGTTCGTCGAGGCGCGTCTGCTTGCTCACTCGTGCCGGAGGGCGTCGATAGGATTCAGGCCACCGGGTTCTGGCGGCCGATCAGCGGCAGTTCGACGTTTTCGAGCGCCGTCGTACGGGCCAGCAGATTGAAGCCCTGGAACACGAACCCCAGGTAGTGTCGCCGCGCAAGCTGCGCGCGCGCTTCCTGCACCGTCGCCTGCACTTGCCGCACCTGCGCCTTGGCTGCTTCCAGACTTGCTCGCGACTTCGTCACCGCGTCCTCGAGCTTCGCGAGATCGAGCTGCGCCAGCCTCTGGCCCTTCTTCACACGGTCGTTCTCGTCGACCAGCACTTTGGCGACGATGCCCGAGAGCTCGCTCGACACCTCCACCTTGTTGGTCGGTTGCAGGTTGCCGGTCGCGGACACCTTGACCACCAGCTTGCCCCTCGCAACCGGCTCGGTGTTGTGGCGCGGCCCGGCCGGCTGGTTGGCGGAGTGGAGCCCCGGGAGCGCCACCCCGGCCGCACCCGCCCGGCTCGAGCGCCCGGCTCTCGGTTGCCGCCAGCCTCGGTCTGCTCACGCTGCTCTTGACCGTGGAGGATGGGATGCTGGCCACGGAACGGCAGGCGGGGTGGTCCCGTCGCTGGGTGCGCTCAAGGTGCCGGTCAGCCTGGCGCTGAGACAGGTGGTGCACCGCCGTGTGCGGCTCCCGGCAAGGACCTCGAGCAGGAACCGCTCCACTCCAGGATGACAGTTCCAGGCACCTGCTGCCTCCGCGAAGACGAAGGCCGGGCACCGCGCGAGTTCCCGGCGATCGGACCGTTCTCCCCTGACAGCGTTTTCACCCACCTTCTTCGGTCCGAGGCCCACGACTATTGGGTCGAGAAGGCGCGCAAGCACGCAGCTTCAGCTCTCCAGGCGGGGAAGCGGATCGACGATGCCTGCCTCTACTCGACACTCGAGGGCTTCGTGGACTACCTCTTCGGCCGCATGGAACGACTCCCGGAGGGCAAGCTCGGATTCCGGCTTGCGCCGGTCATACTCGAGGAACTGGCCCGCGACCGTGACATCCCGGGCTTGGTCCGGCTCGCGATCCGGAGCGATGCGTGCTTGTCGGGGCCGCAAGGCGCTGCCCCGAGTTCCCGGGTCCATACGGAAGCGCAGACGGTAGTTCAGCCCGAGAGCGTCACCTTCCCGGTGTCACCTGTTGGGGCTGCGGCCCGAGGGGCCCGGCTCAGGGGAAACCTGGAACTCGGCCAAGGTCTCGGCGGCATCCTCGGCCGACTGGCCCGACAGCTCGGCCAGCCACTTGAACTCATTCAGGAGTGCGGCGTTCAGGCCGTCGAGATCCGACCAGGGGGCAGCGCCAGCAGGCGCAACCGCTGCACGCCGCGCGATCACTCTTCGTAGCAGCGCCTGGCACTGGCGCCAGCGTGCGCCAGCCCGCTCGAGATACTCGTCGGTGAGCTTGATTGCCTCCTGACGCGCCGCGTCCAAGATGGAACCGGCACAGGCCGGGTCCCGCTCGGCAGCCGTCCGGCCGCCCGGACACCTGGCCAGGCGGCCGTCCCTCTGCTTGACCAGGGCCCTCTTCCGTTGACGGAAGCTGGCCCTCTCCTGCGCCCATTGCATGGTGAGCCGGAGCCGTTCGGAGGCCTCCGCCAGCAGACCGCTGTCTACCGAAGCAAGACCAGGGCCCTTCTTTGCGGCAAGCTGCGTTCCGGGAGGTGGCCTCCTGGACATGAACCGCTCCTCGAGGGTACGGAGGTCCGTCCTGACGGGGAGCTGGGCGACGTCCTGGCCAGCAAGCCAGCGATTGGCTGCCGCTGCCGTCGAAACCGGTGGCGCGACCAGTCTTGCGAGCAACGCCTCGGCCCTCGAACTGGCGCCGGCCGCCCAAAGCGCGCTCGCGGATACGCTCAAGCCGAGCGCCACGAGCGAAGGTGCGATTCGGAACAGTGGGGGACGGTTCATGGGAAGCTCCTGCGTCGAGTGCGAGGCACTTGGCCTGTGGATGCAGGCTCGCCTGATTCGGATCAGATAGCACGAGGGCTCGGTGGTTTGCACACTGAACTTCCCCGCTGGCCGTAAGGAATTTCCTCACGCACAACCCTTCGAAAAGTGTGCGACCATTTGGCGTGGTCGGCAGCTTGCCGCGCGCTGCCAGAGCACTGTGACAGATTCCGGGCGGCCAGTCGGGAGGCCATCGCAATGAAACGTCTCTTCGCTCTACTACTTCTTTCTCTTGTACTGGCGGCCAGCCCTGCCCGGGCGATGCAGCTCATCGTCAAGACGTCCGACGACAGGACGGTCACTCTGGACGTCGAGCCCGCCGACACCGTCGGCAACGTCAAGTTTAAGCTCCAGGACAGACTGGGCGTACTGCCGGAGATTCAGAGGCTGGTCTTCGCAGGCAGCCGGCTCGAAGATGACGGCACCCTCGCGGGCTACAACATCCAGAATGAGTCCACGCTGCAACTGGTGATCCTGCTGCCGTCCGAGGCCTTCAACTGGACGCTCGCCAGCCCGGCCACCTCGCCCGAGGCCCGACAAGCTCCCTCGATGGTCTACGACAGCGCGCGCGAGAAGATTGTGCTCTTCGGGGGCAGCGCCAAGGACTCCGAGAACTCGACCACGTTCGGGGATAC
>JACQZL010000288.1 GCA_016213865.1 Candidatus Rifleibacteriota bacterium
AGGGTAGAAGCGGCATCTTGCCGCTTCCTCGGAGCCGGACGTGAGCCCGGCCGCCCCAAAAAAGCGGCTGGAAGCCGCTTCTACCTTCTGGCGTGGCCATCGTTGCGGCCTCGCCGGAAAACCCATGGCAGGAGATTGGAACCATCACGATTGAATGCCATTGGGACAAGCCCCCGCGCTACAACATGTGGGACTCGACTTCGCCATGATCCGGGGACGCTCCCGATTCACTGTGAGACAGACTGCGCGGGCCGAAAACCCGTGTCCTGGTAACCGCGTGTCCACACCTGACCCGTGCGGTACGCCGAGTGCAGTTCCCTGGCCGTGCTGTCCCAGCTCCCGCCACGCCGCACCCGGAAGGAGCCCCGATTCAGCCCCCGCGGCTCGCTCTCGGCATCCGGGCGCCAGCGGCTCCCATCGTATCGGTCCTCGCACCACTGCCAGACGTTGCCCGCCAAGTCGAGGCAACCGAAGGGCGAGGCTCCAGCCGGATAGTCCCCCACCGGCTGGGTTTTCGGAGAGAAGTCCAGCTCCCGCCTCGGGAGGCCGCCGGGGCCGGCTCGCCCGGCCGGAACGCGCGGCGCAAGACTGCTGAGCTGCAGGCGGGTGCTGGCCGCCTTCCTGCTGCCAGCCCAGTTGGCCAGGCCGGGCTTCTCCGGATCGGGAGCGTCGTTGCCCCACGGGTAGGCGCGCCCATCCGTGCCTCTCGCGGCGAACTCCCATTCGGCCTCCGTGGGTAGCCTCAGTCCGGCCCACTGACAGTACGCCCGGGCGTCGTCCCAGCTCACATTCACCACCGGATGATCGTCTCCGGCCCAGGCGGGACGTGACGGCGACCCTTTGCTCGTCTTTTCGCAATAGCGCAGAAACTGGCTCCAGGTGACATCGTACTTCCCCATGGAGAACGGGGGGAGCGTCATCGCCTTTCCCGCGTGGCCCCCGGCCGTGCCCGCGTTGGCCTGCATGACGAATCGCCCCCCTGGAATCCGGACCATCACCGAGCCGTCCTTCTCGTTGAGCCACTCGTTGGGTCCGAGGGGACGCGCCCGGTCGGACCGGCCGGAGGTCTCGGGCGCCAGATGTGGGGTCCACGCCTTCAGAGTCACGTTCACGACGGTCGAGGTGCCCGCCACGACGCGGGCCGAGGTCCGCGCAACCTCGTGACTTCCCGAGGTCAGAGTGAACGTCCAGGTCCCGGGCTCGAGGTTCGGCAGATCCAGCGGCGTCACACCCCGGTTCTGGCCGAGCTGGTCGTGGACTACCGCCCCCGGAGGCGCACTGGTCACGACGACCCGGCCCTTCAAGGGTCGCGGCATCAGTTTCAGCGAGACGCGTTTCAGCACCCCTGGCACGACCGTGACCCTGGCTTCCCGATCGCAGTATCCCGGCATCACGAGCGTGAGCGTCAGCTCCCCGGGCGGAAGCTCCGCCAGCCGTGCCGGCGTCAGGCCATACTCCTTCCACGTCACCGAGTCCACGACACTGGCGCCCGACGGCTCGGTCTCCAGGACTACCGAACCCGTCTTGGGGGTTGACGCCCCTTCCGGCCCCGGCCGGTGCTGGGCCACGACAGCCGAGTCCTCCGCCGAGGACGACAGCGAGGCCTCCGACGTGCTCTCCGGCAGGCCGTCCGAGTGGAGCGTGCGACCGGGCAGTCCGAAGAAGACGGCCAGTCCTCCGGCTGCCACGACTACCATGAGCAGCCAGAGGGTGGGCCAGCGAGAACTGGGCCCTTCGCCGACCTTCGAAGGTCCACGCGTCAGGCCGACCGCTCGGCTTGGCCCCGGATCGGCCGCGCCCTCTCGCGCGCCGAAGCCGTCCTCCGGGTGACTCGTCAGCGTCGACGGTTGTGGCCCGAGCCATGGCGTCTCGGAAGCCCGCGAGCGGGCCGATTCCTCGCCGAGCTCGCGCAACCGGCGCGCAACGCTGAAGGCATCGCCGGGGCGCATGGCGGGGTCCCGCTCCAGAAGCTCCGTGACCAGGGAGTCGAGCGCCGGAGGCAGATTCGGGACCGACCCTCCGGGTCTCTCCGCCCCGTGTGGCAGCCTTCCGGTCAGCATCTCGAAGAGGATGACGCCGAGCGCGTACAGGTCCGACGCGGGACGCGCACGCAGGGCGTCCGCTTGCTGTTCGGGGGCCATGTAGGCGTAGGTGCCGAACACCATCCCGGGCTGCGTCAGGTGGCACGGCGCGTGGGTCAGCCCCGCCAGACCGAAGTCCGCCACCTTCACCGTATTGCCTGGTGCGAGCAGGACGTTTTCCGGCTTGAGGTCTCGATGGACCACTCCCTGCGCGTGCAGGTACTGGAGTGCCAGGGCAATCTGAGATGCGATCTCGACCGCCTCCGCCAGCGAACGAGGCCGCTCGCGCATCAGGTCGCGCAGCGTACCGCCCTCGACCAACTCCATCGCCACCCATGGTGTTCCGTGATGGATCCCCGCGTACAGGAGCCTCACCACGTTCGGGTGCTCGAGCCGATCGAGCACGACGATCTCGCGCCGGAAGCGGTCGAGGTACTCCTCGTCGGTCGAGCGCCGGCTCGTAACGCACTTGAAGGCGACCTCGCACCGGGTCAGACGGTGGCGCGCCCGGTACACGGCCCCCATGCCGCCTTCGCCGAGCAGGGCCAGGAACTCCCAGTCCGGAGGCAGCTCGAGAGCCCCCGGGGGACCGGTCCCCGACACCGGCGTCATCGACCATCCACAACTCGGGCACACCAGGCTGCCGTCAGGCCCTGGGCGCGACAAGTCGATCCCGCGGTTGCACTGAGGGCAATCGAACTCTCTCATCGGCGCGACCTGCCGTCGGCCGACGGGCACGCCGGGTCCCCGCGACTGGCCCGGACGACGAGAGAGGGCCCGGCAAGCGGCGGCCGGCCGCAGCATGCCCCAAGGAGAGGTCGAAGACGGCGCGGACGAGATGCCAAGTCCAGTCGCAAGGCGGGCTCAGGCGGTGCAACACCCTCGGCGATCCCGTCGTCTCCATCCGACGAGTGCATGTCGCCGCCCAGTGTATCAAGCCCCTGGTCGAGAGGCCACTATGGGCGACCCGGGGACAGGGTCCCGGCAGAGTCCTCGAAAAGGGCTTCGGCAACCCGGCCTCGTCACCCCCGCGCAAGCGGGGGTCCAGGATCGATGCGACCCCGGGATTCCCGCTTCGGCGGGAATGACGACTTTGTCCGTCGCCCTGGACCCGGGGAACCGGTGCTGAAGGGAGCCTCCCCGGCGAAACAAGTCGGGCGCGGAGCCCGTAGAAGCATGTGGCGTCCGCTCGGATCAGGCGGCGAAGGTATTTTGTCGATTGGAGGCTTCCACGTGACTCGCGTAGTGCTCGGAGTGGCTCTGCTCCTTTGGCTTGTACTGCCGGGGCTCGTCGTGGCCCAGGCGGATGCTACGCAGGTGGCGAGAACGCCTGATAATCTCCGAAAGACCGTACTCATGCTGGCGCTCAACAGCCAGAAGCCGGAGGTCCGCAAGGCCGTTCAGACGCTCACCGCCAAGGAGAGCTTCGCCATCCTGTTCGACGCCTACGCAGCCGGCAATGTTGCGCCTGGCCGCCCTTTGAAGCTGCCTGACAAGGTCCCGACCGAGGTGGTCGAGGCTCTCACGACCCTGAAGACTCTGGGCTTCCTCGACGAGGTCGTGGCTGCGATGGGGGGCGCGCCGGGACCCTCCGTCCTGGTCACTCCCGAACTGGCCCAGAAGGCGGCCCTGACCTACGCGAGGATCCACTACCCGTGGACTGACGCGACCTTCGAGTACCCCAGCGTCATCGACGTCGGCGATCACTACGAGGTCCACCTCCTTCGCTGCCGCATGACCAGTCAGACCTCGACCGGCGACGAGCCCGGCGGTTTCTTTCGGTACAACCGCCACTCCGTCACAACCTCTAACTATCTTCGCACGGCAGCGATCAAGGTCCTCGTGCCGAAACTGGATATGCCCGTGACGGAGGCGACAATCGCTCCGGAACAAGAACGACTGATCAACTCCGAGACCGAGGTCTTCAAGTACTGACGGGCAGGAAGGGGGAGCGTCCCTGAACGCTCGGGAAGCCGCACTGCGCC